>NZ_CP015849.1:4455625-4781250 GCF_001654495.1 Streptomyces sp. SAT1
CTTCGGGCGGCGGCGGCCCGCGAGGCGGCGCGCCCGGGGCCCGTGCGGGCAAGGGCACCACGGCCGAGTCGCCCGCCGTCAGGACCGCCACCGCCGCGACCAGGCTGCCCACGCCGGGCATCGCGGGCCCGGCGGGCGTGTCCCCCACCGTGCCGCCGCAGCCGACCGCGTCGGACGCGGACGCCCGCGAGGACGCGCGGAGCGGGGCACGGAAGGGGACCGGGGCGGGCGCGAAGAAGCCGAAGGACCAGAAGGAAGACAAGGGCCAGAAGGAAGACAAGGGCCGGAAGGAAGAGAAGGACCGGAAGGTCAACTCGTGGGGCCTGGCCGGGTACCGGGGTCCGGCGCCGATGGGCGTCCGTCCGGCCGGGGGCGCGGCGGCGGTGCCCGCCGCCGCGGGCGGCGCGAGCGGCCCCGTACGCCGCCCGGACAGCGCCACCCCCGGCAGCGGCACACCGGCCGTGGCCCCGCCGGGACTGCCGGGACTGCCGGGACCGCCGGGCGCGGCCACGGGCCCGGCGGGCGCCGCGAACGCCGTACCGCCCGTGCCCGCCCCGCCCGCCCCGGCCTCCGGCGGCGGCTTCCGGCGCCAGCTGGCGATGTTCCTCGCGGGCATGCTCACGACGCTCGCGGTGATCGGCGGCGTCCTGTACTTCACGGGCGGCGACGGCGGGAAGAAGGCGGCGGGCGCGGCCCGTTCGCCCTCGCCGTCGGCCACCACCCGGCCGAGCCCGCCGCCCGGCGTGAAGTGCGTGGCCGACGGCTGCACCGGCAAGGACGCCCAGGCGATGGGGTGCAGCAGCGCCGGTCTGGGCACCACGGACCGCAGCGTCACCATCGGCGGCGCCCTCGTCGAGGTCCGCTACAGCAAGACCTGCGGCGCCGCCTGGGGCCGGGTCGTCCGGGCCGGGCAGGGCGACGAGATCCGGATCACGGTCGGCGCGCACACGGAGCGGGACACGGTCCCGGCCACGGGCGGCGGCATCGCGTACACGCCGATGGTGGCCGTCGCGGACGCCACCGGCGCGCGGGCGTGCGTGACGCTGTCGTCGGGCCAGAAGGGGTGCACGGAGTAGCGGGCACGCGGGGGCGGCGGCTCGGCGTGGCGCGGCTCGGCGCGGCTCGGCTCGGCTCGGCTCGGTTCGGCTCGGTTCGTGAAGGAGCCGCACCGGTCCGGAGAAGAAACCGGGTGGGGTGCGCATGAGGCCCGCCGCCCGGGGCACGTGGACCGTACCCCCACGGGAGTCCGGTGCTCCGGTACCCCCATTCGGCGGCCGTTCCGTCTCTCCCTCTCCCGGACGGACGGCCGCCTCCCGTGTGTTCCCCGCGTGTTCCCCGCCGGTGACCGGCTCACTCTGTGGGACGGGCCACAGGGGGCCGGACATCCGGCATGCCGGATGCGCGATAGCCTGACCGCTGGATCTCTCTTGACGCCAAGAGATCGATCATCCGTACGCGTGATCGATCACCGTGGCGGACGTCCGGTCTCCGCGGCCGGTCGCGGGGATCCCGCACCCCGGGGCAGGGACGCCCCGACCGCCAGCTGTCTACGGAGAACGCCATGACCCGCACTCCCGTGAACGTCACCGTCACCGGCGCGGCCGGCCAGATCGGTTACGCCCTGCTCTTCCGTATCGCCTCCGGCCAGCTGCTCGGCGCGGACGTGCCGGTCAAGCTCCGCCTGCTGGAGATCACCCCGGCCCTGAAGGCCGCCGAGGGCACGGCCATGGAGCTGGACGACTGCGCGTTCCCGCTGCTCCAGGGCATCGACATCTCGGACGACCCGAACGTCGCCTTCGACGGCACCAACGTCGCCCTGCTCGTCGGCGCCCGCCCGCGCACCAAGGGCATGGAGCGCGGCGACCTGCTGGAGGCCAACGGCGGCATCTTCAAGCCGCAGGGCAAGGCCATCAACGACCACGCGGCGGACGACGTCAAGGTCCTGGTCGTCGGCAACCCGGCGAACACCAACGCGCTGATCGCCCAGGCCGCCGCCCCGGACGTACCGGCCGAGCGCTTCACCGCGATGACCCGCCTCGACCACAACCGCGCGCTGACCCAGCTCGCGAAGAAGACGGGCACCACGGTCGCCGACATCAAGCGCCTGACCATCTGGGGCAACCACTCCGCCACCCAGTACCCGGACATCTTCCACGCCACGGTCGCCGGCAAGAACGCCGCCGAGACCGTCAACGACGAGAAGTGGCTGGCCGAGGACTTCATCCCGACCGTCGCCAAGCGCGGCGCCGCCATCATCGAGGCCCGCGGCGCCTCGTCGGCCGCCTCCGCCGCCAACGCCGCCATCGACCACGTGCACACCTGGGTCAACGGCACCGCCGAGGGCGACTGGGTCTCCATGGGCATCCCCTCGGACGGCTCCTACGGCGTCCCGGAGGGCCTGATCTCGTCCTTCCCCGTCACCACCAAGGACGGCGCGTACGAGATCGTCCAGGGCCTGGAGATCAACGAGTTCTCCCGCGCCCGCATCGACGCCTCCGTGCAGGAGCTGGCGGAGGAGCGCGAGGCGGTCCGCGCCCTCGGCCTCATCTGAGCCACCGCACCCGCGCACGGGCCCCGCTCCGGTTCGACCGGAGCGGGGCCCGCGTGCGTCCCCGGCGGACACGGTGTGGTTCGCGCCACTGCGGCATCCTCTTGACTGTTCGCTTCCCCTGTGGCTCGCCCGCCCCCTATGCTGATGGCCCATCAGTGTTACGCGCAGTGATGACCGTTCACTCCTCGGGGGAGCCACGTGAACACCGTGTCCGTGCCGCCACAGCCGCATCCGGCGCCTCCTGACGCGCCCCCGCCCGTGCCGCCGCACGCCAGCGAGGCCACCCGGCTGCTGTGCGCGGGGACCTATCTGGACCCCGCCTACCGGGACCGCGTGATCGAGGAACTGCACCTCAACGAGCAGCGCCTGGTGGCTCCTTCCCTCGGCTTCGACGCGGCCCGCGTCCTCGCGCACGCGCTGCGCGCCCGCCGTACGGAGGTCGGGTGGGCCGCCGGGATCGTGGGCCTGTGGATCGTCGGCTGGCCGCTGACCGGCGGGGTGATGGTGGTGTATCTGCTGCCCAGTCTGCTGCTCGCGATGGGCGTGGCCGCCCGCGGCGAGGACCCGAGCGCACCGGCGCAGCGCCGGGCCATGGCCGCCGCCCTGCGCTGGCTGGGCCGGCTGGTGTTCGCCCTCTTCCTGCTCGCCA
Organism: Streptomyces sp. SAT1; assembly: GCF_001654495.1. Classification (GTDB taxonomy): domain Bacteria; phylum Actinomycetota; class Actinomycetes; order Streptomycetales; family Streptomycetaceae; genus Streptomyces; species Streptomyces andamanensis. The sequence continues at coordinate 4,458,826 of NZ_CP015849.1, forward strand.
CCGTGGTCGCCGCCTTCTCCAGCGAGCGGGACACCTACGAGGCCACCGGCTTCAAGAGCTTCCTGCTGAGCCTGCTGCCCGCCCTGTCCCGGCTGGCCGGCGGCCACGACCGGGTGACGGCGCTCCAGGCGTGGCTCGCGCTGGTGCTGTTCCTGGCGGTCGCCGTGGCCGCGGGCGTCCAGCGCAGCCAGTTCGCCCGCGCGCTCGGCGGCGAACTGGCCCCGGACCGCTTCCCGGACGCCGCCTCCGACCCGGCGGAGCGCGCCGACGCCCCGCGCTTCCAGCGGCTGAAGGAACGCATCCGGCTCGAACAGCACGCCCCGCTCGTGATGTACCGCGAGTCCCGCCCGTTCTGCGGCGCGGGCCGGGCGTACGACACCTGGGTGCTCGCCGTCGAGATGCGCCCCGTCGAGGGCCGTACACCGCGCCCGCTGCGCAACCGCACGGTCCTGGACACCGTACGGCCGCTCCTGGAGGGACTGCGGCTGCCTCCGGAGTACGCGGGGCACACCGTGCGCGACCGGCTGCGCTGGCTGGAGCTGGACGAGTGCGTGTTCCTGCCCGCCGAGGGCCTGTCCCTGCGGCAGGACGCCCCCTACAGCCGGGAGGCGTTCGAGGAGCACCGGGACCGCGCCGTCGAGGAGGGCGCCGAGAAGCGGCGGCACTTCCTGCGAGTGCGGGTCGGCGGCTGGGAGGAGGAGCTGGTCGTCACCGTGTACATCCGGGTGCACACCCAGGGGCGCATGCTCATGCTGGAGATCGCCCCGCATGTGCTGATGCCGGTCCGCGAGGACTTCAAGGACGCCGACCGCACGGCCCACCGGTTCCGCGCCAACGGCTGGCTCGGCAAGGCGACCTGGGCCGCCGGGCAGGTGCCCCTTTCGGTGACGAGTTCCTTCCTCACCCTGTGCCGGGCGGCGGGCCACGCCTGGCAGCTGCTCACCGGCGGCTACGCGGACGCCCTGCCCGACGGCCCGGCGCTGTCCGTACGGGAACTGGGCGCCGCCGACTCCGGATCGACCTTCCAGCAGATGGACGTCGACCGCTATCTGCGCAGCGTCCAGGACCGCATCGCCCACGGCGTCCGCACGGCCCTGTCCGAACACGGCTACCAGACCGGGGAGTTCGTGCAGAAGGTCGTCAACATCAGCAACGGCGGGGTGCACATCGACTCCGTCGCCCAGAGCACGTTCGCCATCGGCACGCACGCGCGGGCCGGATCCTCGGCGACCACCGGCGGTTTCGCGCCGCAGAAGGGAAACAGCCACGATGACCACGGCTGATGAGCCCGGCGTCCGCATCGGCGACGTCTCGCACAGCACGTTCGCCATCGGCAGCCACGCGCACGCCGAGAGCCACCGCACGGCGGCCCCGCGCGACGCGGCGGCGGAGGAACTGCTCGCCGCGGTCCGGGAGCTGCGGGCCGATCTGCAACGGGTCCGGGCGAGCGACCGGAGCCGGGACCTGGACGCGGCGCTGGCCGACACCGAGGACGAGATCACCCGTACCGGGAGCGCGGGGGAGAGCAGGCGGCAGCGGCTGCGCGAACTGCTCGCCGACGCCCAGTCGGTGCTGGCCGTCTTCGCCTCGGCCGGATCGGTGGCCGGACTGCTCGGCATGTGACCTGCCGGGCGGCCCGCCCGGACGGCAGACGCGGACGGGGGAAGGAGAACACGGTGGTGGTGCACGGGGGCGGCCGGTACTGGAACGAGGAGACCCAGCGCTGGGAGAACGGCAGGCGGGGCGCGCCCGTGGCGACATCGCCGCCGCCCGCCCGGCCCGGCCATGCACCGGACGTGCCGGCGCCGGGACCGGTCCGGGACCCGGACGCGCCCGCCGGCCGGTGGACCGTGTCGGGACCGCCGTCCGCACCGGCCGTGCCCGGCGCCCACGGCCGCCGCAGGCTGTGGACGGCGGCGGCCGCGGCCGCCGGGACCGGCGTCGTCGCCCTGGTGGTGACGCTGAGCCTCGGCGGCGGGAGCGACGACGACAAGGCCGCGCCGGCCGTGGACATGTCCACCCCGGCCTCCTGGCCCGAGCCGTCGTGGTCCACGGACGCCTCCGGCGAGACGGGCACCGGCGGCCAGGAGCCGGATCCGGCCACGCGAGCGGCCACGGCGGAGCCCCCCGCCGGGTACACCGTCCGGGACGACCCGGAGGGCTTCAGGATCGCCGTGCCCGACGACTGGGAACGCCACACGGTCGCTTCCCAGTTCGGCATCGACATCGTCAACTACAGCAGCGGCTCCGGCCACCGGCGGATCCAGGTCTACCAGGTGGCGGAGGACTCGCCCGACGCCTCCTTCACGCTCTACCTCTCCGACGCGGTCCCCAAGCCCTCCGGCTTCCGGGCGCTGGCCCTGGACCACGTGCGGACGGACGGGGTGAGCGGCACGCGTCTGGAGTACGTCGCCGACTCGCTCAAGGGCCAGCCGGACATCGGCACCTGGCACGTCTACGACGAGCGGTTCGCGGCCGCCGACGGCAAGGTCTACGCCATCGCCTCCTACGGGCCCGACTCGGACAGCGGGGGCGGCGCGCTGGCCGCTCTCACCACGGCGCTGGGCTGGTTCTGCCCGCCGGGCGCGGTGTGCCCGGCGCCCACCGGCTGAGCCCCGCCGCCGCGCCCGCCCCGGTGGCGCCCGCCGCGCGTTTTGTGCCCGTAAGCGGCCAAGATCCGTGACACGCGGCACGTTCGCCCGCCGATCACGCATGGGAGCCGGGAGAAGAGGGCAGATGCCCCCGGCCCCGGGGGTGGCATCCGCGTCACCCCGGCGACCGTGAGGGAGCGGAAGGCAGTGCCGGACAAGCCGGTCGGACCGGAGGAGACGGATGAGGCGGGCAGCGCCCGGCGCCCGGCGCATCCCGCCCGGCGCCCGGCACACCCCACCCTGCACATGGGCGGGGAGTGGCGCCAGGCGTACTCCGGCGCGACGCGCGACATCCTCGACCCCGCGGACGCGACCGTGTGCGCCGTGGTCGCCGAGGGCGGCGCCCAGGACGTGGACCTCGCCGTGGAGGCCGCCCGGCACGCCTTCGACGGCGGGGAGGGCGCCTGGCCGCGCACTCCGGTCGCCGCCCGCGCCGAACTGCTGCGCCGCGTCGCCGCTCTGCTGCTGCGCGACCGCGAGCGGTTCGCCCTGCTGGAGAGCCGGGACGCGGGCAAGACGCTGGAGGAGGGCCGGGTCGACGTGGACTGCGTCGCCGACGCCTTCCGCCACTTCGCCGACCTGGTCGCCGCCGAGGCCCCCGGCCGGGTCGTGGACGCGGGCTCGCCCGACATCCACAGCGTCGTCGGGCACGAGCCGACCGGCGTCTGCGCGCTGATCACGTCCTGCGACTACCCGTTGCTCCAGGCCAGCTGGAAGATCGCCCCGGCGCTCGCCGCGGGCAACACCTTCGTGGTCAAGCCGAGCGAGCTGACCCCGCTGACGACCGTCGCGCTCGTCGAGCTGCTCGCCGAGGCGGGGCTGCCCGCCGGTGCGGCCAACCTCGTCACCGGGCCCGGCCGCACGGCCGGCGCCCGGCTCGCCGGGCATCCCGGGGTCGACCTGGTCTCGTTCACCGGCTGCCGGGCCACGGGCACCGAGGTGGCCCGTGCCGCGGCGGCCACCGTGAAACGGGTCGTCCTCGGGCTGGGCGGCAAGAACCCCAATGTCGTCTTCGCCGACGCCTGCGCCACCGACGACGGTTTCGACACCGCCGTCGACCAGGCCCTCAACGCGGCCTTCGTGCACAGCGGCCAGGTCTGCTCGGCGGGCTCCCGGCTGATCGTCGAGGAGTCCTTGAAGGAACGTTTCGTCACCGAACTCGCCCAGCGGGCCCGGCACATCCGGCTGGGCCGCGGCACCGAGCCCGGCGTCGAGTGCGGCCCGCTCGTCTCCGAGGAGCGGCGCGCCCGTACGGAGGCGTACGTGGCCGCCGCGCTCGCCGAGGGCGCCGTGGCCCGCTGCGGCGGCAGGCGCCCCGAGCCCGCCGCCTACCGGCCCGCCACCGGCTTCTACTACGAGCCGACCGTCCTCGACCGCTGCCACCGCCAGATGAAGGCCGTCCGCGAGGAGGTCTTCGGACCCGTCCTCACCGTGGAGACCTTCCGCACCGAGCAGGAGGCGGTCGCGCTCGCCAACGACACCGAGTACGGCCTGGCCGGGGCGGTGTGGACCGCCGACGCGGGCCGCGCCCGCCGGGTGGCGGGCCGGCTGCGCCACGGCACGGTCTGGATCAACGACTTCCACCCCTGCCTGCCGCAGGCCGAGTGGGGCGGCTTCGGCAAGAGCGGCCTCGGCCGCGAACTCGGTCCCACCGGCCTGGCCGAGTACCGCGAGACCAAGCACACCTACCAGAACCTCGCGCCGGGGCCGGTCCGCTGGTTCGCGGGCTGACCCGGATCACCCCGTGTGCGGAAGCGTCCCGGGTCCCTGCCGCAGCAGCCCGTCCGCGATCTCCCGCAGGGCCTGGGCCGTGCGGCGCTGGAGCCCCGGGCCGAAGGTGACGCGGGTGGCGCCGAGGGCGGCGGGGGAAGGGGCGCCGGGGGCCGGGCGGTGCAGGGCGTTCAGCGGGCCCTGGATACCGGCGCGCAGCAGGGGCAGGGCGTCCTCGGGGGCGAGGATCGGGTACACGCAGTCCGCGCCCGCGGCCACGTACCGCCCGGCCCGGCCGATGGCCCGGCCGGGATCGCCGTCGCCGTGCACGAAGGTGTCGACGCGGGCGTTGAGGAAGAGCCGGTCGCCGGCGGCCGCGCGGACCTCGGCGAGGTAGTCGGCGTGCTCCCGCGGGTCCTTGAGGACACCCCCGTCGGAGTCCTCAAGGTTGCAGCCCACGGCGCCCGCCTCCAGCAGCCGTTCCACCAGCTCCTTCGCCGGCAGCCCGTAGCCGCCCTCGACGTCCGCCGACACCGGTACGTCCACGGCCCGCGCGATCCGCGCCACCGCGGCGAACATCTCGTCGGCCGGGACGTCCCCGTCGGCGTACCCGAGGGACGCGGCGACGCCTGCGCTGGGGGTGGCGAGCGCCGGGAACCCGGCCTCCGCGAAGACCCGGGCGCTGGCCGCGTCCCAGGGGCCGGGCAGGATCAGGGGGTCGTCGGGCAGCCGCCCGTGGTGCAGGGCGCGGAAGGTCTCGGTGCCGTTCACGGGCGGTGACCTCCCGGCGGGACACGGCGGGCGACCATCAGGCGGTTCCAGCCGTTGATGACGGTGATCAGCGCGATCAGATGGGCGAGTGCGGCCTCGTCGAAGTGGCGGGCGGCCTCCTCGTACACCGCGTCCGGCACGAAGCCGTCCGTCAGCACGGTGACCGCCTCGGTCAGCGCGAGCGCCGCCCGTTCGCGCCCGGTGTACAGGTCCTCGGTCTCCTCCCAGGCGTTCAGGAGCTGGATCCGGTCCTGCGACTCGCCGTTCTTCCGGGCGGCATCGAGGTGCATGTCCAGGCAGAACGCGCAGTGGTTGAGCTGCGAGGCCCGGATCATGACCAGTTCGGCCAGGACCGGATCGCCCAGCCCCTCCTTGGCCGCCGCGCTCAGCGCCGACATCGCCCCCGAGACCTCCGGGTCCAGCAGCCGGGTCCGGCTCACTTGTGCGCCTCCGGCCGGTAGTGGCCCGGGGCCATCCGGGTGGTCACGCCGAACCGGTTCCAGGCGTTGATCACCGCGATGGCCGCGATCAGCTGGGACAGCTCGGCCTCCTCGAAGTGCCCGGCGGCCCTCTCGTACACCGCGTCCGGCACGAAGCCGTCGGTCAGGACGGTCACGGCCTCGGTCAGCTCGATCGCGGCCAGCTCCTTCTCCGTGTAGAAGTGCCGCGACTCCTCCCACGCGCTGAGCTGCACGATCCGCTCCACGCTCTCGCCGGCCGCGAGGGCGTCCCTGGTGTGCATGTCCAGGCAGAACGCGCAGTGGTTGAGCTGGGAGGCCCGGATCTTCACCAGCTCGTACAGCCGGGGTTCGAGCCCCTGCTTGGCGGCCGTGTCCAGGCGGATCATGGCCTTGTAGACCTCGGGGGCGTACTGGTGCCAGGACAGGCGGGGCGCCTGCTCGGCCGCGTACGGGGTGTCGACGGTTTCCGCTTCAGAGCTCATGTGCTCGACCCTAGGCGCGAAGCGTCCCAGGAGTATGGTCCATTTCCATGGCGAGAACATGGGCCACTCTGGGCGTCGACCTCCATCTGGAACCGGCCGGTCCCGGGGTGCGGCGCGGACTGACCGACGCCCTGCGGGAGGCGGTCCGCACCGGCCGGCTCGCCCCCGGCACCCGGCTGCCGTCCTCCCGCAGCCTCGCCGCCGACCTCGGCGTCGCCCGCAACACCGTCGCCGACGCCTACGCCGACCTCGTCGCCGAGGGCTGGCTCACCGCACGCCAGGGCTCCGGCACCCAGGTCGCCGACCGGGCGGTCGCCGCTTCCGCCACCGCCCCGCCGGGCCCGCACCGCACCCCGCACCGCCCCCGGCACGACCTGCGCCCCGGCAGCCCCGACCTGGCCTCCTTCCCCCGCGCCGCATGGCTCAGGGCGGCCCGCCGCGCGCTCACCACGGCCCCGCACCACGTCCTCGGCTACGGCGACCCGCGCGGCACGGCCGAGCTGCGCACCGCGCTGGCCGGGTATCTCGCCCGGGTGCGCGGCGTGCGCACCGGCCCCGAGCACATCGTGGTGTGCGCCGGGTTCGCGCACGGTCTGCGGATCCTCGGGGAGGTGCTGCGCGGGCGCGGCACGGACACCGTCGCCGTCGAGTCGTACGGCCTCGACCTGCACCGGGACCTGCTGACCCGGGCCGGTCTGCGCACCCGCCCGCTGCCCTTCGACGAACGCGGCACGGTCGTCGCACCGCCGCCCGGCACCGGGGCGGTCCTGCTCACCCCCTCGCACCAGTTCCCGATGGGCGTGGCCCTGCCCCCGGACCGGCGCGCGGCCGTCACCGACTGGGCGCGGCGCACCGGCGGGCTGGTCCTGGAGGACGACTACGACGGCGAGTTCCGCTACGACCGCCAGTCGGTCGGCGCGCTCCAGGGCCTCGACCCCGGCCACGTCGTCTATCTGGGCACCGCGAGCAAGTCCCTGGCCCCCGGCCTGCGGCTGGCCTGGATGGTGCTGCCCCCGGACCTCGCCGAGGCGGCGGTCCTGGCCAAGGGGCACGCCGAGGTCTGCGGGGTGCTGGACCAGCTGACGCTGGCGGAGTTCATCACCTCCGGTGCCTACGACCGCCAGGTGCGCGCCGCCCGGCTGCGCTACCGGCGCCGCCGCGACGCCCTGGTGGCGGCGCTGGCCACCGCCGCCCCCGCGGTCCGCCCCACCGGCATCGCCGCCGGACTGCACGCCGTGCTGCGGCTGCCGCCGGGCACCGAGCAGGCGGTGGTGCAGGCCGCCGCCTGGCAGGACCTCACCCTCTACGGCCTGTCCCGCTTCCGCCACGCGGACGCCACCGTGCCCCCACTGGACGCCCTGGTCGTCGGCTACGGCACCCCGCCCGACCACGCCTGGTCGGGGGCCCTGGACGCACTGTGCCGGGTGCTGCCCTGAGCGGGGGCGGGTGCCTGCGCGGCGGGTGCCTGCGGGGCGGGTGCCTGCGGGGCGGCTGCCTGCGGGGCGGCTGCCTGCGGGGCGGCTGCCGATCCGGCTGGGGTTGCCGTGGTGCCAGGGATTTTCGTGGCGCTCGGGGCTGCCGTGATGCCTGGGGCCGCTGGTCTGGCCGTGGTGTCCGTGACGGGCGAGGCAGCGCCAGGCGGTGCGAGGCAGCCGTGGGGCCTGAGCTGCCGTGGCGACCGGAACGGCCGTGGCGGCCGCAGCGGCTGGCTCGGTCGGCGCGGCTGGGGCGTCGGGGACGGCTGAGATGGCCTGCGCCGGGGCGGAGGTGGAGGCGGCGGCCGGGACCGGGCAGGGTGTCGTGCCGGGCGGGTTCAGGCCGAGCCGGCCGGTTCCTGGTCCTGTGCGGGCTCGGGCGTCGGTGCCTCGCCGAAGCGGGCCAGGGCCAGTGCCCCGGCCACCGCGACCGCGAAGCCGAGCACCGCGAGCCAGGCCAGCCCGTCCCGGGTGCGGTCGCCGAGCCACACCACGCCGATCGCCGCCGGGCCGAGCGTCTCGCCCAGCACCATACCGGCGGTGGCCGTGGTCACCGAGCCGCGCTGGAGGGCGGTGGTGAGCAGCAGGAAGGCGGCACCGCCGGCCAGGACCAGGGCGTACGCCGCCGGGTTGGTGAACAGCGTCGCCGGGGCGAGCGAGTCGATCAGCCGGACCGTCACCTCGACCACGCCGAAGCCGAGGCCCGCGCCCAGGCCGAGCAGCAGCGCCCGGCCGCGCTCGGGCAGCCGCCCCGCCACCGCGCCCAGCGCCAGCACGGCGAGGCCCGCGGCGAGCATCGCCCACTTCAGCGCGGCGGAACCGGGCTTGTCGCCCTCGGCGCCCGAGGCCAGCCCCAGCAGGGCGAGCCCGGCGCAGACCACCGCCACCGCGGCCCACTCCGTGCCCCTGAGCCGCACCCGCAGCAGCCGGGCCGCGGCCACCGCCGTCACCGCCAGACTGGAGGCCAGGGCCGCGCCCACCGCGTAGATCGGCAGTGAGCGCAGCGCCGCGATCTGGAGCACGAAACCGACCCCGTCAAGACCGAGGCCCAGCAGGTACCGCCACTGCCGCAGCGCCCGCAGCAGCAGCGCCGCGTCACCGCCCGGACCCGCCTGGACGCCGTCCGCACCGGCCGCCGCCCGCGCGGCGACCGCCTGGAACACCGTCGCCGTACCGAAACACACCGCCGCGCCGAGCGCGCACACCATTCCCAGGAGCACGAAGCGACTCTAGGCGAGCGCGGCGGCACGGGGCCGCCCGCACCGGTGTTCCCGTCCCTCTCTAGGCTGTCCGACGCGCGACGGCCGGGAACCGGCCACCGGGTTCCGGCCGTGAACAACGACAGCACGTACCGGCACGGCACCACACGACGACTGCGACGGGGAGACAGGGACATGGCGGACACACGACGGCGGCTTCGGTCGGGCACGGTCGTCCTGGGGGGCATGGGGCTGCTGGCCGCCGCGCTCACCTCCTGCTCCTCCGCCCCGGACAAGCGGTGCGTGGACCGCGGCAGCTACTCGCTGTCCAAGGGCTACAAGGTCGTCGCGGACAAGAACTGCAAGACCACCAAGTCCTCGTACAACAGCGCCTGGTACTACGGCGGCAAGAAGAAGAGCGGCTGGGTCACCGGCGGTTCGTTCACCAAGCCGCGCAAGAGCTCCGGCGGGTCCGGCTCCAGCTCCGGATCCGTGTCCGGCGGCAGCCACGGCGGCGTCGACCGGGGCGGCTTCGGCGGCGGCCACGGCAAGTCCGGCGGCTGAGGCCGGAGATGGAACGCCGCACCCTCGAACCCCGGCCCGGCTGGCAGCAGACCGTCGAGGCGCAGGGCCTGATCTACCCGCTCACCCGCCATCCCGACGACTCGCTGCGGCCCTACTGGGACGAGAGCGCCTGCTACGTCTTCTCGCTGCCCGAGGTGGAGGCGCTGGAGGACGTCGTCGAGGAACTGCACCGCATGTGCCTGGCGGCGGCCGGCCACATCGTCGCCACCGGGCGGTTCGCCGACCTCGGCATCACCGACCCGCGGGTCGCCGCCGCGGTCGCCGAGTCCTGGCACCGGCGGGCCGAACTCCCCTCCGTCTACGGCCGCTTCGACCTGCGCTACGACGGCACGGGACCGGCCAAGCTGCTGGAGTACAACGCGGACACCCCGACCTCGCTGGTCGAGGCGGCCTCCCCGCAGTGGTTCTGGATGGAGGACCGCTTCCCCGGCGCCGACCAGTGGAACTCCCTGCACGACCGGCTCGTCGCCGCGTGGCGGAAGCAGGCGAGGCTGCTCCCGCCGGGCGCCCCGCTGCACTTCGCGCACTCCGCCGAGGACGAGCTGGGCGAGGACCTGATGACGGTCGCCTATCTCAAGGAGACCGCCGAGCAGGCGGGCCTGGAGACCGAGTGGATCTCCGTGGAGGAGATCGGCTGGGACCCGCTGTCCGAGCGGTTCGTGGACAACGGGCTGCGGTTCATCCGCAGCGTCTTCAAGCTCTACCCCTGGGAGTGGCTGACCACCGACCGCTTCGGCGGACACGTCCTGGACACCCTCGACAACGGCGGCGGCACCGGCTCCACCCTGTGGATCGAGCCCGCCTGGAAGATGCTGCTGAGCAACAAGGCGCTGCTGGCCGTCCTCTGGGAGCTGTACCCCGGCCACCCCAATCTGCTCCCCGCCTACCTCGACGGCCCGCGCGAACTGGCCGACACCAGCGGTTACGTGGCCAAGCCGCTGCTCGGCCGCGAGGGCGAGGGCGTCACGGTGCACGAGCCGGGCACCGAGCCCGCGCCCGCGTCCGTCCCGGAGGACGAGGCGTGCTGCTACCAGGCGCTCGCCCCGCTGCCCGCCTTCGACGGCAACCACGTCGTCCTGGGCGCCTGGGTCGTCGAAGACGAGTCCGCCGGTCTCGGCATCCGGGAGTCGTCCGGTCTGATCACGGACGAGTACGCCCGCTTCGTCCCGCACGTGATCCTCTGAGCGCACCGGCCGGGACCGGCGCCGGGCGTCGGCTCAGGTGAGGCGGCTCAGGTGAGGTGGCCGAGGGTGCGCAGATAGCCGTGCAGGGCCGCGGACGCGGCCAGGCGGCGGCTGCTGCGTTCGTGCAACCGCTCCCGGCGGGCGGCGAGTTCGTCGCGGATCCGGTCCGGGCCGCCGCCCGCGCGCAGCGCCTCCAGGACCGGTCCGGCCGCCGCGAGCGGGTGGCCGCCCCGGCGCAGCAGCGCCACGACGTGCGCCGCCTCAAGCTCCGCGGGCGGGTAGCGGCGGTAGCCCGTGCCCGGCTCCCGGTCCGGCCGCAGCAGTCCGCGCTCCTCCCACAGCCGCAGCACCGGCGGCTTCACCCCCACGGCGCGCGCCGCCTCCCCGATGCGCGGCGCGCGGCGCCCGGCGGCCGGGGCGAGCGCGCCGCCGGCCAGGACCGACGCCAGCGCCTCGCCCATGGCGGCCAGCCCGGAGCGTTCCCGGTCGAGGGCGCCGTGGCTCGCGTCGACGGCGGCCAGCGCCGCCCTCAGGTCCCCGGCGTGCACGGCCCGCATGACCGTGCGGGCGGCCGGCCAGCCGTGCCCGGCGGCCAGTTCCCGCAGCGCCGCCAGCGCCTCGGCGTGCACGGCCGTGAAGACCCGGTAGCCGGACGCGGTGCGCCCGGCCGGGGGCAGCAGCCCGCCGTCGGCGTAGACGCGGATCTGCTGCACCGACACCCCCGCCGCCCGCGCCAGCGCGGCGATCCGCACCCGGTCCTCCACGTGAGTCCTCCCCACTGGTTGAGACTTTCCGGGCAGCCGACCCGGCCCACCTGCGGACAGTCTGCGCCAAGTGCCAAGAAGCACTTGAATGAAACAATGGAAACCACCGGATCCGGCCCCCGAACCCGCCACCCGATGGGAGACGACGGACGTGCAGTTCCTTCTGGAGGTCACGATGGACCCGGCCCAGCCGCCCGAGGAGCGGGCCCGCGAACTGGGCCGCATCCTGCGCTACTGGGGCGGCAACCTCCACCACTACGCCCTCGAACCCGGTGACGGCTCCGCCGTCCACGACTCGTCCTACCGCGAGGTCGGCCGCTGGAGCATCACCGAAGCGACCGGGACCGGCACGACCGGGACCGACGGCGCCTGACACGCGCCCGCCCGGACGGACGCCGCGCCCCGCCCGCATGGTGGACGCCGCGGCGTCCGTCCCGGCACCGGCCGGTAGGCTGGCCGAGGGCCGTGACTGGCGCGCTGGGCCCCGGCGGGACGCCGGGACCCGAAGATGGGACCGACCATCGGGAAGCGGCCCGAGCAGCATCTGTGCCGTGCGCCTGGGCCGTCCCGTGAACGCCGACGCCACGTCCGGAGGTCCCCAGATGCCCGCGCCCCTGTCCACCGAGTCCACCGCCTTCCGCGCCGCGCTCGACGTGATCCGCGCCGTCGAACCGCGCGTCGCCGACGCCATCGGCCAGGAGGTGGCCGACCAGCGCGAGATGCTCAAGCTGATCGCCTCCGAGAACTACGCCTCCCCGGCCACGCTGCTCGCGATGGGCAACTGGTTCAGCGACAAGTACGCCGAGGGCACCGTCGGCCGCCGCTTCTACGCCGGCTGCCGCAACGTCGACACCGTCGAGTCGCTGGCCGCCGAGCACGCCCGGGAGCTGTTCGGCGCCCGCCACGCCTACGTCCAGCCGCACTCCGGCATCGACGCCAACCTGGTCGCCTTCTGGGCGGTCCTCGCCGACCGGGTCGAGGCGCCCTTCCTGGAGAAGACCGGCGTCCGCCAGGTCAACGACCTCGACGACGCGGCCTGGGCCGAGCTGCGCGCCGCCTTCGGCAACCAGCGCATGCTGGGCATGTCCCTGGACGCCGGCGGCCACCTCACCCACGGCTTCCGCCCGAACATCTCCGGGAAGATGTTCGACCAGCGCTCCTACGGCACCGACCCGGCCACCGGCCTCCTCGACTACGAGGCCCTGCGCGCCACCGCCCGCGAGTTCAAGCCGCTGATCATCGTCGCGGGCTACTCGGCCTACCCCCGCCTGGTGAACTTCCGGATCATGCGCGAGATCGCCGACGAGGTCGGCGCCACGCTCATGGTCGACATGGCCCACTTCGCCGGGCTGGTCGCGGGCAAGGTCCTCACCGGCGACTTCGACCCGGTCCCGCACGCCCAGATCGTCACCACCACCACCCACAAGTCGCTGCGCGGCCCGCGCGGCGGCATGGTCCTGTGCGACGACTCCCTCAAGGACCAGGTCGACCGCGGCTGCCCGATGGTGCTCGGCGGCCCGCTCCCGCACGTCATGGCCGCCAAGGCGGTCGCCCTGGCGGAGGCCCGGCAGCCCTCCTTCCAGGACTACGCCCGGCGGGTCGTCGACAACTCCCGCGCGCTGGCCGAGGGCCTGACGCGGCGCGGCGCCACCCTGGTGACCGGCGGCACCGACAACCACCTCAACCTGATCGACGTCGCCTCCTCCTACGGGCTGACCGGCCGCCAGGCCGAGGCCGCGCTGCTGGACTCCGGCATCGTCACCAACCGCAACGCGATCCCCGCCGACCCCAACGGCGCCTGGTACACCTCCGGCATCCGGGTCGGCACGCCCGCGCTGACCACCCGGGGGCTCGGCACCGCCGAGATGGACGAGGTCGCCGCTCTCATCGACCGCGTGCTGACCGCGACCGAGCCCGGCACCACCGCCAAGGGCGCCCCGTCCAAGGCGCAGCACGTCCTGGACGGCAAGACCGCCGAGGAGATCGCCCACCGGGCCTCCGACCTCGTGGCGGGCTTCCCGCTCTACCCGGAGATCGACCTCGGCTGATCACCGGCCCGCGGCCGCCTCCCTCGCGCCGGGGGCGGCCGTCCGGTGAGGCTGTTGCACACCGGCAGGCGATTCGGGCCGCGGCTGTTTCGGACCAGTTCCGGATCGGGGGCCGTTACCTGAGAGAATGGTGAGCATGGCCAACGACCGACCTCGCGTGCTCTCCGGAATCCAGCCCACCGCAGGCTCGTTCCACCTCGGCAACTACCTCGGCGCCGTCCGCCAGTGGGTGGCCCTCCAGGAGTCCCACGACGCCTTCTACATGGTCGTCGACCTGCACGCGATCACGGTCCCGCAGGACCCGGCCGAGCTGCGCGCCAACACCCGGCTGGCCGCCGCCCAGCTGCTGGCCGCCGGTCTCGACCCGGAGCGCTGCACGCTGTTCGTCCAGAGCCATGTGCCCGAGCACGCCCAGCTCGCCTGGGTCATGAACTGCCTCACCGGCTTCGGCGAGGCGTCCCGGATGACCCAGTTCAAGGACAAGTCCGCCAAGCAGGGTGCCGACCGGGCCTCCGTCGGCCTGTTCACCTACCCCGTCCTCCAGGTCGCCGACATCCTCCTCTACCAGGCCCACCAGGTGCCGGTCGGCGAGGACCAGCGCCAGCACATCGAGCTGACCCGCGACCTGGCCGAGCGCTTCAACGGCCGCTTCGGCGAGACCTTCACCGTCCCCTCCGCGTACATCCTCAAGGAGACGGCGAAGATCTACGACCTCCAGGAGCCGTCGATCAAGATGAGCAAGTCGGCGTCCACGCCGAAGGGCCTCATCAACCTGCTCGACGACCCGAGGACCACCGCGAAGAAGGTCAGGAGCGCGGTCACCGACACCGACACGGTCATCCGCTTCGACCCCGAGGCCAAGCCCGGCGTCAGCAACCTGCTGTCGATCTACGCCACGCTCACCGGCACGGGCGTCCCCGCGTTGGAGGAGAAGTACGAGGGCAAGGGGTACGGCGCGCTCAAGACGGACCTGGCCGAGGTCATGGTCGAGTTCGTGACGCCGTTCCGCGAGCAGACCCAGCAGTACCTGGACGACCCGGAGACGCTGGACGCGATCCTGGCCAAGGGCGCCGAGAAGGCCCGCGCCGTCGCCGCGGAGACCCTCGCCCACGCGTACGACCGGGTGGGCTTCCTGCCGGCCAAGCACTGAGGCGCACCCCCGCTCGCGACCGTCCCGTACGAAGCGCCGTACATCACTGCGGCTGCGCCTGCCCATCGCCGGGCCGTGGCCGTACAGTCGATAGCCGGACGGCCGGGACGAAACGGCCGGGAAGACGCGAGAGCGCACGAGACGGCACGAGCCCGCCCGGCCCTCGCCCGCGGGGACGGCACGGACAGCAGAGCAGAGACCACATCGGCACGACGACAGGAGACGACGTGGGGACCGTAACGATCGGTGTGTCGATCGCGGTCCCGGAGCCCCACGGCAGCCTGCTCCAGGAGCGGCGCGCGGGCTTCGGCGACGCCGCGGCTCACGGCATCCCCACGCATGTCACCCTGCTCCCGCCGACCGAGGTCGACCGGGCCGCGCTGCCGGCCGTCGAGGCCCATCTGACCGAGGTGGCGGCGGCCGGGCGGTCCTTCCCGATGCGGCTGTCCGGCACCGACACCTTCCGGCCGCTGTCGCCGGTGGTGTACGTCCGGGTCGTCGAGGGCGCCGAGGCGTGCGCCCGGCTCCAGGAGCGGGTCCGGGACGCCTCCGGGCCGGTGGCCCGCGAACTCCAGTTCCCGTACCACCCGCACGTCACGGTCGCGCACGGCATCGACGAGGCCGCGATGGACCGCGCCTTCGCGGAGCTGGCCGGGTACGAGGCCGCCTGGACGTGCACCGGTTTCGCGCTGCACGAGCAGGGCCCCGACGGGGTGTGGCGCAAGCTGCGGGAGTTCTCCTTCGGCGGCCGCGCGGTGGTGCCCCCGCAGGCGGCCCCCGTCGACCGCGGCACCCTGCCCGCCCGCTAGGACAGGTCCTCAGGACCTGTCGTCACCTTCCCGCCTGCCCCGGGCGCCCGCCCCGCTACAGCGGCAGCCGCCGGTACAGCCCGCGCGGCAGATGCCGCAGCGCCGTCGTGACCGCCCGCAGCGCGCCCGGCACCCACACGGTCTCCGAGTGCCGCCGCAGGCCCAGCTCGACGGCGGTGGCGACCTCGCCCGGCGTGCTCGCCAGCGGCGGCACCGCGCGGCCCGCCGTGGCCCGGGACGTCACGAACGCGGGGCGTACGAGCATCACGTGCACGCCCGTCCCGTACAGCGCGTCGCCCAGGCCCTGGGTGAAGGTGTCCAGGCCCGCCTTGCTGGAGCCGTAGATGAAGTCGGTGCGGCGGGCCCGTTCGGCGGCGGCCGCGGAGAGGACGGCCAGGGAGCCGTGCCCCTGGTTCTGCAGGGCGCGCGCGGCCACCAGGGACGCCGAGACCGCGCCGGAGTAGTTGGTCTGGGCGACGTGCACCGCGTTCAGCGGCTCCCGCTCGTCGTACGCCTGGTCGCCCAGGACGCCGAAGGCCAGCAGCACCAGGTCGACGGGGCCCTCGGCGAACACCTTGCCGAGCACGCTCTCGTGCGCGCCGCAGTCGAGCGCGTCGAAGGCGACCGTGCGCACCTCGGCGCCCAGTGCCCGCAGCCGGGCCGCCTCCTCGGCCAGGGCGGGCGCGGACCGGCCCGCCAGCCACACCGTGCGGGTACGGCGCGCGATCAGCCGCCGCACGGTGGCCAGCGCGATCTCGGAGGTGCCGCCGAGCACCAGCACGGAGCGCGGCAGCCGGCCGGGTCCCGGATCGGTGAGCCGGGGGACCAGCCGGGCCAGGGAACGGACGGGACGGGAGACGGGACGGGGGGCCGCGCCGGGGGCGATCTTCACGGCAGACGACTGTATCGTCCGCTTATGGGCGTTCTGTCGTAGAAACGCGGTGTTGACGCGGCGCCTGAGCGGGCACAAGTCCGATCATGGACTGGCTGAAGAACCTCCCCGTGATCGGCCCGTGGCTGACACGTCTGATGCAGACGCACGCGTGGCGGTCGTACGAACGTCTGGACCGGGTCAAATGGACCCGGCTCGCCGCCGCCATGACGTTCGTCAGCTTCATCGCGCTGTTCCCGCTGCTGACCCTGGCCGCCGCGATCGGCGCCGCCACCCTCAGCACCCGGCAGCAGCACACCATGGAGAGCAAGATCGCCCAGCAGTTCCCGGGCCTGGGCGACCAGCTGCACATCACCTCGCTGGCGCAGAACGCGGGCACCGTCGGGATCATCGCCGGTGCCGCCCTGCTCTTCACCGGCATGGGCTGGGTCGGCCAGATGCGCGACTGCCTGCGCGCCGTGTGGGAGCTGCCGGACCCGGAGAAGAACCCGGTGGTGAGCAAGGTCCAGGACGCGGGGATCCTGGTGGGCTTCGGCGGCGCGGTGCTGATCACGCTCGCCGTCTCCACCGTCGCCTCGGCCGCCGTCGGCTGGACCTCGCGCGCGGTGGGCCTGGGCGAGGACGGCGCGGGCAGCGTGGTCCTGCGGGTCATCGCGTTCGCCGTCGCGGTGCTCGCCGACTTCCTGGTGCTCCTGTACGTGCTGACGCTGCTGCCCGGCGTCGAGCCGCCGCGCCACCGCCTGGTCGTCGCCGCGCTGCTCGGCGCGGTCGGCTTCGAGCTGCTGAAGCTGCTGCTCAGCGGCTATATCCAAGGGGTGGCGGCGAAGAGCATGTACGGCGCGTTCGGGGTCCCGGTCGCGCTGCTGCTGTGGATCAACTTCACGGCCAAGCTGGTGCTGTACTGCTCCGCCTGGACCGCGACCGGCAGCGCGGCGGAGGCGGACGGGGACGCCGCCGGTCCGGGGACCGGCGGCGCGGACGACGGCGGCGGCGACGCGACCGAAGGGCCCGGCGGGCGGCTCAGGGGCGCGGATGGCGCCGCATGAGCTCCGGCAGCGGCCAGCGGCGGTTGACCAGGAAGGCACCGGCCGCCAGCAGCACCAGCACCCCGCCGGCGATGCCGAGCGCGATCCCCATGCCACCGGAGCCGCTCCCGGCGGCGCTCGCGGTCTTCGCCGTGCCCTGCGTGCCGTCGGCCGGCGCGCTCGGGTCCGGCTGCGCACCGGCCGCCTGGGCGCTCCTGGGCCGTACCAGGGTGCCCACCGGCTGCACCTTGCCGGCCGCCTTGAAGCCCCAGTCGAAGAGCCGGCCGGTCTCCCGGTAGACCTCGTCGTGCACGCTGCTCTGCGGGTTCATCACCGTCACGAGCAGCACCCTGCCGTCGCGCTCGGCGACGCCGGTGAAGGTGTTGCCCGCGTTGGTGGTGTAACCGTTCTTCACGCCCGCGATGCCCGGGTAGACGGGCAGCCCGGCGTCACCGGCGAGCAGCCGGTTGGTGTTCTGGATCTCGAAGGAGCCCCGGGAGGACCGCCCCCTCTTGTTCTTGGTGGTCTCGCCGGGGAAGGCGGCGCGCACGGTCGAGCAGTACTCCCGGAAGTCCTTCTTCTGGAGCCCGGAGCGGGCGAAGAGGGTGAGGTCGTACGCCGAGGAGACCTGGCCGGGGGCGTCGTAGCCGTCCGGGCTCACCACGTGGGTGTCCAGCGCCTGGAGGTCCTGGGCGTGCGCGTTCATGTCCTGCACGGTCCGGGCCACTCCGCTGTTCATGGCGGACAGCACGTGCACGGCGTCGTTGCCGGACCGCAGGAAGACGCCCAGCCACAGGTCGTGGACGGAGTAGGTCTCGTTCTCCTTGATCCCGACCAGGCTGGAGCCCTCGCCCATCCCGGCCAGGTCGCCCGGGGTGACCTTGTGCGTCTGGGTCTTGGGGAACTTCGGCAGCACGGTGTCGGCGAAGAGCATCTTCAGGGTGCTGGCCGGGGGCAGCCGCCAGTGCGCGTTGTGCGCGGCGAGCACCTGCCCGGACTCGGCGTCGGCGACGATCCAGGAGCGCGCGGTCAGCTCCTTGGGCAGGGCGGGCACCCCGGGGGCCAGGGCGACCTGGGTGCCGGGCTGGGCCAGCCGGGCACCGCCCACGCCGGACATGTGCGCCGGGGGAGTGGCCGTGGGTGCGGGCGCGGCGAGCGCGGCGGGCGCGGTCACGGAGAGGGACAGCAGGGCGGCGGAGGCGACCAGCAGCGAGCGGCGGACGGTCCTGGGAGGTGCGGGCACGGTCGGAAACGTACCTGTCGTGTCCACCGCCGCCCCACCCCGGGGCCGGTTCCCGGCCGTACCCCGCCCCCGGCCCCGGACACCCGGCAGCGATACTGAGGGTATGAAGCTCAGCCGCCCCGTCTCCTGGTTCCTGCTCGCCTTCGGGGTGTGGAGCTGGGTCATCTGGATCACTTTCGTCAAGAATCTCGTCAAGGACAGCAGCGGGCTCGCGTTCGACGACGGTCATCCGACGGCGTACTTCTGGGTCCACCTGGCGTTGGCGGTCGTCTCCTTCGTATGGGGGACGGTCATCGGGGGCCTCGGGTTGCGCGGGCTGCGCGCACTGCGCCGGATGTCATAACGGGCCGGGCGGACCGGGCGGCTGACGTTCCGTCCGGAACCGGGACGGGCGTCCAGGTGTGTGGCGTATCACCTTTCATCCCGGAAGGACGGATGAAAAGGAGTAAAACGTACATTCATCGCCCTCTGAGGGGCGCCTGAGGACATCCTGTGAAACAAAGCGACAACACTTCTTCATAACGTCTTTTCATCCCTTCCTGGAACCTCTTCCCCGAGGTGAACATCGTGTGATTATGTGTGCGCGGCCCTTAGGGGTGTGGCATATGCACGGCGGCTCGCGAAGGGCCTGGGGAGGGCATCACCGATGCGGTCGGTTCGCATGCGGATTCTGCTGACACTGCTGGTTCTGGCGGTGGTCGGCGTGGGCGGCTGGCAACTCCTGCCGTCGCAGGGTGACAAGGACAAGGCGATCATCCTGGGCACCACGGACGCCGTCACCTCGCTGGACCCGGCCGGTGCCTACGACGCCGGTTCCTGGGCCCTGTACAGCAACGTCTTCCAGTCGCTGCTGACCTTCGAGCCCGGCGGCACCCAGCCGGTGCCGGACGCCGCCAAGGACTGCGGCTTCACCGGCGGCGGTTCGCGCACCTACCGCTGCACGGTCCGCGAGGGGCTCAAGTTCCCCAGCGGCCGGACGATGACCGCCGAGGACGTCAAGTACTCCTTCGACCGGGTCAAGAAGATCAACTCCCAGGTCGGCCCGTCCTCCCTGTTCTCCACCCTGGGCTCGGTGGAGGCCGACGGCATGACCGTCACCTTCCACCTCTCCACGCCCGACACCACCTTCCCGCTGAAGGCCGCCACCGGCGCCGGCTCCATCGTCGACCACACCCGCTACGCGCTGGACTCGCTGCGCACCGGGAACGACGCCGACGGCACCGGCCCCTACCGCCTGACCGGCTACAGCAAGGACAAGAGCGCCGAGCTGAAGCCCAACGGCTCCTACAAGGGCGCCATCAGCGGCTCCGCCAAGCCGGTCCAGGTGCGCTACTTCACCGAGGGCACCGCGCTCGACAAGGCGTGGGAGGACAAGCAGGTCGACGTCGCCACCCGCACGCTGACCCCGAAGGTGCTCGCCGGGCTGAACCCGAGCGACCCCAAGCAGCGCGTGTCGGTGTCCGACAGCGCCGAGACCCGCAACCTGTACCTCAACACGCACGACTCCTCGCCGCTGCACGACGCCCGGGTCCGCCGCGCCATCGCCTGGCTGGTCAACCGCGAGGAGCTCGTCACCTCCGTCTACGACGGCACGGTCGACGCGCTGTACTCCCTGGTCCCGGCCGGCATCACCGGACACACCACGTCCTTCTTCGACTCCTACCCGGCCCAGAGCGCCAAGAAGGCCCGCGACCTGCTGAAGGACGCGGGCGTCTCCACGCCGGTGCGCTTCACCTACGGTTACGGCGAGGGCCGCGGCCAGGGCGCCCAGGAAGCCGCGGAGATCAAGAAGCAGCTGGAGGCGAGCGGCCTGTTCAAGGTCGACGTCAAGGGCTACGAGTGGACCGACTTCCAGAAGCGGTACACCTCCGGCAAGCTCGACGCCTGGGCCGTCGGCTGGGTCGCCGACTACCCCGACCCGGACACCTTCGGCGGCCCGCTCGTCGGCACCGGCAGCAGCATGAACACCGGCTACAGCAGCAAGGCCGTCGACGCACTCGTCTCCGACAGCCAGCAGTACACCGACCGCAGCCGCGCGGCCACCGACTTCCGCAGCCTTCAGGCGAAGGTGGCCGAGGACGTCCCGCTGGTCCCGCTGTGGCAGCAGAAGGAGTACGTCGTCACCACCGAGGACGTCGGCGGCGGCCAGTACCTCTCGGACGGCACGGGCGTCTTCCGCCTGTGGAAGCTCACCTGGATCTGACCCGCACCCGCCGGGCGGCCCGCCGCCCGGCGGCCGTCACGCCTGCTTGCGGGCCCTGGCCGCCGGATCCGGCAGCGCCTTCGTCATCCCCGGCAGGAAGTCCGTGAACAGCTCGTGCACGTCGAGCACGAGCGGACGCAGGGCCCGGAACCTGGCCAGCGACACCCCCCGCGCGGTGAGCCGGGCACCGCGCTCGGCCAGCCGGTAGCTGCGCTCACGGCCCTCGGTGCGGTCGAACACCCAGTACAGGACCAGGCCCATCTGGGCCAGCCACATCAGCTCGGGCAGCACCTCGCGCAGCTCCGCCGGCACCCTGGTCCGCGCCCCGTACAGCACCTCCTTGTGAACGCTCACCGCCTCCACGCGCGCGTGCTCGGACTCCGGGGAGAACGGGCTGAGCGGACTGTCGGGATCGGCGGCGTTCTTGAAGAACTGCACCGCGAACTCGTGGTACGGCGTGGCGACGTCGAGCCATGCCTTCAGCACACCCGCCAGCCGCGCCTGGAGACCCGTCTCGCGGGCCAGGACCTCGCGCACCGCCTCCCGGTGCTCGGCGGCGATCCGGTCGTAGAAGCCCTGGATCAGATGTTCCTTGCCCGCGAAGTAGTAGTACGCGTTGCCGACCGAGACCCCGGCCTCCTGCGCGATGGCCCGCATCGTCGTCCGGTCGTAGCCGCGCTCCTGGAACAGGCGCATGGCCGTCTCCAGGATGAGGGCGCGGGTCTGCTCGGACTTGCTCGGGGCCGGGCCCGCGCCGCTGGTCACGCTCTTGCCGCCGGGGCTCTTCTTCTCGGACACGGACAGAGCCTAGCCAGTGCCCGCGCGCCGTCGGCGGCCGGCCGCTCAGGGCCTGCGGCCCAGCTCCGGGCGCTTGGTGTAGTCGGTGAGACCGAGGACGTTGCCCCAGGGGTCGGCGATCTCCACGGTCCAGCCGGTCGCCTGCGCCACCGGCGCGTCCAGCGGCTCGATCCCGGCCGCCGCCAGCGCGCGGGCCGCCGCGCGGGCGTCCGGGACCTCCAGCCACAGCCGCGGGGTGTGCCAGGGCGGCGGCCGGTGCCCGAGCGCCTCCTGACGGCGCAGCAGGATCCCCGGGGTCTCCCCGCCGACCTTCAGCAGCGCGATCCCCGCCTCGTCCAGCCGGAAGGCCACCGTGAACCCGGCCCGCCCGTAGAAGGCGGCGGCCTCGTCGAGATCACCCACGGCCAGCAGCACGTTGTCGAACCCGAGCAGCTCGTACGACTCGTCATCTGACATGTGATCAGGTTAGGTACGGCCCGGCCGCCCGCCCGCGCGCCCACCCCGCACGGCGGCCCGCGAGGTCACCCGCCCGGCGCACCGGTCCCGCGGGCCCTGTTCCGTACCGTTCCGTACCGGACGCTGTCGGTGAGTCCGGGGGCCGTGTGGGCGGCTCTGGCCGCGGCCACCGGCTCACCGCACCACCGCAGCTCACCGAAATGGCCGTCCGCGCCGTCGAGGCCACGGTGACGGACCGCGCCGCCGACGGCACGGCTCACGCTGCGAGAACCGGACCGAGCACCGCGCTGCCGCAACCGCGCGGCGCCTGACGTCATCCGGCGCACCGGCGGCACCGTGGATGTGAGTCCGGAAAACCATGGCCATGGCCGGGCTGTCCAGCCGGACCGGCTGCGGAGAGCAGTCCGTGCGGCACGATCCAACTCCACGTACCGCGCCCCATACACGGCTCGACGACCGCCTAGCCACACTGGACACGGTCTTCTGGCCGCGCTCACTTCGACGCCTTCGGCCGCAGCATCACCGCCGCCAGGGCCGCCGTCGCGATCAGCACGGTCGTCGCGATGACCGCCACGACCGTGAACCCCCGGTCGTATGCCTGACGGGCCGCCCTCATGACGGCGTCGGCGGTGGGTGACGGCAGGTGGGCGACGGTGTCCTCGGCGGCGGAGAAGGACTCCTCGGCGTGGGCGTGATCGTCGGCGGCAAGACCCGGCACCTTGGGCAGACCGGTGCGGTAGACGAGGGTCAGGGCGGTACCGAGGAACGCGACGCCGAGGCCCGCACCGAGTTCGAAGGAAGTCTCCTGGATGGCGGCGGCCTCTCCGGAGCGCTCGGGTTGGGCGGCGCTCATGATGGAGTCCGCGCCCAGCGTCATCACGATCCCGGCGCCGTACCCGGCACACAGCAGCGGCAGCAGGAGCACCCCGTAGTGCGCGGTGTCCCCGACGGCGGCGATCGCGGCGTAGGCGGCGGCGAAGAGAAGCAGCGCCCCGGTGAGCGAGCGGCGGTTGCCCCAGCGCGCGGAAGCCCAGGGCGCCGTGACCGCGCCGACCGCGTTGGCGGCGGCCAACGGCATCAGGGCGAGCCCGGCGCGCAACGGCGAGTAGCCGCCGACCTGCTGGAGCCACTGGGTGAGGAAGAAGAGCAGAGCGACATAGCTGCCGAAGCAGCCGATGACACACAGGGTGGCGGTGGTGAACCGGCGCTCGTTGAAGAGGGAGAAGTCCAGCAGCGGCTCCGTGAGGCAGCGTTGGCGGCGCACGAAGACGTACAGCAGCGCGGCCCCGCCGACTGCCGTGATCACGATCACGGTGTCCACGCCGGCGTGCTCGCCGGCCTGCTTCAGCGCGTACACCACGCCCGCGAGCCCGGTGACGGAGAGTGCGACACTGGCCACGTCCCAGTGGCGCGGCACGGGGTTCCTCGATTCGGGGACGACGCGGGCGCCCACGGCCAGGATGACGACAATGACGGGGACGTTGACGAGGAACACCGCGCCCCAGCCCCAGCGTTCGGCGACGATCCCGCCGACCAGGGGCCCGATGGTCGCGCCGACGCTGTGCGCGGAGGTCCAGATGCCGATCGCCAGGGCCCGCTCCCGGTCGTCGGTGAAGACGACCCGGATGATCGCAACCGTCGAGGCCATGATCATCGCGGCGGCGACGCCCAACGCGGCACGCGCGGCGATGAGTTGGCCGGTGGAGGTGGAGAACGCGCAGGCGGTCGAGGCGAGACCGAAGGCGAAGAATCCGCTCAGCACCATCTTGCGCCGGCCGATACGGTCCCCGAGTGTCCCGCACGTCACGAGCAGGGCGGCGAGTGCCAGCGAGTACACGTCGACGACCCACAGCAACTGCGCGGCGCTGGGATGGAGGTCGCGGCTCATGCTCGGCACGGCCACATGCAGCACGGTGAGGTCGATCCCGCACAGCAACAGGCTGCCCGAGACCACGGCCAGGACCAGCCAGCGCCGGTCGGGCGAGGCGGTCTCCTCCGGTGTCCGTGCCGGTGCGGGCGCGTCCTTGTTCAACATATCCTCAGTTTCCGCGCGTATCAACGCGAGCCGCAAGTACGATCATTTGTGTCCCCTGGTTCAAATCGGTATACCAATGGAGGTCAGCGGTGCGTTCCGATGTCGAAGAAGCACCCGATTGCTGCTCGGTGGAGTTCGCCATGGAAATTCTTGGCGGCAGATGGAAACTGGCCATTCTGAAGCAGCTGGCGGCGGGTACGCTGCGTTTCGGCGAGCTCCGACGGGCGCTGCCACCGATCACCCAGCGCATGCTGACCCGACAGCTGCGGGAGCTGGAGGCGGACGGGCTGGTGGCCCGGACCGTCCACCGGGAGGTACCGCCGCGCGTGGAGTACACACTGACGGGCGTCGGCCACAGCCTGGACTCCATCACCGAGGAACTGGACAAGTGGGGGCGTTGGTACCGGGAGACGGTCCGGCGTCCGTCATAGCGGCATGGCGTCACAGAGTCGTACGGATCTCGTCGTACGCCAGGCGCGGGCCGCGCGGGCGTGCATCCCGTACGGGCCGGCCGATGTTCACGGCGAACAGCACGGATCGCCGGCCGTCGGGGAAGAATTCGCGGTTGACACCGTCCTCGTCGAATCCGCTCATCGGTCCGGCGGCGAGGCCCGCCGCCCTGATCCCGATGACGAAATAGGCAGCTTGCAGAGTTCCGTTCAGCAGTGCCGAGCGTTCTCTGAAAGCGGGGTCCCGGGTGAACAGGTCCATCGCACCGGGGAACTGGGGGAACTGCTCCGGAAGCCTGCGGTGGAATTCGTTGTCGACGGCGAGGAGTGCGGTCAACGGTGCCTTGAGGGTCTTTTCCCTGTTGCTCCTCGACAGGTGGGCGACCAGCCGCGCCCGGCCGGCGGCCGAGCGCAACAGGAAGATCCTGAGGGGTTGCTGGTTGAAGGCGGTCGGGCCGTCGCGGACCAGGTCGTGGACGGCGCGGACCGTGTCGTCGTCCACGGGGTCGCCGGTGAACCGGTCCGCGGTGAACGCCTTCCGGAACAGCAGGTCCTGGGCGGTGTCGTCCAGGACCAGCCGTCGTGTCGTCTGTGTCATCCGGTCAGAACTCGGTGAGGTTCTGGCGGAGGGTGTTGCCGTGCCTGTAGGCGGTGCGGGTGAGGCCGCGCCGTTGCAGTGCGGGCACCAGCCCGTCGGTGATCTCGGTGACCCAGCGCCGGTTCATGCGCAGTACGGGTGTCGTCAGCATGAAGCCGTCACCGCCGACCTCCTCCATGGCCGCCCCCATCTGCTCGGCGACCTGGTCAGGAGTGCCGACCAGCTCCATCGAGGAGACGAGCCCGCCGGCCGCGTCCATGGCCAGCTCTCGGAGGGTCTTCCCACTGCCCCACTGCTGGAGCTGGTCCAGCGAGCCCTGTTCGCCGTTGGTCTCCAGGCGATACGGCAGCGGCTCGT
Organism: Streptomyces sp. SAT1; assembly: GCF_001654495.1. Lineage (GTDB taxonomy): Bacteria > Actinomycetota > Actinomycetes > Streptomycetales > Streptomycetaceae > Streptomyces > Streptomyces andamanensis. The sequence goes on from NZ_CP015849.1 coordinate 4,484,171, forward strand.
CGAGGTCGAACTGCGCGAAGTCGATCTCGGTGAGCGCGGAGGTCTCGGCGAGGACATCGTGGATGAACTGCGGGGAAGAGATCTCCCGTCGGTACTTCTCGCGGGCGTCCTCTTCGGTCTCGCCCAGGGTGGGCGTGACACAGAACAGCACCTTGACATCGTCCGGGTTCCGGCCGGCCGCCTCGGCGTGCGCCCGCACCTGGTCGCGGAACTCCTTCATGGCCTTCACGCCGTTGGCGATGGCGATCACCGAGTCCGCGTTGCGCGCGGCGAAGGCCCGGCCCCGGGGCGAGGCACCGGCCTGGGTGAACGCGGGTCGGTGCTGTGGGGACGGCACGGTGTTGAGGGGGCCGCGCACACTGAAGTACTTGCCCCGGAAGTGGATCGGCCGGACCTTCGTGTGGTCGGCGTAGATGCCGTTCTCGCGGTCCAGGACGACGGCGTCGGCGTCCCAGGAGTCGAACAACTGCCGCACCACGTCGACGTATTCGTCGGCCATGGCGTAACGGTCATCCCGGGACGGGAGCTTGTCGAGGCCGAAGTTCTGGGCCGCCAGGTCCTCGGCGCTGGTGACGATGTTCCAGCCGAACCGCCCGCCGAGCATGCTGTCCATGGTGGAGGCCAGCCGGGCGGTCATGAAGGGCGGGTACGCCATCGTGGAGAGGGTGGCGACGATGCCGAGGCAGGAGGTGGCCAGGCCCATTGCCGCGGCCAGCGGGACGGGGTCGTGCTTGGGGACGACCATGCCCTGCCGCAGGGCGCGTTCGGAGGTGCCGCCGTAGCTCTCGGGGACCATCAACTTGTCCTCGATGATCACGTAGTCGAAGCAGGCTCGCTCCAGCGCCTGCGCGACCTCGGTGTGGAAGCGCCCGTCCCAGGGCGAGCCCCCGGTGCCGAAGGGGCCCTGCCAGTCGTCCGGCGTGAAGTTGAAGATACAGGCGAGGTGGAACTTGCTGGTCACTGCTCTCTTCCTCCGGGTCGACGGCTCACGGTCACTTTCCTCCGGATCGGCGGTCGGGCCGGGTCTGGGCGAAGAGCAGCCCCTTGCCGTCGCGGATCATCGCCGTTGCCTCCTCGACGATGTGCCGCAGCAGCTTCTTGCCAAGACCGGCGCTCGATCCGGAAGTCGACGACAGGACACCCTGGTTGGTGCTCTGTCCGACGTCGATCGGGTGCAGGTAGACGCCCGCGCGGGGCGGTGCGTCGTGGTCGGGACGCTCGTCGGTGACGAGGTCGGGGCGCAGATGGAGCATGAGGCTGGTTTCGGTGACCCCGGCGTGCTCGGCATGCCAGCCGGGGAACCGAGGGAGTTCCCCGAGGATCCAGGTATCGCGGACCAGTGACCACCAGCTGAATGCGAACACCTCGGTGTCGTCGAGGAGTCCTCGCTCACGCACCTGGTCGATCGCCTCGAAGAGGAACGGTTCGTTCTCGTAGTGCCCGTTGACGACCACGAGACGGGCCATGGGGAGCGCGACGAGCGCCCGTAGCGTCTCGGCCAGGTAGCGGACGAGGGTGTCGCCGCCGACGTAGAGCGTGCCCGGGAAGTGCAGTCCGCCGCCGCTCTGCGGCAGGGAGCGGGCGCCGACCGCCTGCGCGGGGAGGACGAACGCGTCGAGGGCGTGGGCGAGTTCGGCGGCGACGGCTTCGGCGAGGAGCAGGTCGACGGAGAGCGGGAGGTGCGGACCGTGCTGCTCGATCGCCCCGATCGGCCAGACGACCGTCCGTCCCCGCACCGCGTTCGTGACCTGACTGCTCGTCAAGTCTGTGAGCAGTGGAGTCATAAGGGCGCTCCTTGGGGTTCGCCCAGGAGTTCACGGGTCTCGCCGAGGATGCGCTCCAGTGTGTCGTACATGTCGGTGTGCAGGGCGGTGTAGACCTGCGCGACGTTTGCGCCGACGCTCAGGTAGTCGGCGACGTCCCGGCCGCTGTTCACTCCGCCGACGCCCATGATCGGCAGGGTGACGCCCCGCTTGCGCAGCTGCCACGTTGCCGCCAGGACAAGGGGTTTGAGGCCAGGACCGGAGTAGCCGTAGACGCCGTTCAGTTCGAGGTCGCCGGTCTCGGGTGAGACGGCCGCGCCGGGGATGGTGTCGCTGAGGGTGATGGCGTCGGCGCCGCCGGCGATGGCGGCCCGGACCCGGTCCTGGAGACCCTCGCCGACGGCGAGTTTGACGGACAGGGGCAGCCCGGTGCGGCTGCGGGTGGCGGAGGTGTAGGCGTAGACCCGGTCGGGGTTGTCGTCCTCCAGACCGTCCTCCTCGTTGAGGCAGGAGATGCCGAGTTCCAGGGCCCGGCAGCCGGTCGTCTCGACGTCCCGGGCCAGGGCGGCGAGTTCATCGGGGCTGTCGGCGTGCAGGGAGGCGATGACCGGCAGCCGGTCCTCGGCGAACGAGCGCAGCGCTCGCAGCCAGTGGCTGACCGGTCGCTTGGAGTACGTGGTGCTGTTCAGCATGCCGACGGGCAGCCGCAGGATCCGCTCGTCGAGGCCCTGAGGCGGATTGGGATGGATGGTCTTGGTGACCACGGCTCCGGCGCCCTTTTCCAGCAACCGGCGGATATTGCGTTCCTGGTCCGTGAGCAGCCCGGATCCGACGACCACGGGGGCGGTCAACGGCATTCCGAGGATCGATGTATCGCGCACTCGGTGACTCCGTCCGGAGAATGTGAGCGGGGTGGGGGGTTGGACGGATGCCTAGGCGACGAGACCCGCGCCGATCGCCTCGCGCTGGCGCTCGGTGGCGCCCAGCACGGCGTCGACGAGGAGGCTTGGCTTCTCCGTGAACTCGTCGAAGTCGATGTGCTGGACGAAGCCGACGCGGTGCAGCCCCTTCAGGAGATGGCTGGCGGACTCGACGACGGGTTGCTTGGTGATGAGGACGATGGGCCGCCCGAGGGCCGTGGCCCAACCGAGCTCGACGTGGGTGCCGTCGGTGCGGCGCAGGATGCCGTCCTCCCGCTGGACGGGCAGCACCGGCACGAACACGTCGCACTTCCTCATCCAGCGGAAGTCGCGTACCGAGACCTGCTCGGGTGTGAACGACGCGGTCTCCTCGCCGAACTTCTCGACGACGTGCGCGGAGAACACGTTGGCGCCGTTCTCGGTGACCGTGCCGATGGCCGTGGTGATCGCATCCTGTAACTGGCCGACGAACCCGTCGGCGAGGATGGCATGTTGGATCGGCCCGCCCACGAAGACGTCGAGTCCGGCGAGGAGGCCGGATTGAAGGGCAGCGGACTCGTCGGACGCAGGGGTCACTGACATGGAGGTCTCTCCTTGGGCACGGAGCGGGAGGATGTTCAGGACGCGTCGGCGAGACGCGCGTACCGGCCCCGGTAGAACAGCAGGGGCGCACGCGGCTCGGTCGGCGTGTCCACCCGTCGTACGCCGGCCATGACGACCAGGTGGTCGCCGCCGTCGTACTCGGTGTGCAGGCGGCAGTCGATCCAGGCGGTCGCGTCGGCGAGGCGGGGCGCGCCGCCCGGTGACTGGGTCCACGCGATCTCGTGGAACTTGTCGCCGCCGGAGCGCGCGAACCGTTCGCTGACCGGCTGCTGGGCCTGGGCGAGCACATTGACACAGAAGGATGCGCTGTTCCTGACGATGGGCCAGCTCGTCGACGTACGGCTGACGCACAGAAGGATGCGGGGCGGTTCGAGGGAGAGCGAGGAGAAGGACTGACAGGTGAAGCCGACGGGGCCGGTCGGCCCCATGGCGGTGACCACCGTGACGCCGGAGCAGAACCGCCCCAGGACGGAGCGGAACTCATCGGAGGTGACGTGGTCCTGGACTGCTGCGGTGGTGCTCTCGCGTGCCAAAAGCTCTGTCCTCTCGGGCCGTACAGCCAGGTCGGATCCGAAAAGCGCAAGCCGCATCACCGTGGGCGACGGCTGCACAGTCTGCCCTAGATGAATGAATCAGACAACAGACCTTTCTTCGGTGATAAAGATCCTGCCATATTGACTCCATGCTGATGGATACCGACAGAATCGATGAGGCCGACTGTCTCGACGCACTTGACCGGCGGATCGTGGCCGCACTTCAGATCAGCCCCCGGGCCGGGGTCGCGGAAGTGGCGCGCATCCTCGGCGAGCACGAGCGCGCCGTTGCGCGGCGCGTGCAACGGCTCCTGGACACGGGTGTCACGCACTGCACCGCCGAGTTCGGCCCGCTGCTGCGGGGCCGCGGCCACCCCCTCCACCTGCGATTGAAGAGGGCCGCGGGCTGGCCGGAAAGCGCCAGCACGGCATTGGCCGCGTGGGCCGAGGTCCTTAACGTCGACGCTGTGGCCGGTGGAACCGGTCGTCTCTGGTGCGAACTTCTGGTGGAGACCCGGTCCGCGCTGTACACCGCCACGGCCGACGGCGTCCCTGGCCTGCCCGACGTCGATGTGCTCGGCGCCGACTTCACCCTGCGCACGTTCCGCGACGAGTCCGAGTGGTACGTCCCTGTCCTGACCGAGGAGGAGGAGAAGCGCTTGCGGGCGAGTCTGGTCCAGCCCTTGCCCGGTCCCGCCCAGCCCTACAACCTCACGCCGGGCGACGTCCAGGTCGTCGAAGCACTGAAGCGCAACGCGCGCGTCAGCCTCACCGAACTCGCCGGAGAGCTCGGCTTCTCCACGGCCACGGCCGGCCGCCGGATCACGGCGCTGCTGGAGCGCCGGGCGCTGCGCCTGCGCACGGTCGTCGACCCCACCCTGCTGGGGCGGCCGGTGCGGGCGCGGGTGCGGCTGAAGGTGCACCCGGCCGGTCTCGAAGCCGTCGGCGGCGCCCTGTCCGCCTGCCCGGACGTATTGTTCTGCGCCGCCGTGACGGGCCAGTACAACCTGCTCGTGGACGTCTGCGTAGAGGACGAGGGGAATCTGTACCGCTTCGTTGTCGACACGCTCGGCGTGCTGCCGCACATCTCCGACGTCGGCACCGAGATCGTCCGGCGCCTCCCGCTCAAGAACGGTGCGCCCACATAAGCCCGCCCATGCCCCCGGGAGCCTCCTTGGCCGCGCTGCCGAAAGCCACTACGACCAGACACATCTTCGTCACCGGAGGTGTCGCCTCCTCACTCGGCAAGGGCCTGACCGCCTCCAGCCTCGGCATGCTGCTGAAGGCCCGGGGCCTGCGCGTGGTCATGCAGAAGCTCGACCCGTACCTGAACGTCGACCCGGGCACGATGAACCCGTTCCAGCACGGTGAGGTCTTCGTCACCAACGACGGCGCCGAGACCGACCTGGACATCGGACACTACGAGCGCTTCCTCGACCGAGACCTCGACGGCTCGGCGAACGTCACCACCGGACAGGTGTACAACGCGGTGATCGCCAGCGAGCGCCGGGGCGAGTACCTCGGGGACACGGTCCAGGTGATCCCGCACATCACCGACGAGATCAAGCGTCGTGTCCGTCGCCCGGCGACGGACACGGTGGACGTGGTGATCACGGAAGTGGGTGGCACGGTCGGCGACATCGAGTCGCTGCCGTTCCTGGAGACCGTCCGTCAGCTCCGCCACGAAGTGGGCCGGGAAAAGGTTTTCGTCGTGCACATCTCACTGCTGCCCTACATCGGGCCGTCCGGCGAGCTGAAGACGAAACCGACCCAGCACTCGGTGGCCGCATTACGGAACACCGGCGTCCAGCCGGACGCGATCGTGCTGCGCTGCGACCGCGAGGTGCCTCCTGCGATCAAACGCAAGGTCTCGCTGATGTGCGACGTGGACGAGGCCGCCGTGGTGGCCTGCCCGGACGCCCGTTCGATCTACGACATCCCGAAGGTCGTGCACGCCGAGGGCCTGGACGCCTACGTGGTCCGCAAGCTCGACCTGCCCTTCCGCGACGTGGACTGGACGACCTGGGACGACCTGCTCGACCGCGTCCACAACCCCGACCACGAGATCACCGTCGCCCTGGTCGGCAAGTACATCGACCTGCCCGACGCCTACCTCTCGGTCACCGAGGCGCTGCGCGCCGGCGGCTTCGCGCATCGGGCACGGGTCCGGATCAAGTGGGTGGCCTCGGACGACTGCACCACCCCGGAGAGCGCGAAGGAACAGCTGGCGGGCGTGGACGGCGTCTGCGTCCCCGGAGGCTTCGGCGACCGGGGAGTCCTCGGGAAGGTGGCGGCGATCCGGTACGCCCGCGAGAACAAGGTGCCGCTGTTGGCCCTGTGCCTCGGCCTCCAGTGCGTCGTGATCGAGGCGGCCCGCAACCTGGCCGGGATCCCGGAGGCGGACTCCACCGAGTTCGACGCCGCGACCCGGCACCCGGTGATCTCGACCCTGGCCGAGCAGCTTCCCGTCATCGCGGGTGGGGGCGACCTCGGCGGCTCGATGCGGTTGGGCCTGTACCCGGCCGTACTGGCGGACGGCTCACTCGTGCGTGCGACGTACGACGGGCGAGAGCGGGTCGAGGAGCGGCACCGGCACCGCTACGAGGTCAACAACGCCTACCGCGCCGAGCTGGAGAGCAAGGCCGGCCTGCTGTTCTCGGGCACATCCCCTGACGGCAGGCTGGTGGAGTACGTGGAGTACCCGCGTGACATCCACCCCTACCTCGTCGCCACCCAGGCCCACCCCGAGCTGCGCTCGCGGCCGACGCGCCCGCACCCGCTGTTCGCCGGGCTGGTGAAGGCGATGGTGGAGCGGGCCACATGCGCGGAGTTCCGTTCGGGGGAACGTCTGGCGCCACACCCCGAGGCAGACTCGCAGTAATGCGCCATCGTCGTGTTCGGTCGACGGCTCGGGCGATGGTGAAGGTGATCTCTGCGTCGGTGGCGCCGGTGATCGAGGTGTTCTTCCTGGTCGGCGTCATCGGTGTGGTCCAGCGGCGCGGCGTCCGGTACGGAACGGTACGGAACAGGGCTCGCGGGACCGGCGCGCCCTCGCGCGGGGCGCACCGGTCCGCGTACGCCTCAGAAGCGCCGGGTGATCAGCGCCCGCTTGACCTCCGCGATCGCCTTCGTCACCTCGATGCCGCGGGGGCAGGCGTCGGTGCAGTTGAAGGTGGTGCGGCAGCGCCAGACGCCGTCCTTGTCGTTCAGGATCTCCAGGCGCTGCTCGCCCGCCTCGTCACGCGAGTCGAAGATGAAGCGGTGGGCGTTGACGATGGCGGCCGGACCGAAGTACTGGCCGTCGTTCCAGAACACCGGGCAGGAGGAGGTGCAGGCCGCGCACAGGATGCACTTCGTCGTGTCGTCGAAGCGCGCCCGGTCCTCGGCCGACTGCAGCCGCTCGCGCGTGGGCTCGTTGGTGTCCTTCGTGATCAGGAAGGGCATCACGTCCCGGTACGCCTGGAAGAACGGCTCCATGTCGACGACCAGGTCCTTGAGGACCGTCAGGCCCTTGATGGCCTCGACCGTGATCGGCTTCTCGGGGTTGATGTCCTTGATCAGCGTCTTGCAGGCCAGCCGGTTCTTGCCGTTGATCCGCATGGCGTCCGAGCCGCAGATGCCGTGCGCGCAGGAGCGGCGGAACGTCAGCGTGCCGTCGTGGTCCCACTTGATCTTGTGCAGCGCGTCGAGGACACGCTCCTTGGGGTCCATCTCCAGCTGGAAGTCTTCCCAGGCGGACTCCGCCGAGACCTCCGGGTTGAAGCGGCGCACCCGGAGGGTGACGGTGATGTAGGGGGAGTCGGCGAAACCCGGCTCGGGCTGCCCGGCCGCGTCCGCCTTGTCCAGAACAGGGGTTGCCATCAGTACTTACGCTCCATCGGCTGGTAGCGGGTCTGGACGACCGGCTTGTAGTCGAGACGGATGGATTCGGACCCGTCGGCGCCGACCTCGCGGTACGCCATGGTGTGGCGCATGAAGTTGACGTCGTCGCGGTTCGGGTAGTCCTCGCGGTAGTGACCGCCGCGGGACTCCTTGCGGGCCAGGGCGGAGACCGCCATGACCTCGGCCAGGTCCAGCAGGTTGCCCAGCTCGATGGCCTCCAGGAGGTCGGTGTTGAACCGCTTGCCCTTGTCCTGGATCGACACGTTCCTGTAGCGCGCGCGCAGCTCGGCGATCTTCTCGACCGCCGTCTTGATCGTCTGCTCGGTGCGGAACACCATGACGTTGGCGTCCATGGTCTCCTGGAGCTCGCGGCGGATGGTGGCCACCCGCTCGGTGCCCGTGGAGGAGCGCAGCCGCTCGATCTGCTCGACGACCTGGCTCTCCGGGTCCTCGGGCAGCGCCACGAAGTCCGCGCCCTCGGCGTACTCGGCGGCGGCGATGCCGGCCCGGCGGCCGAAGACGTTGATGTCCAGCAGCGAGTTGGTGCCCAGGCGGTTGGCGCCGTGCACGGAGACGCAGGCGACCTCGCCGGCCGCGTACAGGCCCGGCACGACGGTGGTGTTGTCCGCCAGGACCTCACCCTCGACGTTGGTCGGGATGCCGCCCATCGCGTAGTGCGCGGTGGGCTGGATCGGGATCGGGTCCGTGTAGGGCTCGATGCCGAGGTAGGTCCGCGCGAACTCGGTGATGTCGGGCAGCTTGGCGTCCAGCTGCTCCGGCGGCAGGTGCGTGAGGTCGAGGTAGACGTGGTCGCCCTCGGGACCGCAGCCGCGGCCCTCGCGGATCTCCGTGTAGATGGAGCGGGACACGACGTCGCGGGACGCCAGGTCCTTCATGACGGGAGCGTACTTCTCCATGAAGCGCTCGCCGTCCTTGTTGCGCAGGATGCCGCCCTCACCGCGGGCGCCCTCCGTCAGCAGGATGCCCATGCGCCAGATGCCGGTCGGGTGGAACTGGAAGAACTCCATGTCCTCCAGCGGCAGCCCGCGGCGGTAGACGGCGGCCTGGCCGTCACCGGTGAGCGTGTGCGCGTTGGAGGTCACCTTGAAGAACTTGCCGGTGCCGCCGGAGGCGTAGATCACGGACTTCGCCTGGAAGACGTGGATCTCGCCGGTCGCCAGCTCGTACGCCACCACGCCGGCCGAGCGCTTGACGCCGTCGACCTCGGTCAGCAGCTGGTCCAGGACGTAGAACTCGTTGAAGAACTCCACGCCCTCCTTGACACAGTTCTGATAGAGCGTCTGGAGGATCATGTGGCCGGTGCGGTCGGCCGCGTAGCAGGAGCGGCGGACCGGGGCCTCGCCGTGGTTGCGGGAGTGACCGCCGAAGCGGCGCTGGTCGATCGTCCCGTCGGGCGTCCGGTTGAACGGCAGGCCCATCTTCTCCAGGTCGAGGACCGAGTCGATGGCCTCCTTCGCCAGGATCTCGGCGGCGTCCTGGTCGACCAGGTAGTCACCGCCCTTGATCGTGTCGAAGGTGTGCCACTCCCAGTTGTCCTCCTCCACGTTGGCCAGCGCGGCGGCCATGCCGCCCTGCGCGGCGCCCGTGTGGGAGCGGGTGGGGTAGAGCTTGGTCAGCACGGCGGTGCGGCTGCGCTTGGTCGACTCGATGGCGGCGCGCATACCGGCGCCGCCGGCGCCGACGATGACGGTGTCGTACTTGTGGATCTTCATGAGTGGATTACCTCAGCCCCGTGCCTAGCGGATGTTCGGGTCGAAGGTGAAGATCACCAGCGTGCCCAGCAGGATGGTCCACACCGTGGCGGTGTAGAGCAGGCCCTTCAGCCACAGCCGCGTGTTCGCGCGCTCCGCGTAGTCGTTGATGACGGTACGCAGGCCGTTGCAGCCGTGCAGCATGGCCAGCCACAGCATCAGCAGGTCCCAGACCTGCCACCAGGGCGAGGCCCAGCGGCCCGCGACGAACGCGAAGCCGACCTTGGAGACACCGCCGTCCAGCACGAGCTGGATGAGCAGGTGGCCGATGACCAGGACGACCAGGACGACGCCGGACAGCCGCATGAAGAGCCAGCCGTACAGCTCGAAGTTGCCCCGGGTCGACTTCGGGGTCTTCTTGGTGCGCTTGCGCGGCGCCTCGATGAGCGGCGCCGGGTTGTCGACGTTGTAGGAGGCGCCCTCGACCGGGCCGACGCCGGAAGCGGTGGTTTCAGTGGTGGACATGCGCGTCAGCTCCCGAAGACGACTCGAGCGGCGTGGCCCAGGACGGGGTAGACGGCCCCGAGCATGAGCACGACCCAGACGCCGACGACGGTCCAGAGCATCTGCTTCTGGTAGCGGGCGCCCTTGGCCCAGAAGTCGACGGCGATGACACGGAGACCGTTGAGCGCGTGGAAGAGGATGGCGGCGACGAGGCCGTACTCCAGGCACGCGACGATCGGGGTCTTGTACGTGGACACGACCTTGTCGTAGTCCTCGGGAGACACGCGGACGAGCGCGGTGTCCAGCACATGAACGAACAGGAAGAAGAAGATGAGGACGCCGGTGACTCGGTGAGCCACCCAGGACCACATTCCTTCCCGTCCGCGGTACAGCGTTCCAGCCGGCACGGAAGAACCCTCCGGGAGCGGGGACTAGGGCCGCGCCGGCTTCACTGTCGGTCGGGCCCGGCCGGGTACGGTCCACCGGCCCCCAGCATCGTAGCGACGTGTGGGAGCGGTGCTGACAGCGGGCCTGCCGGTGTGATCAAACTGGCACGCAAAGGGGCACGGACGGCTCAGTGCGGAGCGGCCACGGGCGACGGGTGGTGCGCGGACTGCCGGGCGCGGCCGTGCTGGGGCTGGCCGGGCACCGGCGCGGCCCCGGCGGGCGCCGCCGCGGGGCCCCGGGCGGCGCGCAGCAGCCGCCCCCGCGCCAGGCGCCGCAGTTCGTCCGAGGCGGTGACCCGTTCCTCCTCGGGATCGTTGGCCAATCGTGACCGGATCGCCGCCAGCACCCGGTTCAGGGCCTCCTCGGGAGCGGCGTCGTCCAGGCAGATGACGAACTTGTGTCCGAATCTGGCGTCGTAGGCCGCGTACGCGGCGCTCAGCGCCGTGGAGGCGGCGAGGTATATGCCCTCGGGCAGGACGGGCAGCGGCTCCGCCGCCAGGGCCTCCGCCAGATCGGCCGGGCCCAGGTCGTAGGCCGCCTCGTCCGCCGCCGCCAGCAGGGCGGGCAGATCGGGGTAGGGGCGGTGGGCGGTGACGCGGTGGGCCCAGCGCGGGCTGCGCAGGCAGGCCAGGAGGGTGCGGCGGGCCTCGTCGGGCGGGGCGGTGTTGAACTGCTCCAGGTTCTGCGCGCGCAGCGTGGGTCCTCGGCGTGGGAACGGGCGCCCGGCTGACGGGCGTTCCGGATGAGTCGGCAGGGGCTGCCGTGAGTCGTGCGGCCACGTTATCGGCAGCGGCCCGGATGTGTCCGGCCGCTGCCCGGATTTCACCCGGACGGGAGAGTTTGGGCGCCGTGTGTGGACCGTCGGAGCGGCCCGGACCCGTAGGTTGGCCGGGTGAGTCAGCACAGGCGGCGACGTGCCGCGGCCCCCGCGCCGCGGCGCCGGTGGGTCTTGGTGGGCGGGGCGTTCGCCGTCACGGTCGGACTCGGCGCCGGCCTCGGCGTGTGGGCCTCGGGCGGCGGCGACGGCCCGGCGGGCGCGGCGCGCGCCACGCCCGGCGCCTCCTCCCCGGACCCGGCCGCGCCCAGCCCGGCCCGGACCTATCCCCTCTCGCAGGCGCCGCGCACCATCCCGGCGGTCCGCTCGCACACCGCGGCCCGCGGGCCCGGCTGGCGCCCGGAGCGCGGCGAGCGGGTGGTGATCGGCGCCCCGTCCCTGGCCGACGAGGGCCGGCTGATCGCCGGTGAGCTGGGCCTGGCGTACGCGGGCGAGCGCGACGACGTCCGGACGGGCGATGTGCGTCTGGAGCTGGGCGGCGGCACGGACGGCAACCCGGAGTCGTACACGATGACCGTGCGGGAGGGGCGCGTCACCGTCAGCGGGCCGGGCGACGCGGGCGTCTTCTACGGCACCCGGACCCTGAAGCAGGAGGTGCACGCGGGCGGCACCGCCCCGGAGGGCGTCGTGGCGGACGCGCCCGCCAAGCCGCGGCGCGGCTTCATGCTGGACATCGCGCGCAAGCCGTTCCCGGCCGACTGGATCGCGGACCGCATACGCGAGCTGGGCGACCTGAAGTACAACGAGCTGGGCCTGCACTTCTCCGACGACCAGTCCTTCCGCATCCAGTCCGACACGCACCCGGAGGTCGTCTCCCCGGACCACCTCACCAAGGCGCAGGTCGAGCGGCTCGTCGCCCTCGCCGCGAGCCGGCACATCACGGTGGTGCCCGAGATCGACTCGCCCGGCCATCTGGGCGCGGTGCTCGCCGCCCACCCGGAGCTGCGGCTGCGCACCGCGCAGGGCGCGGTGACCAAGGGGGCGATCGACATCTCGCAGGACGGCGCGGCCCGGATCGTGGACGACCTGCTCGGCGAGTTCGCCGGCCTCTTCCCCGGCGGCCTGTGGAACCTGGGCGGCGACGAGTACCAGGCGCTGACCGTGCGCAGCCCCGAGGCGTCCTACCCGCAGCTGGCCGCCGCCGCGCGCCGGGCCCACGGCGCGGACGGCAATGTCGCCGACCTGACGACCGGCTGGCTGAACGACCGCGCCGCCGCCGTCCGCGCCCGCGGCCGGACCGTGCGCGCCTGGAACGACGGCTTCTACCGCAGCAGTTCGGTGCGGCCGTCCGACACCGTCGAGGTCGCCTACTGGACCGGCAAGGAGCTGGGGGCGCGGCAGCCGGCCGCGTACCTGGCCGCCGGGCGCCGGGTGATCAACTACAACGACGAGTTCCTGTACTACGTCCTCGGCCAGCCCCAGACCTTCGTCTACCCGACCGGGCAGCGGATCTACGAGCAGTGGACGCCGCGCGTGCTGCGCGGCACCGAGGCCGTGCCCGCCCGCTACGACTCCCAGATCCTCGGCGGTGTCTTCGCCGTCTGGTGCGACCTGGCCTCCTCCCAGACCCCGCAGCAGGTGGCCGCCGGGATCCGTATGCCGCTGCGGGCCACCGCCCAGAAGCTCTGGGACCCGGCGCGCCCGGCCCTGTCCTGGACGGAGTTCAGGGCCCTGGCCGACCGGCTGGGCTGAGCCCGCCGCGCACCCGCCGCGTATCCGGCGGACCGCCGGGCGCCGCGTCCCGGAGGATGGCCGAAATCTTTTGTTCCGCACCGGCTCTCGACGGCGGGTGAGGGGCGTGTGACACTGCGGACGGCCGCCCGCGAAACCGGACGGTGCGGCCTGGCGCAGGGGGCGGGCCCTGCCGGGGGGAGGCGTGGATGAGCCTGGTGGAACTGATCGTGCGGGCGGACGAACGCGGCCTCGCCGCCAGCGGACTGGCCTGTTTGGATCGGTGCGTCCCGCTGCTGGGCGGCGCCGACGCCGAGGCCGACGACGTGCTGCGCCCGCTGTGGGGAGCGCTCACGGACGAGGGCGGCGACTGGGGCGACTGGGGCGGCCCGCTGGAGCGGGCCCGTACCGCCCTGGCCGCCGCGGCGCCCGCCGCCCCCGGCGACGAGGCGGCGCTGCTGGCCCGCCGCATGCTGGACGAGGCCCCGCCCGGTCGCACCTCCGCTGCCGCCGTACGGGAGTGGGCCGACGCCTGCTCGGTCGCCTCGCTGCGGATCCACCGGCTCCTCGACCGGCCCGAGGACGGCGCGCCCGACCCGGCCGGTCCGCGGGACCTGGACGCCGTGCGGCGGGCGCCCGGCCCGGCCGGCGTCCGCCTCCAGGGACTGTCCCCGCTGGTCGCGGCCGAACTGCGCCGCCAGATCACCGTCCTGGAACTCCTCGCCGGGCCCGGCCCCGGCGGGCTGCGCGGGGCCCGGGACGTGGCCACGGAGGGGCGCCGGGTGCTGCGGGCGGCCCTCTCGCGCCGGGCCCGCGTCCGCGGCTGACCCGGCCGGGCCGCCCGGCGGCCGGGCTGTGACACTTCCGCGGGGCCCGGCGCTGATGACCATGGGCCGTACGGCACGGCCCGTCCTGTGACACGGCGGGCCCGGCCGGTGCCCGCTTCGCACTCGCCACTTACGGGGACAGCGTTGGGCCAGGCAGGGGAGCCCCGTCGCGCGCGGGCGACCGACGGGGAACTGGGCGCGGCGGTCGCGCGGGCCCAGCAGGGCGACGAGAACGCGTTCGCGGTCGCGTACCGGATCGTGCAGCCCGGACTGCTCGGCTATCTGCGCGGGATCGTCGGCGCGGAGGCCGAGGACGTGGCCTCCGACGCCTGGCTGGAGATCGCCCGGGACCTGGGCCGGTTCCAGGGTGACGGGGCCGGTTTCCGGGGCTGGACGGCGACCATCGCCCGCCACCGCGCCCTGGACCATCTGCGCCGCCGCCGGGCGCGCCCCCGGTCCACGACCCTGGAGGACGCCGACGCGGAGGCCCTGGTCGCCCCGCAGGACACCCATGAACAGGCGCTGGAGTCGCTCTCCACCCAGCGGGCCCTCGAACTGGTGCGCTCCCTGCCCCGCGACCAGGCGGAGGCCGTACTGCTGCGGGTCGTCGTCGGCCTCGACGGTCCCGCCGCCGCCCGTGTCCTCGGCAAGCGGCCCGGGGCCGTGCGCACCGCCGCGCACCGCGGGCTGAAACGTCTCGCCGCACGGCTCGGGGCGCCGGGTGTGACGCAGGACGGCCCGCGGCCGCTGGGGGAGTCGGAGTGAACGGCACCGGCGGGCCGCGCGACGGACCGTGCGGTGGGTCCGCCCGGCGGACCCGGACAGGACGGACGGACCCGGACATGGGCGAACAGCGGAGCGAGAGCGGTTTCGGCCATCGTGTGCGCGGCGGTCCCGGCGCGGCAGGTCCGCCCGGCCCCGCCGGTACGCCTCCCGAGGCGCTGCTCGCCGCCGCCCTGCGCGCGCGGCCCGCGCCCGGCACCGAGGCCGAGCGGCGCGCGCTCGCCGCCTTCCGGGCGACCTGGGAACAAGGGGTCCGGCGTCCGGCCAGGACCCGGCGCCGCGACGACTGGCGCCCGCGTCGCCGCTGACGAAGAGAAAGTCCGGACCGGTCCCCGGCCCGCTGTGCCGAGGCAACGGCCGGGGCCGCCACCCCCCACAGGAGAGACCCCGGCCGTCGCGCGGCACGGGCCGCGCGGCGGCCCGTACTCCCTACAGCGCCATGAGTGCGTTTTCTGTCACACCTCACTCTCGGAGGAATTGGTTGCACGTTGTACGGTCGTGGACGACAGGCGGTTTCAGGCCGTAACGTGCCTTTCGCGCCCGGCGCGGAAGATGCATGATCACCGCAATGTTCGACGGCCGCGTTGCCGCGACGATCCTGCTCGATCTAGCGAGGAACCACGGGGTGCTGGGGGACGACGCGGAGCTGACCGCCGCGGTGCTTGCGGCGCAGACCGGGGACGAGACCGCGTTCCGGACTGTGTACCGCGCCGTGCACCCGCGCCTGCTCGGATATCTGCGCACACTGGTCGGCGAACCCGACGCCGAGGACGTGGCGTCCGAGTCCTGGCTCCAGATCGCCCGCGACCTGGAGCGGTTCAGCGGGGACGCCGACCGGTTCCGCGGCTGGGCCGCCCGGATCGCCCGCAACCGCGCGCTCGACCACATCCGGATGCGGGGCCGCCGCCCCGCCATAGGCGGCGACGAAACGGAACTCGCCGGACGGGCCGCCGAGTCCGATACCGCGGACGAGGCCATCGAGTCCCTCACCACCGGCAGCGCGCTGTCCCTGATCGCCCAGCTCCCCCAGGACCAGGCCGAGGCGGTGGTGCTGCGCGTGGTGGTGGGCCTGGACGCCAAGACCGCCGCCGAGACGCTCGGCAAGCGGCCGGGCGCCGTCCGCACCGCCGCGCACCGCGGTCTGAGACGGCTCGCCGAACTGCTCGGCGGCGATCCGGAATCCGTCGACGTGCTCGGTGCGATGCCGCACCTGAGAGAACCGCGGGGACGCGCGGTGACGTCCGCCGGTGTGACGCATACGCGCGCCCGGACGCAGAAGGACATGTGATGGCCGACGAGCAGTACCGATGGCTGGACAGCGACAGCGCGGAACGCCTGCTCCGCGGAGAGCCGCTGGACGCCGTCGACGTTACCGTCCGTGACCAGGCCGAACGGCTCGCGCGTGCCCTGGACGCGCTCGCCGCTGAATCCGTCGTCCACCCCGCACAGGCACCCGCCGAGCTGCCCGGGGAGGCCGCCGCCCTGGCCGCCTTCCGCAAGGTCCGCGCCGAACGGGCGGCGTCCGCCGCGGAATCCGTGGCGTCCGCCGGGGCGCCGGCCGCCGACGCCGGACTCGTCCGGATCGCCGCGCACGGAGCGGCCCCGGGGCACGGCACCCGCACCCGCGCCGGGCGTCCCCGGCGCCCCGGCCCGCGCCTGGGCCGCCCCGTCCGGCTGGCGCTGACCGCCACGCTGGCCGCGGGAGCGCTCGGCGGGGTCGCGGCGGCGGCCACGACCGGGGTGCTGCCGTCTCCGTTCGGCGGCGACGAACCCGCGCCCGCCGCGTCCGCGCACGCACCGGCCGCCCCCGCCCGCCCCACGTCCTCGCCGTCCGGGACCGGCACCGGCGCCGCGGCCGGCGGGCCGGGTCGGGCCCGCGGGTCGGCCACGGCCGGTTCCGCCACGGGAGGCGCCGAGGACACCGGCGACGACGGCACCGCGCAGGGCTCCGCCGCCGGCCACGACGACGACCGGGGCCGCCCGGACGGGCGCTGGGGCCGGCTGTTCGCCGCCTGCCGCGACCTGCGGGACGGCAAGTCCCTGGACACCGGCCGCCGGCACGTGCTGGACGGGGCGGCCGGCGGTTCGGCGCGGGCCTGGACGTACTGCAGGGGTGTGCTGAAGGCGGCCGAGGGCCGCGGCACCGGGCAGAGCGGCCGGGACGACCGGGACGGCAACGGCAACGGCAACGGCGGCAGCGGAGCCAAGGGCGGCGGCAAGGACAACAAGGGCAACGAGGACAACAAGGGCAACGAGGGCGGCAAAAGCGGCAAGGGCAGCAAGGGCGGCAGAGGGGGAAGCGGCGGGAAAGGCGGCGGGGGCGGTCACCAGGGGCACGGCGGTGACGACGACGCCGGTCACGCCGAGGGCACCGGCGGCCGTCCCGGCGGCGAGGTCCCGCACGGCGGTCACCCCGGCGGCGGCCATCCCGGCGGTCATCAGGGCGGCGATCACCCGCGCCGGGACGTCGTGATCCGCTCGACCACCGCGGCGCCGTCCCCGGGCGAGGCGGCGCCGTCCGCCCCGGCTTCCCCTCTCGCAACGCGCTGACCTGGTGTTTCACCGATGCCGGAAAAATTCTCCCAGCAGGGTGTGACGTTTTCGACCGCCCCGACGCAGTAGTGAGTGAGCCGACTGGTCATCGGCCCTCGCACAGAGCCGGGGTTCCCCCCGTACCCGCGGCTCGTGCATCGGCGCGGGCGGGGCACGTTCCCCCGGTCCCGCCCGCGCCACGAATCCTTCCGGGCCCGCGCCCGCCTCACCAGTGCACGACGACCTTGTCGCCCTCCTTCACCTGCGCGAACAACTGCGCGATGGCGGCCTCGTCCCGTACGTTGACGCAGCCGTGCGAACCGCCGGCGTAGCCCCGGGCCGCGAAGTCCGACGAGTAGTGCACCGCCTGCCCGCCGCTGAAGAACATCGCGTACGGCATGGGGGAGTGGTAGATCGTCGACACATGGTGGCGTGACTTCCAGTAGACCTTGAACACACCGTCCCGGGTGGGCGTGGCCTCGGTGCCGAACCGCACCGCCATCGTCGACACCGTGCGCCCGTCGATCATCCAGCGCAGCGTCCTGGTCGTCTTGTCGATGCACAGCACCCGGCCGGTCAGACAGCGCGCGTCCGGCGCCCCGGCCGGCTGGCCGCCCATCAGATACAGCTCCCACTGCCCCGGCTCGTGCGTCATCGCCCGCAGCCGCTGCCAGGTGACGGTGTCGGCGCGGCCGGTGACCGGCAGTCCGCGCTTGCCCTGGAAGCCGCGCACGGCCTGCTCCGTGGCGTCGCCGTACGTCCCGGTGGGTCCCTCGGCGAGCCAGCCGACCTGGCGCAGCCGCGCCTGGAGCCTGCGTACGGCGAGGCCGCTGTCGCCGCGCGACCACAGGACGGGAGCGTCGGTCCGCGGGGCGGGGGCCGGAACCGGCCGCGTCTTCCCGCCGGAACCCGCCGACCCGCCCGACCCGGTGGCGCCCGTGGACCCGGTGGAGCCGGTCGTGGCCTTGGGCTTGCCGTCGGACGCGCGGGCCTTCCCGCCGCTGTCGCCGCCGCTCCGGTGGCCGCCCTGGCCGCCCGCGCCGCCGCCGGCGGGCCGGGTGGACGGGACCTCGATGTGCACGGGCGGGCGGTGCTGTCCGCCCGCGCCCGCGCTGGAGCCCTCCTCGGCCGGCGTGCAGCCGAACACCCCGGCCAGCGCCCCGGCCGCGGCCACGCCCGCCGCCACCTTCCTGATGCCCCCGCTGCGCATACGGCCCCCCGCTGTCTCCACGGTGTGTGCGGTGCCCGCCGCCGTGGACCGCGGCACCCCACCGGACAGTCTTTCCACCCGCGCCCGGTGGCGAACCACGGCGCGAGGTGGGAAACAGGGGAAGGCAGGTGGAACGGAAGGAAACGGAGCGCACGGAGGCACGCCATGGCACGCGAGTCGGAGTCGGGTCTGCCCGTCGAGCCGGTGTACGGCCCGGACGCGCTGGAGGGATGGGACCCGGCGGTGGAGCTGGGGGAGCCGGGCGGATACCCGTTCACGCGGGGCGTGTACCCGTCGATGTACACGGGCCGCCCCTGGACGATGCGGCAGTACGCCGGGTTCGGCACGGCCGCCGAGTCCAACGCCCGCTACCGGCAGTTGATCGCGAACGGTACGACGGGCCTGTCGGTGGCGTTCGACCTGCCCACGCAGATGGGCCACGACTCGGACGCCCCCCTCGCGCGGGGCGAGGTGGGCCGGGTGGGGGTGGCGGTCGACTCGGTGGAGGACATGCGGGTGCTGTTCGACGGGATCCCGCTGGACCGGGTGTCGACGTCGATGACGATCAACGCCCCGGCGGCGCCGCTGCTCCTGATGTACCGACTGGTCGCGGAGGAGCAGGGGGTGGCGGCGGAGAAGCTGACGGGGACGGTCCAGAACGACGTGCTCAAGGAGTACATCGCGCGGGGCACGTACATCTTCCCGCCCGAGCCGTCGCTGCGGCTGACCGCGGACGTCTTCCGGTACTGCCGGGCGGAGATGCCGCGGTGGAACACCATCTCGATCTCGGGCTACCACATGGCGGAGGCGGGAGCCTCGCCCGCGCAGGAGATCGCGTTCACGCTGGCGGACGGCATCGCGTACGTGCGCACGGCGATCGCGGCGGGCATGGACGTGGACGACTTCGCGCCCCGGCTGTCCTTCTTCTTCGTGGCCCGGACGACGCTCCTGGAGGAGGTCGCCAAGTTCCGTGCCGCGCGCCGGATCTGGGCGCGCGTGATGCGGGAGGAGTTCGGCGCGCGGGACCCGAGGTCGTGGATGCTGCGGTTCCACACGCAGACGGCGGGGGTGGCGCTGACCGCGCAGCAGCCCGAGGTCAACCTCGTCCGGGTGGCGGTGCAGGGCCTGGCGGCCGTCCTCGGCGGCACGCAGTCGCTGCACACCAACGCCTTCGACGAGGCCCTCGCGCTGCCCACGGACACCTCCGCGCGGCTGGCGCTGCGGACGCAGCAGGTCCTGGCCCACGAGACCGATGTGACCGCGACCGTCGACCCCTTCGCCGGGTCCTACGCCATCGAGCGGATGACCGGCGACATCGAGGCGGCCGCCCGGCTCCTGATGGACCGGGTCGAGGAGCTGGGCGGGGCGGTCGCCGCGATCGAACGCGGCTTCCAGAAGGGCGAAATCGAGCGGAACGCGTACCGCATCGCGCGGGAGACCGACTCCGGGGAGCGGGTCGTCGTCGGCGTCAACCGCTTCCGGCTCGACGAGGAGGAACCGTACGAGCCGCTGCGCGTCGACCCCGCCGTCGAGGCCCGGCAGGCGCAGCGCCTCGCCGCGCTCCGCGCCGCCCGCGACCAGCCGGCCGTGGACACCGCCCTGACCGCCCTGAAGCGGGTGGCGGAGGGCGACGGCAACGTCCTCCTGCCCATGAAGGAGGCGCTGCGGGAGCGCGCCACGGTGGGCGAGGTGTGCGGCGCGCTGCGCGAGGTGTGGGGGAGCCACAGGCCGCCGGACGCGTACTGAGCGGGGGCCGGGGCCGCCCGTCTCGTCCCCCGGGACATCTCCCGGAGTGTCGTACTGCCGTGCGACACTCCAGCCATGTTCGGCGTCATCGATCTCCCCACCTATCTGGCGGGCCTCGTCCTCATCGTGCTGCTCCCCGGGCCCAACTCGCTCTATGTGCTGTCGGTGGCCGCCCGGCGCGGCGTCCGCTCCGGGTACACCGCGGCGGCGGGCGTCTGGTGCGGGGACACCGTGCTGATGACCCTGTCGGCGGCCGGGGTCGCCTCCCTGCTCAAGGGGAACGCCCTGCTGTTCGGGATCGTGAAGTACGCGGGCGCCGGATACCTCACCTGGCTGGCGATCGGGATGCTGCGCGCCGCCTGGGCCATGTGGCGCACCCGGCGCGAGCGCACCGCCGAGGCCGGCCCGGACGCGGGCGGCCCCGCCGACGAGCGGCCCTTCCGCCGGGCCCTGGTCGTCAGTCTGTTCAACCCGAAGGCGATCCTGTTCTTCGTCGCCTTCTTCGTGCAGTTCGTCGACCCGGGCTACGCCTACCCCGCTCTCTCCTTCGTCGTGCTCGGCGCCTTCGCCCAGGTGGCCAGCTTCCTGTATCTGAGCGCCCTGATCTTCAGCGGCACCAGGCTGGCCGCCGCCTTCCGCCGCCGCAAGCGGCTGTCGGCGGGGGCGACCTCGGCGGCGGGCGCGCTGTTCCTGGGCTTCGCGGTCAAGCTGTCGCTGGCCGGCGCGTAGCCGCCCGCCGGACCCGCTCGCGCGGCCCGGCGGCCGGCCGGCTCAGGCTCCGCGGCCCGCCCCGCGCCGCAGGGCCCGCGCCTGCCGGGCCACCCGCCGCAGGGTCTTGTTGCGCGGGATGAACGCCAGTTGCCGTGGCACCCCGCCGGGCAGCCCCAGGGCGGTCAGCCGGCGGCGCTTGAAGTAGCGCAGGGTGCGCGGACCCGGGTGGGCGGCGAGATACCGCTCCGCGTCCCCGCGCAGCCCCGGGCAGATCCTCGGCCGCATCGCGAAGGAGACCGCCCGGACCAGTTCGGCCAGCGCCGCCACGGCCGCCGGGGCGGCCGGCCCCGCGCCGGGCTCCTGCCCGGCCACCGCCGCCGCGTCGGCCAGGTCGGGCAGCAGCGCGTCGACGATCGTCACGGGCACCCGGTTGCTGTTCTCGTACGGCGTCAGCCGCTCCAGCAGCATGCCGGTGCCGGTACGGGCCACCGGCAGCCCGTACAGCGTGGAGGCGGTGAGCAGCGCGGTGGAGAAGCAGCCGACCACCAGCGCGGGCCGCGCCCGCTGGTACAGCACCTCGGCGAGGACCGGCACGTCGAGCACCGTCAGCTCGGCGCCCAGCTCCGCCGCCTCCCGCTCCAGCGCCCGCGACCAGTGGGCCGGTGCGGAGGGGTGCGGCTTGAAGACGACCCGGCTGTGGCCGAGCGCCACGGCGCCCCGCAGCATCCGCACGTGCAGGGCCTCCTCCTCCTCGGCGGTGAGGATGCCCAGCGCGGCCAGGTACTGCCCCAGCAGCAGGGCCGGTCCGTCCGGCAGGTCCGGCAGCTCCGGGGCGGCGTCGGCGAGCTGGGCCAGCACCTCGACGAAGGCGTCCGCGGGAATCACCTCCGGCGCCACGCCGAACTCGGTGAGCAGCACCGGCCGCAGGCCCGGTACCAGGTCCAGGTGGAGCAGCCGGTCGATGCGGGTGCCCACCAGCGGGTCGAGCTTGTTGCGGGTGGGGCCGTAGCTCATCAGGCCGTCGGCGTAGACGGTGACCGGCGCGCCGGTGAAGATCCGGCAGACCGCGAGCGCCGGGTCGACCTGGATCGACTCGACGGCCAGCTCGACGTCGTCGTCCCCCAGGTTCCACAGCAGCCGCAGATGCCGCTCCCACAGCGGTACGTCGTCCGGGCGCGGGGACCAGCCGCCCGGGTGGGCGGGGGAGACGGTCTCGTTCCAGGACAGCACCTCGTCGAACCGGTGGCGCAGCCGGGCGAACCCGGCCAGTTCGTCCAGGGACGGTGTGGTCTCCGGGTTCGCCGTGGTGTTGCAGACGAGCAGGATGCGCCGGCCGGCCTGGCCGAAGCAGCCGGCGTCGAGGGCGGCGGCGAGCGTGGCGGCGCCGTACAGCGTCGAGGCGAGGAAGATCCGGGTGGTCACGCGGCGGCCCCCGTGATGGCGGCCGGGCGGCGGCGCAGCCGGCGCAGCCGGGTGGCGCGCCGGACGTCCATGGAGTCCAGTGCCTCGTCCAGGACGCCCTGCGGCATCCGGCGCAGGGCGCGCGCGCCGAGCGACCTCAGTCTCCGTGCCACCGGCGGTTCGAACCTCTCGGCGGAGCCCAGATGGTGGGCGAGGATCGCGCAGTAGGTGCGCACGGCCTTGGGCAGCAGCAGCTCCGCATCCCGGTCCCGGGCGGTTTCCTCTAGGACCTGGTCGAAGGCGCGCAGGAAGTCGAGCTGGCGCACATCGCCGATCTGGGTGAGCGAGGTGGCCACGCCCCGCCGGTAGTGGACGCCCAGCAGACCGCAGACGGCGAAGGACTCCGCCTCCCGGTGCAGCCTCCAGATCCACGGCCGGTCCTCGGCCGTGCGCAGCCCGTCCGTGAAGTGCAGCAGGCCCCGCTCCAGCAGCCGCCGGTGGTAGACGCCCGCCCACGCGTAGGCGTAGTCGACCGGCGTGGTGCGGTCGGCGGGCAGGATCGCCGCCCGCGGGTCGAGGACCACCCCGCGCCGGCCGTGCGGCACCCGGTGCACGCTGCGCGCCCGCCCGGCGCACTGCACATGGTCGGCGCGGACGAAGTCGCAGCCCAGTTCCTCGATCACGGCGAGCAGCCGCGGGTAGTAGCCGGGGGCCAGCCAGTCGTCGCCGTCCAGGAACGTCACGTACTCGCCGCGTGCCCGGTCCAGCCCCGTGTTGCGCGCGGTCGCCAGACCGCCGTTCCGCTCGCGCCGGACGAGGACCGCACCGGGCAGTTCGCGTTCCGCGCGGGCGAGGACATCCGGGGTTCCATCGCTCGAACAGTCGTCGACGAGTATGAATTCGAAATCTCCACGTGCGTTCGAATGCAGACTCTTCAAGGTGTCGGGTGCGTATTGCCGCACGTTGTAGAACGGCACGATGACGGAGAGCTTGACCACGTGTGTGACGTTAGGGCGCGGCTCCCGCCCGTGTCCTGACCGCCGGTTCGCCCCGGGGTGAACGGCTTGTGGCGATGGTGTGAACCGGACTCCCCGGCGCACGCGCACGCCGCCGATTCGGCGTTCGTAGACGTGCTCTTCACTGTTTGTTGCATTCAGGTTGGGCCGGATCTAGAAATGCCTTCCTAGCGTTTTCGTCGTGGCAGCAAGTGCAACGAACTCCCTCCGGGCCGCCGTTCTCGCCGATTCTGACACCAGATGGAAATGGGGTGCGCTCACCGCACAGCGCGTCGCCCCCGCCGGCGCCGCCGTCCGGCTCGACGGCTACCTCCTGCGGGGCCGTGCCACCCCTACCCCCCGCCAGCTGACGGAGGTCGGCGTCCGCGCCGACTCGCTCCGCGAGGTGAGCGCGGCCGAGTTCCTGCACGGGCTGCGGCAGGACACCGCAGCCGAGCCCTACGACCTGCTCGTCCTCGCCCTCGTCGGCGGCGGCGTCCAGGCCGTACTGCACGGGCTGCGGCACACCTGGCAGGGCGCCGCCCGGCGGCCCGTGGTCGTCACCGGCTATGTCGGCGTCGTCTACGAGAAGCTCACCGACGGCCTGCTGCTGCGGCACGGCGCCGACCTCGTGCTCGCCAACTCCCGTCAGGACGCGGAGCGTTTCCGCGCCGTCTACGAGGGTGTGGGCGCCGACGCGGCCGCGGTCACCGAGGCGGCCCTGCCCTTCCTCGGCGGCGCCCCTTACACCGGCGCGCACGACCCGTACACCGTGGTGTTCGCCGCGCAGCCCTCCGTGCCGGAGAGCCGCCGGGACCGCGCCTACCTGCTGGAGCGGCTGATCCGGCACGCCCGGCTGCACCCCGGGCGCGAGGTGCTGCTCAAGCTGCGCTCCAAGCCGGGCGAGCACACCACCCACATCGAGGAACTGCCGTACCAGAAGCTGGCGCGCCGGCTCACGCTGCCGCCCAACCTGCGCCTGGTCCACGGGCACATGGGAGAGGTGCTGGACCGCACCGACCTGCTGGTGACGGTCAGTTCCACCGCCGCCCTGGAGGCGCTGCACCGCCGGGTACCCACCGCCGTCCTCACCGACCTCGGGGTGCGCGAGGCGCTCGGCAACCACCACTTCACCGGTTCCGGCTGCCTCGCCTCCTGGGACCGGCTGGATGCCGGGTACCGGCCCGTGCCCGAGGAGGACTGGCTGGCCCGGCAGGGCGTCGCTCCGGGGGGCGCGCCCGCCGGGCCCGGCACCCCCGGCGAGGACGCGTACGCCACCGCCTTCGACGAGGCCCGGGAGAAGATCGCCGGCCTGCTCGGCGAGCGCGGCGCGCTGCCCCCGCTCGCCCCCTACTACACCCCCACGACCGCGCCCGGCTATCTGCCGGGCCTCCTCGCCCGCCACCACCTCGGGCCCGACGGCGCGCCGCTGCCGGGCGCACCGGCCGCCGGCCGGGAGCCCGGAGCGGTCCGGCGGACCCTCCGCCGCGCCGCCCGCGGCGCCTACCGCCACGGTGTGCAGCGCGTGGCACCGGTGATCCGGCGGATGGGCGAGCTGTGAGCGGCCCGGCCCCCCGCCCCGGCCGTCCGGTCCCGTACGCGAGCGGCCCGGCCCCACGTCAAGGAGCAGAAGCCATGTCCCACCCGGAAGCGTGCCAGGGCGCCCCGGCGCACCGCGTCCTCGCGGTGATCCCCGCGCGCGGCGGCTCCAAGGGCGTGCCCGCCAAGAACCTCGCCCCCGTCGGCGGCGTCCCGCTGGTGGCACGGGCGGTGCGCGCGTGCCGCGCCGCCCGGCTCGTGACGGACGTCGTGGTCTCCACCGACGACCGGGCGATCGCCGCGGTGGCCCGCGGGGCGGGCGCCGAGGTGGTGCTGCGGCCGGCCGCGATAGCGGGCGACACCGCCACCTCCGAGGCGGCCGTCCTGCACGCGCTGGACGCCCACGAGGCGCTGCGCGGCGCGGCGGTCGACGTGGTGCTCCTGGTGCAGTGCACCAGCCCGTTCCTGACCCGCGAGGACATCGACGGGGTCGCCCGCGCGGTCGTCGAGGACGGCGCGGACACGGCGGTGACCGTGGCGGCCTTCCACGGGTTCCTGTGGCGGTCGGCCGAGGACGCGGCGGGCGCGGCGAGCGTGGCGGGCGCGGCGGGCGTGGCGGCCGGGGTGGATCCCGCGTACACCGGCGCGGCCGCGGTGGGGGGCGCACACGGCGCGGACGCTCCGCGCGCCGGTACCGTCACCATCGAGCCCGCCACCGGCGGCTACGGCGTCAACCACGACAAGTCCTTCCGCCCCCGCCGCCAGGACCGCCCGCAGGACCTGCTGGAGACCGGTGCCGCCTACGCGATGGACGCGGCGGGCTTCCGTGTCCACCGGCACCGCTTCTTCGGCCGCACCGAGCCGGTCCGCACCGACCCGGCGCGCGTCCTGGAGATCGACGACCCGCACGACCTGGCCCGCGCCCGCGCCCTCGCGCCCCTGTTCGACGCCGACGCGGTGCCCGCGGGCCCGCGCCCGACGGCCGCCGACATCGACGCGGTCGTCCTCGACTTCGACGGCACCCAGACCGACGACCGGGTGCTGATCGACTCCGACGGGCGGGAGTTCGTCTCCGTGCACCGCGGCGACGGACTCGGCATCGCGGCGCTGCGCAGGAGCGGCCTGAAGATGCTGATCCTCTCCACGGAGCGCAACCCGGTCGTCGCCGCCCGCGCCCGCAAGCTCGGACTGCCGGTGCTGCACGGCGTCGACCGCAAGGACCTCGCCCTCGAGCAGTGGTGCGAGGAGCAGGGCATCGCCCCCGGGCGCGTCCTCTACGTCGGCAACGACGTCAACGACCTGCCGTGCCTCGCCCTCGTCGGCTGGCCGGTGGCGGTCGCCGACGCCCACGACGCCGTACGCGCCGCCGCCCGCGCCGTCACCACCGTCCCCGGCGGCCACGGCGCCGTCCGGGAGATCGCCGACTGGATCCTCGGTCCCTCCCTCGCCCCCTCCCCGAGTAAGGAATCCCGATGAGCACCAACTCCCGCCTGCGCACGTTCGGTTCCCGCGAGGTCGGCCCCGGCCGCCCCGTCTACATCTGCGGCGAGATCGGCATCAACCACAACGGCGAGCTGGAGAACGCCTTCAAGCTGATCGACGTGGCCGCCGACGCCGGCTGCGACGCCGTCAAGTTCCAGAAGCGCACCCCCGAGATCTGCACCCCGCGCGACCAGTGGGACATCGAGCGCGACACCCCCTGGGGCCGGATGACCTACATCGACTACCGCCACCGCGTCGAGTTCGGCCGGGACGAGTACCGCCGGATCGACGCGTACTGCAGGGAGAAGGGCATCGACTGGTTCGCCTCCCCGTGGGACACCGAGTCCGTCGCCTTCCTGGAGGAGTTCGACGTGCCCGCCCACAAGGTGGCCTCCGCCTCGCTGACCGACGACGAACTGCTGCGCGCGCTGCGGGACACCGGCCGCGCGGTCGTCCTCTCCACCGGCATGTCCACCCCGAGGCAGATCCGGCACGCGGTCGAGGTCCTCGGCTCCGACAACATCCTCATGTGCCACGCCACCTCCACCTACCCGGCCAGGGCCGAGGAGCTGAACCTCCGCGTGATCAACACGCTGGAGAAGGAGTACCCGAACGTCCCGATCGGCTACTCCGGCCACGAGACCGGCCTGCAGACCACCCTCGCCGCGGTCGCGCTCGGCGCCGCCTTCGTCGAGCGGCACATCACCCTCGACCGCGCCATGTGGGGCTCCGACCAGGCCGCCTCCGTCGAGCCGCAGGGCCTGACCCGCCTCGTCCGCGACATCCGCACCATCGAGGTCTCGCTCGGTGACGGCGTGAAGAAGGTCTACGACTCCGAGCGGGCCCCGATGAAGAAGCTGCGCCGCGTCGCCGGTGTGGTGGCCGAGGCGGAGATCGCCGCGGCGGCGGGCGAGCCGGTCTCGGTGTGAGGCCGAGACCGTCCCCCCTCCCACCCGCACGCGACGGAACGGTCGTACGCCGATGACCCCCCACCCCGGCGCCCCCCACCCCGGCGCCCCCACCCCGGCGCCCCCCACCCCGGCGCCCCCCGCCCCGGCACCGCGGGCCCCGACCCCGCCGCCGTATACGCCCCCGCGCCCACGCCCACGCCCACGCTCGCCTTCGTCGAGAGTCCCGTCCAGCTCCTGAACGTCCTGGAGTGGGCCCACGCCCGCGGCCTCGCGGCCCGCGTCCGGCGCCCGGCCACGGACGGCGGGCACCCCCCGCCGCACCCGCCCGGCGGACCTGTCCGCGACCCGCTCACGCTGGTCGTGCTGGCCCCGACCGACCCGATGACCCGGGGCCAGCTGCGCCGCATGGCCGAACTGGCCCGGGACGAGGGGTACGAGGTGCGGTGGGAGGAGGCGCGGGGCGGGGCCTCGGCGCCGTTCCGGACCATCGGCGCGCTGGCGGGGCGGCTGCGCCGGGCGGGCCGGGTGGTGCTGGGCGACCCGTACTCGCGGTACGTGCAGCTGCTGCTGACGATCACCGGGGCGCCCGATCTGGTGGTCGTGGACGACGGCACCGCGACCATGGAGTTCACCGCCCAGCTCTGCCGCGGCGAGCGGCTGGTGCGCTGGCACCGCAAGGGCGGCCGGCCCGGCCCCCGCGACCTGCTGTTCGCCCCGGTGTCCGCCGCCGCCCGCCGCCGCCTCGCACCCGCCGCCGGGCGGGACGGGCGGCGGGTGGAGGTCTTCTCCTCCATGCCGCTCGGCACGGTCCCGGACGGGGTGAGCGTCACTGCGAACCGCTTCGTGTGGACCCGTGCCCGCTTCGGACCGCCCCGCGTCACCACCGGCACGGATCTGGTGGGCACCTCCCTGGTGGAGACCGGCGTGGTGGACTGCGACCGCTACCTGGCCGCCGTCCGCGCGCTGGCCCAGGCGCACGGCGCCGGCCGCTACTTCGCGCACCGCCGCGAGAGCACCGAGAAACTGCACCGGCTCGCGGTGGAGACCGGCCTCGAGGTGGTCCGCCCCGAACTGCCCCTGGAGCTGACGGCCCGCCGCGGCCCCATCGGCCGTACGGTCCTCAGCTTCCCCTCCACGGTCGTGCACACGCTGCCGCTGGCCCTGGCGGGCACCGGAGTGCGGGTCGCCGTGTGCGACATCGATCCGAGCTGGCTGACGCCGACGGCCTCTCCGCGCGCCGAGGGCTTCCTCTCCGGGGTGACCGGCACCGCGCGCGGCGTGCACCGGGTGGTGACGGGACCGAATCACTACGCTCTGTGACCATATGCAGCCGCCCTGCGAGTGATCGGCCAGGGGTGATCACCGTCGGCCCGCCGGGCGGCGACTCCCCGGTGGGCCGGCAAGGGAACACGGTGGCAAGTCCCGCCGGTGATCACAGTGTGCGGAACATGGCGTCCAGCAGGTGAACATTTCGGGCGTGATCCGGACGGCACGTGGTATGCCTGGAGAAAAGAACAAAAGCGGTCCACTCGGCCGAGCAGGACGGGCGAGTGTACCCATCCCATTCGACGCCTATGCGCCGACGGCCGGCTCTTCTTCCCCTGACGGGCTGAACTTTTGTTGAACGAGGGGCAGTTGACCGTCCCGGCGTCATACCCTTCAGAGGGTGAACCAACTGATGTCCCCAGAGTCCGAGGCCGATCATCCCGCGGAGAACGCCCTGCCCGGCACGCTGCCGGAGGCGCTGTTCGCCGAACTCGTCGCGTTCCGCCGCGACCTGCACATGCACCCGGAGCTAGGCAACCAGGAGTTCCGCACCACCGCCGCGATCAAGGCGCGGCTGGAGAAGGCGGGCCTCAGGCCCCGGGTGCTCCCCTCCGGGACCGGCCTCGTCTGCGACATCGGCAAGGACGCCGAGGACGACACGGGCATCGACGAGAACGCCACCGAGCCGGACGCCGCCCACGGCATGCTGGCGCTGCGCGCCGACATCGACGCGCTGCCGATCCCGGACACCAAGAGCGAGAGCCCCTACCGCTCGACCGTGCCCGACCGCGCCCACGCCTGCGGCCACGACGTGCACACCACCGTGGTGCTCGGCACCGGACTCGTCCTCGCCGAGCTGCACCGCGAGGGGCTGCTCGCCCGCCCCGTACGGCTGGTCTTCCAGCCCGCCGAGGAGGTGCTGCCCGGCGGCGCCACCGAGGCGATCAAGGCCGGGGTGCTCGGCGGCGTCAGCCGGATCCTCGCCGTGCACTGCGACCCGCGGGTGGACGCCGGGATGATCGGCCTGCGCCAGGGTGCCATCACCTCCGCCTGCGACCGCCTGGAGGTCTCCCTCGACGGTCCCGGCGGGCACAGCGCGCGGCCGCACCTGACGACCGACCTGGTCACCGCCGCCGCCCGTGTCGTCACCGACGTGCCCGCCCTCGTCGGCCGCCGCATCGACACCCGCGCCGGCCTCGCCGTGACCTGGGGACGTATCGAGTCCGGGCACGCGCCCAACGTCATCCCGCAGCACGCCGAGCTGGCCGGCACCGTGCGCTGCCTGGACATCAAGGCCTGGCGGCACGCCCCGGACATCGTGGTCGCCGCCATCGACGAGGTCGCCAACCTGCACAAGGCCAAGTCGGAGATCAACTACGTGCGCGGTGTGCCCCCGGTGGTCAACGAGCCGGAAGCGACCGAACTGCTGCGCGAGGCCATGACCGCCCGGCGCGGCCCGTCCTCCGTGGAGGACACCGAGCAGAGCCTGGGCGGCGAGGACTTCTCCTGGTACCTCGAACACGTGCCCGGCGCCATGGCCCGCCTCGGCGTCCGCACCCCCGGCGAGCGCACCCTGCGCGACCTGCACCAGGGCGACTTCGACGCCGACGAGTCCGCGATCCGCGTGGGCGTGGAGCTCTTCACGGCGGCGGCGCTGCTGCACCCGACGCACTGAGCCCGGTCCGGCGCACCGCCGCGGGAGGGGCGCCCCCGGGCACCCCTCCCACGGCCCCCTCCCGCGGCGGCACGGTTCGGTAACGGCGCGGAAAAACACCGTTCCCCCCTCCTTCTACGCGCGTTACTGTGCGCCGGACTCGCCACCAGGGGCGGCACATGGGGCGCGCGCCGGTGACGGCGCCGTGGCAAGAAGGGGTGCTTGCTGTGCGTACGAACTCCCGGAGGACCGGTTTCTCCCAGGCCGCGGTGGCTGTCGCGGTCGTCGCGCTCTTGGCCGCGGGCTGCGGCAAGTCCAGCACCGACCCGGGGGGCGGCTCCGCCGCGTCCGGCGCGTACTCGGGCAAGGGCATCGGCCTGGCGTACGACATCGGCGGCAAGGGCGACCAGTCCTTCAACGACGCCGCCTTCGCGGGCTTCGAGAAGGCGGAGAAGGAGTTCAGGATCGGCGGCCGGGACATCGAGCCGCAGGACGGCGAGTCCACCGCCGACAAGGTGCAGCGCCTGGAGCAGCTCGCCAAGGCCGGCTACAACCCGATCGTCGGTGTCGGCTTCGTCTACGCGCCGGCCGTCAAGGAGGTCGCCGCCAAGTACCCGAAGATCACCTTCGGCATCGTCGACGACGACACCGTCAAGGCGTCCAACGTCGCCGACCTGCTCTTCCACGAGGAGCAGGGCTCCTATCTCGCCGGGGTGGCCGCGGCGAAGGCGACCAAGAAGAACCACATCGGCTTCATCGGCGGTGTCGACATCCCCCTGATCCACAAGTTCGAGGCAGGCTTCGAGCAGGGCGCCCGGTCCGTGAACCCGAAGATCAAGGTCGAGTCGCAGTATCTGACGCAGACCGCGCAGGAGGGCGGCTTCGCCAGTCCGGACAAGGGCAAGGACGCGGCCAACGGCCAGATCGAGGCCGGCGCCGACGTCGTGTACGCCGCCGCGGGCCTGTCCGGACAGGGCGTCATCCAGTCCGCCGCCGCGCACAGGGTGTGGGCGATCGGGGTCGACTCCGACCAGTACAAGCAGTCGGCGCTCGCGCAGTACAAGGACTGGATCCTCGGCTCGGCGCTGAAGAACGTCGGCGGCGCGGTGTACGACCTGACCAAGTCCGTCGTCGAGGGCAAACCGCGCACCGGCGAGGTGCGCGGCGACCTGAAGTCGGGCGCCGTGGGCTTCGCCGACTCCAACCCGAAGTACCAGGCCATGAAGGACGTCGTCGCCGCCGTCGACAAGGCGAAGCAGGACATCGTCGACGGCAAGGTCACCGTCCGCGTGGAGTAGCAGGCGGAGGTGGAGGTGGAGGTGGAGCAGGACGTGGAGTGGTCCGGACGGGCGGGGGGACGCGGGACCTGCCGGGCCGCTCCGCGGTCCCTGTCCGGCCGCTTCCGCGCCCGCGTCCCTCGCCTTGCGCGAGGGGCGCGGCGCTGTCCGTGAGGGCGGCCGCGGCGGCGGCCTCCGTGCGGCCACAGGTCGGTAACGGAGGGGACAGAAGGGGTTTTCCGTCTGGTCTACGCGCGTTACGCTGCGGCGGAACCAGCGCCTGGTTTGGGCGCTTGCACAAAGGAGTCTCCTTCCATGCGCCGGGTGTCCCGTATCGCGGTTGCGGGCGTTGCAACCGCAGCTCTCGCTGTCACCGTCTCCGCCTGTGGCAGTTCGTCCAGCAAGTCCTCGGGCGGCGAGGGCAAGAACCTCGGCCTCGCCCTGGCCTACGACGTCGGCGGCAAGGGCGACCAGTCCTTCAACGACGCCGCGACGGCGGGCCTTGAGCGCGCCGACAAGGAGTTCGGCTACAAGAGCACGGCCGTCGAGCCGCAGGACGGCGAGTCCGACGCGGACAAGGTCCAGCGCCTGGAGACCCTGGCCAAGCAGGGCTACAACCCGGTGATCGGGGTCGGCTTCGCCTACGCGCCGGCCGTCAAGGAGGTCGCCGCGAAGTACCCGAAGGTCACCTTCGGCATCGTCGACGACGAGCAGATCAAGGCGTCCAACGTGGTGGACATGGTCTTCCACGAGGAGCAGGCGTCCTACCTCGCCGGTGTCGCCGCCGCCAAGACCACCAAGTCGAACACCGTCGGCTTCGTCGGCGGCGTGGACGTCCCGCTCATCCACAAGTTCGAGGCGGGCTTCAAGCAGGGCGTCGAGGACACCAAGAAGGGCGTCAAGGTCAAGTCGCAGTACCTGACCGAGACGGCCGCCGAGGGCGGCTTCGCCAGCCCCGACAAGGGCGAGAACGCCGCCAACGGCCAGATCGACGCCGGTGCCGACGTCGTCTACGCCGCCGCGGGCCTGTCCGGTCAGGGCGTGATCAAGGCCGCCGCCGCGCACAAGATCTGGGCGATCGGCGTCGACTCCGACCAGTACAAGCAGGACGCGCTGGCCAAGTACAAGGACTCGATCCTCACCTCGGCCATGAAGGACGTCCAGGGCGCGGTGTACAACCTGGCCAAGTCCGTCAAGGACGGCAAGCCGCAGAGCGGTGAGGTGCGCGCCAGCCTGGCCACCGGCGGTGTGAGCCTGGCCGACTCCAACCCCGTCTTCAAGAACAACGCCGACCTCCAGGCCGCGCTGAAGAAGGCCGAGGACGGCATCAAGAGCGGCGCCATCAAGGTCAAGACCTCCTGACCCGGTCGTGACCGGCCTGGAACCTTCCCGGGCATGGTCAGGGCGACGCTGCGATGGCAGCGTGGCAGCGTCACAGCCAGGGAACGGGGTGCGGGAGGCATGACAGGTCTCCGCACCCCGTTCGCGCGGCAGAATGCTCGGAAAAGATCGGGACGGAAAAAAATCCGATCGATTCAGGGCACTACGTAAAGCAGGGGCGCTACGCGCGTAGAGCGGCCCCTTTCCTGAGGAGAGTGCGCCATCGACGCGTCCAGCAGCCCTCCGCTCACCGCTCAGCCGACAGCCGCGGTCGAGCTCGCGGGCATCACCAAGCGGTTCCCCGGAGTCGTCGCCAACCACGACATCCGCCTCACGGTCCGCCGCGGCACCGTCCACGCCCTCGTCGGCGAGAACGGCGCCGGCAAGTCGACCCTGATGAAGATCCTCTACGGCATGCAGAAGCCGGACGAGGGCACCATCACCGTCGACGGCGAACAGGTGGCCTTCGGCAGCCCCGCCGACGCCATCGCCCGCGGCATCGGCATGGTCCACCAGCACTTCATGCTGGCCGACAACCTGACCGTCCTGGAGAACGTGGTCCTCGGCAGCGAGAAGCTGCACGGCATCGGCGGCGCCGCCCGCAGGAAGATCAAGGAGATCTCCGACCGGTACGGCCTCGGCGTGCGTCCCGACGCCCTCGTCGAGGACCTCGGCGTCGCCGACCGCCAGCGGGTGGAGATCCTCAAGGTCCTCTACCGCGGCGCCAAGACCCTCATCCTCGACGAGCCGACCGCCGTGCTGGTCCCGCAGGAGGTCGACGCGCTCTTCGACAACCTGCGCGAACTGAAGTCCGAGGGCCTCTCCGTCATCTTCATCTCCCACAAGCTGGGCGAGGTCCTCTCGGTCGCCGACGACATCACCGTCATCCGGCGCGGCACCACGGTCGGCACCGCCGTCCCCGCCGAGACCACCCCGCGCCAGCTCGCCGAGATGATGGTCGGCAGCGAACTGCCGACGCCGGAGACCGCCGAGTCGACGGTCACCGACCGCCCGGTACTTGAGGTGCATGGCCTCACCGTCATCGACAAGGGCGCCATCAAGCTCAACAAGATGACGCCCGCCGGCATGCTGATGGACGAGGTGAAGCGCGGCACGGTACGCCTCGCTCTGGACGACATCACCTTCACCATCCACGCCGGCGAGGTCCTCGGCCTCGCGGGCGTCGAGGGCAACGGCCAGACCGAGCTGATCGAGGCCCTCATCGGCCTCAAGCACGCCGACTCCGGCTCGATCAGCCTGCTCGGCGAGGACATCACCCCCTGGCCCACCCGCAGGCGCCGCGAGTCCGGCGTCGGCTACATCCCCGAGGACCGCCACCGCCACGGCCTCCTCCTGGAAGCCCCGCTGTGGGAGAACCGCATCCTCGGGCACGTCACCGAGCGCCCCAACGCCAAGGGCTTCTGGCTCGACCCCAAGGGCGCCCAGGCCGACACCCGCCGGATCGTCGAGGAGTACGACGTCCGCACCCCCGGCATCGACGTCACCGCCGCCTCCCTGTCCGGCGGCAACCAGCAGAAGCTGATCGTCGGCCGCGAGATGAGCCACGCCCCGAAGTTCCTCATCGCCGCCCATCCCACCCGGGGCGTGGACGTCGGTGCCCAGGCGCAGATCTGGGACCAGATCCGCGAGGCCCGCCGCGAGGGCCTGGCCGTGCTGCTGATCTCCGCCGACCTGGACGAGCTGATCGGCCTGTCCGACACCCTGCGGGTGATCTACAACGGCAGGTTCGTCGCCGACGCCGACCCGGCCACCATCACCCCGGAGGAACTGGGCTCGGCCATGACGGGTGCCGCCGCAGGCCACCTGGAATCCGCAGAGACCACCGACGACGCCGGTCCGGAGGACGAGGCCCGATGAAGAAGTTCGACAAGGAGCGGGTGCTCCTCGCGGTGGCCGGCCCGGTCATCGCGCTCGTCGCGGCGATCGTACTGACCTCGGTCGTGCTGATCGCCTCGGGCAAGAACCCGATCGAGCCGTACACGCTGATGCTTCAGCAGGCCGGGTACTCCGACGTCCAGGTGCTGATCCTGAACCAGGCGTCCATGTACTACCTGGCCGCGCTCGCGGTCGCCGTCGGCTTCCGCATGAACCTGTTCAACATCGGCGTCGACGGCCAGTACCGGCTCGCCGCGATGGTGACCGCCGTGGTCGGCGCCCACCTCGCCCTGCCGTCCTTCCTCCAGATCCCCGTGCTGCTCCTCGTGGGCATGCTCACCGGCGCCTTCTGGGCCGGCATCGCGGGCGTCCTGAAGGTCACCCGGGGCGTGAGCGAGGTCGTCGCGACGATCATGCTCAACTCCATCGCCACCAGCCTCATCGGCTACCTCACCCTGAACAGCGTGTGGGGCGTGCAGGTCGGCAACAACTCGACCACCGGCACCATGAAGGACTCCGGCTGGGTCCCCGGCATCGACCTCGGCTCGGACGTCGGCGAGATCTACGGCCTGGTCTTCCTCGCCATCGCCATGGGCGTCGTCTACTGGGTCGTCCTCAACCGCACCCGCTTCGGCTTCGACCTGCGCGCCACCGGCGAGTCCGAGTCCGCCGCCGCGGCCTCCGGCGTCGACGCCAAGAAGATGGTTCTCACCGCCATGCTGATCTCCGGCGCGGTCGCGGGCCTCTCCGGCCTGCCGCTGCTGCTCGGCGACGCCCACACCTACAGCCTGAGCTTCCCCACCGGTCTCGGCTTCACCGGCATCACCATCGCCCTGCTCGGCCGCAACAACCCGGTCGGCATCGCCGTCGCCGCGCTGCTGATCGCCTTCCTCGACAAGGCGTCCCCCGCCCTCGACTACGCCACCCCGGTGGCGTACGAGAAGGAGATCGCCACGATCATGCAGGGCCTGATCGTCTTCGCGGTCGTCATCTCCTACGAGGCCGTGCGCCAGTGGGGTCTGCGCCGCCAGCAGAAGCAGGTCGGCCTGGAACTCGCCGTGGCCGCCGCCCAGAACAACTCCGAGAAGAAGGAGGTGGCGGCCCGATGACCACCGCGACCATCGCCAAGCCGCAGGCGAAGCAGCCCGGCCGGGGCAGCCGCCGGTTCTCCCTGCCGGTGCTCCTGCTGATCATCGCGGGCGTCCTGGTCCTGACCTCCGTCGTCCGCCTGATCACCGGCGCCGACGGCATCACCTCCACCGGGCAGATGTCCACCGCGCTGCGCCTGGCCGTGCCGATCGGCCTCGCCGGGCTCGGCGGTCTGTGGGCCGAGCGGGCGGGCGTCGTCAACATCGGCCTCGAAGGCATGATGATCCTCGGCACCTGGTTCGGCGCCTGGGCCGGCTACCAGTGGGGCCCGTGGACCGGTGTCCTGTTCGGCATCGTCGGCGGCTGCCTCGGCGCGATCCTGCACGCCGTCGCCACGGTGACGTTCAACGTCAACCACATCGTCTCCGGTGTGGCCATCAACATCCTGGCCCTCGGCACCACCCGCTATCTGTCGAAGTTCACCTTCGAGGGCGTCCCGCAGGGCTCCTCCAAGCAGTCCCCGCCGATCGACTCGCTGGGCACCTTCGACATCCCCGGCCTGTCGGGCTGGCTGGACACCCTCAACGAGAAGCACTGGTTCCTGGTCTCCGACGTGGCCGGCCTCATCGGCGGCCTGATCACCGACCTGTCGCCGCTCACCGTCGTCGCCGTGGCCCTCGTCCCGCTGTCCTGGTGGGTGCTGTGGCGCACCGCCTTCGGGCTGCGGCTGCGCTCCTGCGGCGAGAACCCGGTGGCCGCCGAGTCCCTCGGCGTCAACGTCTACAAGTACAAGTACCTGGCCGTGATCATCTCCGGCGGCTTCGCCGGCCTCGGCGGTGCCTTCCTGTCCATCGTCGCCTCGAACGTCTACCTCGACGGCCAGACCGCGGGCCGCGGCTACATCGGCCTCGCGGCCATGATCTTCGGCAACTGGATGCCGGGCGGCCTCGCCCTCGGCGCCGGGCTCTTCGGCTACACCGACAGCCTGAACCTGCGCGGCGGCACCACCAACGTGCACGCGCTGATCCTGCTGCTGGCGATCCTGCTGGTGTGCGGGGTGGCGTACCTGGTGTGGCGCAGGAAGCTCGTCCCGGCCGTCATCACCGCCGTGATCTCGGCGCTGATGTTCGTCTGGTACGCCGGCACCAGCGACGTACCCAAGCAGGTCGTCACCGCCACCCCGTACATCGTCACCCTGCTGGTGCTGTCGCTGTCCGCGCAGCACCTGCGGATGCCGAAGGCGGACGGACTGCCGTACCGGAAGGGGCAGGGCAAGTGACACAGAGCGCGCCGACCGTCGACTGGGCGGCCCTGCGCGAGGCGGCGCGGGCGGCGATGAGCCGGGCCTACGCCCCCTACTCGGGCTACCCGGTCGGCGTGGCCGCCCTGGTCGACGACGGCCGCACCGTCACCGGCTGCAATGTCGAGAACGCCTCCTACGGCATCGGACTGTGCGCCGAGTGCGGTCTGGTCTCGCAGCTCCAGAACAGCGGCGGCGGCCGGCTGACCCACTTCACCTGCGTGGACGGCAAGGGCGACATCCTCGTGCCGTGCGGGCGCTGCCGCCAGCTGCTGTACGAGTTCGGCGGGCCGGACCTGCTGCTGGAGACCCCGGCCGGGATCCTGCCGCTGGAGCGGATGCTGCCGCAGGCCTTCGGGCCGGAGCACCTCGCCAAGTGACCCGGGTGCGGCCCCTCGGCGCCCGGCGCGGTCCAGCCCCCTGCGGGTGAGCCCGGCGCGGCGCGGAGGGGCCGCACCCGTTCGAACAAGACCTTCGCACCCCGGAAGGAAGCGAAACAACCATGGCCATGGACGCCATCTCCGTCATCCGCACCAAGCGGGACCGCGGCGGACTCAGCGACGAGCAGATCGACTGGGTCATCGACGCGTACACCCGCGGGGAGGTCGCCGACGAGCAGATGTCCGCGCTCGCCATGGCCATCCTGCTCAACGGCATGGACCGGCGGGAGATCGCCCGCTGGACCGCCGCGATGATCGCCTCCGGCGAGCGCATGGACTTCTCCTCGCTGTCGCGGCCCACCGCCGACAAGCACTCCACCGGCGGCGTCGGCGACAAGATCACCCTGCCGCTGGCCCCGCTCGTGGCCGCCTGCGGCGCGGCCGTCCCGCAGCTGTCCGGGCGCGGCCTCGGCCACACCGGCGGCACCCTGGACAAGCTGGAGTCCATCCCCGGCTGGCGCGCCCTGCTGTCCAACGAGGAGATGCTGTCCGTGCTGGACGGCGTCGGCGCGGTGATCTGCGCGGCGGGCGACGGCCTCGCCCCCGCCGACAAGAAGCTCTACGCCCTGCGGGACGTCACCGGCACGGTCGAGGCGATCCCGCTGATCGCCTCCTCCATCATGTCCAAGAAGATCGCCGAGGGCACCGGCTCGCTGGTCCTGGACGTCAAGGTCGGCTCCGGCGCCTTCATGAAGACCGTCGAGGACGCCCGCGAACTGGCCTCCACCATGGTCGGCCTGGGCACCGACCACGGGGTGAAGACGGTCGCGCTGCTCACCGACATGTCCACCCCGCTCGGCCTGACCGCGGGCAACGCCCTGGAGGTCCGCGAGTCCGTCGAGGTGCTGGCCGGCGGCGGCCCCGCCGACGTCGTCGAACTGACCCTGGCCCTGGCCCGGGAGATGCTGGACGCGGCCGGCCTGAAGGACGCCGACCCGGCCAAGGCGCTGGCCGACGGCTCCGCCATGGACGTGTGGCGCCGCATGATCGCCGCGCAGGGCGGCGACCCGGACGCCGCGCTGCCCACCTCCCGGGAGCAGCACGTCGTCACGGCCCCCTCCTCCGGTGTCCTCACCCGCCTGGACGCCTACGCCGTCGGTGTCGCCGCCTGGCGCCTCGGCGCCGGCCGCGCCCGCAAGGAGGACCCGGTGCAGGCGGCGGCGGGCGTCGAACTGCACGCCAAGCCCGGTGACCCGGTCACCGCGGGCCAGCCTCTGCTGACCCTGCACACCGACACCCCGGACCGCTTCGCGTACGCCTTGGAGGCCGTGGCCGGCTCCTACGACGTCGCCCCGGCGGGCACGGACTTCAGCGCCTCGCCGGTGGTCCTGGAGCGCATCGCCTGACCCGCGGCCCGCGGACTGCGGTGTGCAGCCCGCGTACGCGGACGGACGGGACCGGTGCAGCGTCACCGGTCCCGTCCGGCGTACGGGGCCTGGATCCCGGTGTCCGGTACGGGACTGAGGCGCCGTCAGCCCAGCAGTGCCGCCACCGCCACCAGGACCGGTACCGACAGCACCGTCGAGAGCAGGATCGACTCGCGGGCCAGGTCCTCGCCGACGCCGTACCGGCTCGCGTAGGTGAAGAGGTTCTGCGCGGCGGGCAGCGCCGAGGTCACCACCACGTCCAGCAGCGCGGCGCCGTGCAGTCCGAAGACGCCCGCCGCCAGCGCCCAGGCGGCCACCGGCTGGCACACGGCCTTCAACGCCACCGACAGCAGCACCGGCCGGCGGTCGAGCCCCCGGCCGGGCGCGGCGCTGCCGCGCAGCGCGATGCCGTACGCGAGCAGGACGGCCGGGACGGACATGTTGGCGATCAGGGTCAGCGGCTCCAGCACCGGGCCGGGAAGCGACAGCCCCGTCCCCGAGACCAGGACGCCGCCGAGCGCGCCCACCGCGATCGGATTGCGCAGCGGAGTGAGCAGCCGCCGCCACAGCGGCCCCTTGTCGCCCGCGCCGGTCAGGTCGAGCACCGTCAGCGCGACCGGGGTGACGACGATCTGCTGGAACAGCAGCACCGGCGCCACCAGGGAGGCGTCACCGAGGACGTACGCGGCGATCGGGATGCCCAGGTTCCCGGAGTTGACGTAACTGGAGCAGAGCGCGCCGATGGTGGTGCGGCCCACGCCCCAGCGGCGCACGGCACCGGCCGCGACGAACACCCCCGCTGCCGCCGCCGTGCTCAGCGCCGTCACCAGCAGCCGGCTGGAGAACACCACGGACAGATCGGCGCGGGCCAGCGTGGTGAACAGCAGGGCCGGGGTCGCCACCTGGAAGGCAAGCCGGGTCAGCACCTCGCGGCCCTGCTCACCGAGCGAGCCGCGCCGGCCCAGGACGTACCCCACACCGATGACCACGGCGATGACCGCGAAACCGGTCAGCACCCCTTGCACACGGCCCCCTCGGCGGTCGGCGGTCCTGCGGGTGTCGGGGGCGGCGGGGGTCCGTGGCGCATGCCGCCCACCCTCCGGCGGGGGAGGGCGGGCGGTCAATGTGATCTCCGCCCGGTCGCCGGCGGATCAGCGGCGCAGGCCGTCCGGCAGCCGCTGCGGCGGGAGTTCGGGGTTCCCGTCCGCGCCGATCGGGGTGTTCTCCGGGTAGCGGGCGCACTTTGCGGCGGCGGACACGGCGAGCCGGTCGCCGGGGAGGGCCCTGGCGTACAGGGTCGCGCCGCCGCCGGGCGGTACCGCCCGCAGGGTGGTCCTCTGGTCGGCGGTCGCGTTCTCGGTGATGTCCCAGCCCTGCCGCCGCAGTTCGGCGGCTGCCCGCCGCAGCGCCGACTGCCCCGCGGAGTCGGGGACGTTCTTCAGCGTCCACCGGCTGCTCACGGTGACCACGCCGGGCATGTTCGGCGGCGCGTCGTTGAACTGGTCCGCCAGGTGGCTCAGACCGGTGTAGGGGCAGTCGGTCTCGGCCTGGTGGCGCGGGCTGCTCGTGGGCTGGTCGTCCAGCTCGGCGTCCGGCAGGGCGAGGGCCGCGTAGACCTCCTGGGCGCGGGCGTCCAGCCGGTCGGCGGTGACGGCCGGGTCGGCGACCGGATAGGCGTCGCCGTCCCACCACTGCCGCGCCGTCAGCCCCGCGCCGAGGCTGAGCACGGTGGCGAGCGCCGTCAGCCCCACGGCCACCGTCACCCGGGTACGGCGCGAGCCGGCCGGACGCGGACCGGCCGCACGCGGACCGGAGGTGGCCGCGCCGGGCGGTACGGGCGGCACGGGCTGGGCGGACGGGGCAAGCGGACCTCGTGTCATGGGCAGCATGCTGCCGGGCGACGGCGGGCCGGACATGGGCGCGCGTACTCACACCGCGTACTCAAAGGGCGTACTCAAGGAGGCGCGGGGTGCTCCCCGGGCGGGCGCGGGACCGGAACACGCCGGGCCGCGCCGAGAGGTTCGGGCCGAGCCGTGCCGATGAGTTCAGGCCGTCGCGGCTGTCTACCGCACGTGGATGCCAGGACACCCGCCGTGCTCGTGCTGACCGGCCCCGTCACGCGTGACGAGGTGGCCGGGCTCTGCGCCGCCGTACGTTCGCTGCTGGAAGCGGGAGGGCCGCCCGGGGTCGTCGTCTGTGACGTCGGCGGGCTGGGACCGCCGGGCCTGTGGGCCGTGGACCTGCTGGCGCGGCTCCAGCTGGCCGCCCGCCGGTCCGGCGGGCGGATCCGGCTGCGCGATCCCGACCCCGCGCTACCCCTGCTGCTCGACCTGGTCGGCCTCGCCTTCGAGACGGAGGGGCAGCCCGAACAGCGGGAACCACCGCTGGGTGTCCAGGAAGCAGTGGAACCCGGTGATCCGGCCCGCTGAGACCTCCAGCACCTGCACCGCCCACGGCGCGTAGCCGCCCTTCTCCGGGTCCGGCTTGTACTGGGCGAAGGCGGGCAGGCCGTTGGCCCGCACCGGCACCAGCCGGGAGTTCGCGCAGGCCGCGCCCATCGTCGACATGAAGCCGGTGATGTCGGACGGGCCGGTCAGCCACAGGTCGAACGGCGGCATCGTCATGACCGCGTCCTCGTGCAGCAGCGCGGTCAGCGCCGTCATGTCGTACCCCTCGAACGCCTTCACATAGCGCTCCAGGAGCTTCTGCTGTTCCTCGTCCAGCGGGTCGGACACCTCGGCGCCCGCGCCGCTCTCCTCCCGCTCGGCGAGGGTGGCGCGGGCCCGCTGGAGGGCGCTGTTGACCGAGGCGACCGTGGTGCCGAGCAGCTCGGCGACCTCGCTCGCCCGCCAGGCCAGCACCTCGCGCAGGATCAGCACGGCCCGCTGCTTGGGCGGCAGCCGCTGGAGCGCGGCCATGAAGGCGAGCCGCACGGACTCCTTGGCGACGGCCGCCTCCGCCGGGTCCCCGGCCGTGGGCAGCACCCGGCCGTCCGGCACCGGCTCCAGCCACACATGGTCCGGGCGGGGGGCCAGGGCCGCCTGCGCCAGCGGTGTCGACTCGGTCAGGTCCATCGGTCTGGCCCGCTTGCCGCCCGCCGTCAGCATGTCCAGGCACACGTTCGTCGCGATCCGGTACAGCCAGGAACGCAGGCTGGAGCGGCCCTCGAACCGGTCGTGGCTGCGCCAGGCGCGCACCAGGGTGTCCTGGACCGCGTCCTCCGCCTCGAAGGACGAGCCGAGCATGCGGTAGCAGTAACCGGTCAGCTCGACGCGGTGCTTCTCCAGCTGTGTCGCGAGGTCCGCCGTCGCCGCCGTGCCGTCGCCCATCGTCGTCCACCCACCCCTGTGGCCGTACCGTCCGAGTGCGTCGTCGCACCCGACACCCCGGAAGCTACCGCAGCCCACTGACAACGGCCCCCGGAGCCGGTAAACCGGCAGGTCAGGAGGGTCAGGAGGGCAGGGTGAGGGAGCCGGTGCCGGTCCGGCTCAGGCCACCGCCGCCTCGCGCCGTGCCGTGCGCCGGGCCGCGCGCGAGCCGAGTGCCGTGATCGCCACGACCCCCGCCACGGCCAGCAGGCCGACGCCGACCGTGCCGTCCCAGCCCTGGCCGTGGAAGGCCGTCGCACCGACCGTGCTGCCCACGCTGGAGCCGATGTAGTACGCGGACTGGTACAGGGCGGACGCCTGGGCGCGGCCGTGCGACGCGGTCCTGCTGACCGCCGAGGAGGCCACCGCGTGCCCGGCGAAGAAGCCCGCGGTGATCAGGACCAGGCCCAGCAGCACGGACACCAGCGAGTCCGGCACGGACAGCAGCAGGCCCGCCGCCGTCGTGGCGCCCGCCAGGTACAGGGCGCCCCGGCGGCCCAGCCGCCCCACCAGACGGCCGGCCGTCGACGCCGACACCGTGCCCACCAGGTACACCAGGAAGATCGAGCCGACGATGCCCTGCGGGAGCGAGAAGGGCGCCTCGGTCAGGCGGTAGCCGATCACCGTGTAGACGCCGCCGAACACCGTCATGAACAGCGCGCCGATCGCGTACAGGCGGCGCAGCAGCGGGTCGGAGAGGTGGTCGCGGACCGTGCCGGCCAGCACCCGCGGGCGCAGCGAGCCCGGTGTGAAGTGGCGCGGCGCCGGCAGCAGCAGGCGGAAGGCCACCGCGCACGCCACCGCGATCAGGCCGACCAGCCCGACCGCGACCCGCCAGCCCCACTCCTGGGCGACCCAGCCGGTGATGACCCGGCCGCTCATCCCGCCGACGCTGTTGCCCGCCACGAACAGGCCGATCGCCGTGACCAGCGCCTTGGGCCGGACCTCCTCGGCGAGATACGCCTGCGCGGAGGCGGGCACCCCGGCCAGCGCGGCGCCCTGGAGGGCCCGCAGCACCACCAGCGCGCCCAGCGACGGGGCGAAGGGCACCAGCAGGCCGACGGCCACCGCGACCACCAGCGACGCCGTCATCACCGTACGCCGTCCGAAACGCTCCGAGAGCGCGCTCATCGGCAGGACGAACAGGGCCAGGCCGCCGGTCGCCGCCGCCACCGTCCAGCTCGCCTCGCTCGCCGCGACCCCGAACTCGCCGGAGATCAGCGGCAGCAGCGCCTGCGTGGAGTACAGCAGGGCGAAGGTGGCGACCCCGGCGAGGAAGAGGGCGAGGCTCATCCGGCGGTAGCCGGGACCGCCGGGCGCCATCCGGGAATCGGCGGAGGAGACGGACGAGGCCGGAGAGATGGACGAGGCCGGGGAGTCGGAGGAGACGGCGGGGGAGGCGTCCACGGCGGTGGACGCCCCGGTATCGGCGGGAGACATGCTTCGACGGTAGGAAGGGCGCCTTCATCCGTCCAATGCACGGACTCGCCATAATCGTTCCCATGGTGCATCAGCAGAGGTCACAGGGGCGTCTGTCACCGTCCGGTGACACAGAAGTCATGACAGAGCGGACCAGCGAGGAGATCACGCGGCTGCTCGCGCCCCGGCTCGCCCACTTCGCCGGGGTCGCCCGCACCGAACACGTCACCCGCGCCGCGCAGGAGATGCGGGTCCCGCAGTCCACGCTGTCGCGGGCCATGGTCCGGCTGGAACAGGACCTCGGCGTCGACCTGTTCGCCCGGCGCGGCCGCACCGTCTCCCTCACCCCCGCCGGACGCACCTTCCTCGGCTCCGTGGAACGCGCCCTCGCCGAGATCACCCGTGCCGCCGACGAAGTGCGCGCCGACGCCGACCCGGCCACCGGCAAGGTCGCCTTCGGCTTTCTGCACACCATGGGCGCCGAGACCGTGCCCGGCCTCCTCCAGGCGTTCCGCGCCGACCACCCCCGGGTCCGCTTCAGCCTGGTCCAGAACTACGGCGAGGCCATGCTGGAGCGGCTGCGCGCCGGTGAGCTGGACCTCTGCCTCACCTCTCCGGTGCCCGAGGCCCCCGACCTGGTCGCCCGCCGCCTCGACGAGCAGAAGCTGCGCCTGGTCGTCCCGGCCGGGCACCGGCTCGCCGCCCGGCGCCGGATCCGGCTGGCCGAGGCCGCCGAGGAGACCTTCGTGACCCTGGAACCGGGCTACGGCATGCGCCGGATCGCCGACGCGCTGTGCCGGGAGGCCGGGTTCACCCCGCGCATCGCCTTCGAGGGGGAGGAGACGGAGACCCTGCGGGGCCTGGTCGCCGCCGGGCTCGGCGTCGCCCTGCTGCCCCCGCCCGCCGTCCCCAGGCCCGGCGTGGCCGAGCTGACGGTCACCGCTCCGCGCGCGGTCCGCGAGATCGGCGTGGCCTGGCTGGAGGGCCATCCGGACACCCCGCCGGTGGCCGCGTTCAAGAAGTTCCTGCTCTCCCGGCGCGGCAGACTGCTGCCGTGACGGGGGACGGCCCGGTACGGCCCGCCACAAGGGCCGGACCAAGCCCGGACACACGGGCCGGACGAGCACGACCGGCCGCCCCCGCCCGCCCCCGAACCCCGACGGCACACCCCAACCGGGACCCCGGGGGCCGGCTCCCCGGGGTGGACCGCCCTCCGGACCGCCGGAACCGGCCGTCCGTGCGGGGCCTCCGCGACCGGCCACCTGGGCGGGGGTGCCGCGCCCGGTCGCCGGACCGGCCCCCGCGCCCGGCCGGGCGGCGGCGCGACGGTCTACCGCCGCCGCAGCGTCGTGCCGAACCCCGCTGCCAGCGGCATCCGCAGCCCCAGCGGCGGCGGCGCGGCCAGCGCGTCCTGGACCGGCCGGGAGAAACCCCGGTCGAACAGCGCGCCCAGCACGAAGTCGGCGGTGAGCGCGGCGACTTCGCTGCGGTACTGGCGTAACCCGTGCCGGTCGGAGTGGACCTCGAAA
Organism: Streptomyces sp. SAT1; assembly: GCF_001654495.1. Lineage (GTDB taxonomy): Bacteria > Actinomycetota > Actinomycetes > Streptomycetales > Streptomycetaceae > Streptomyces > Streptomyces andamanensis. Next base: position 4,529,163 of record NZ_CP015849.1, read on the forward strand.
CGGCACACGTCCCGGTTCGCCTTCTTCGCGCGCTCCGCGAAGCGGAAGGACAGCTCGGGATCGGTGCGTTCGTCGTTGGTGCCGTGCACGATCAGCACCTGGCGCCCGGCCAGCTGCCGGACCGGTTCGGGCGAGGCGGCGACGTCGTCCTCGGGCAGCCAAGGGGCCAGGGCCACCACGGAGTTGACCGCCTCGTGACCGGCCGAGCGCAGCGCCGCCCGGCCGCCCATGTCGAGCCCGGCCAGGCACACCGGCACGTCGCCGTAGCGCCGTACGGTCTCCTCGACGGCCCAGGTGGCGTCCTGCGCGAGATGCGCCTCGCTGCCGTTCCAGCCGCTGTAGCGGTAGTGGACCACATGCGCGGCCAGCCCCTCGGCGCGGCCCGCGCGGGCCAGCCCGCGCCCCAGGGTCCGTACCGAGGCGGCGGCCAGCACCGCGGAGGGTCTGCGCGCGGACGTCTCCCGGCCGGCCGGGAGCAGCAGCACCACCGCGCTCACCGTGGCCGGCTCCGGGCCGAGCGTCCTTCCCAGCCGGGCCGTGCGAACCGGCGTCGCTTGCTGTGCCATGGCAGAACAGTGTCAGAAGGCTCCGTGTACGCGACCCGTCCGTGCGGTCACCGTTACGTATCGGCGGGTTGTGCGGAGGCGCGCGGCGGCCGGGGACGCGGCGCGCGCACGGCGCTTTCTACGCGCGTAGGGCATAGAGTGCGAAAATGACGAGCCAGCCTGCCCGCCCGGGGAACGCGCCGGGCCGTGACCAGATCCGCCGGGCGCCCAAGGTGCTGCTGCACGACCACCTCGACGGCGGGCTGCGGCCCGCGACCGTCGTCGAGCTGGCCCGCGCCACCGGCTACGACCGCCTCCCCACCACCGATCCGGAGAAACTGGGCCTGTGGTTCCGCGAGGCCGCCGACTCCGGGTCGCTGGAACGGTATCTGGAGACCTTCTCCCACACGGTCGGCGTGATGCAGACCCGCGACGCGCTGGTGCGCGTGGCCCGCGAGTGCGCCGAGGACCTCGCCGCCGACGGTGTCGTCTACGCCGAGGTGCGTTACGCCCCCGAGCAGCACCTGGAGGGCGGCCTGGGCCTTGAGGAGGTCGTCGAGGCGGTCAACGAGGGCTTCCGGGAAGGGGAGCGGGCCGCGCTCGCCGCCGGGCGGCGGGTCCGGATCGGCGCGCTGCTCACGGCGATGCGGCACGCGGCGCGCTCGCTGGAGATCGCCGAACTCGCCGACCGGTACCGGGACGCGGGGGTCGTCGGCTTCGACATCGCGGGCGCCGAGGCCGGTCATCCGCCCACCCGGCACCTGGACGCCTTCGAGTTCCTCAAGCGGGCCAACAACCACTTCACCATCCACGCCGGCGAAGCCTTCGGGCTGCCGTCCATCTGGCAGGCGCTCCAGTGGTGCGGCGCCGACCGGCTCGGGCACGGGGTGCGGATCATCGACGACATCGAGGTCCGCGCGGACGGCACGGTCGTGCTCGGCCGGCTGGCCGCGTACGTCCGCGACAAGCGCATCCCGCTGGAGCTGTGCCCCAGCTCCAACCTCCAGACCGGCGCCGCCGCCTCCTACGCGGAGCATCCGATCGGCCTGCTGCGACGGCTGCACTTCCGCGCCACTGTCAACACCGACAACCGCCTGATGTCCCACACCACCCTGAGCCGCGAATTCGAGCACCTTGCCGACGCGTTCGGCTACACGCTCGACGACATGCAGTGGTTCTCCGTCAATGCGATGAAATCAGCGTTCATTCCTTTCGATGAACGTCTGGCCATGATCAACGATGTGATCAAGCCCGGATATGCGGCGCTGAAATCCGAATGGCTGTTCCGGCAGACCGCTTCCACCAGCGGTTCTTCCGCCACGGAAGGATGATGACGCGATATCTGGGGTGACGGCGGGGAGAGTTGTTTTCACCATCCGTCCGCAATTCGATGTTTGCGGTACGGCACTCGCCGTGTTTACGGTCGAGAACCGCTCAGTCCCCCGTCTTCCAGTCAAGGACGCGTTTACATGAAGCAGTCTGCCGTCAAGACCCTCGGTGTCGCCGCCCTCGGTGCCGCGTTCGCCGCGGCGGGCGCCGGCGCCGCGAACGCCGCCCCGGCCGCCCCGGACGCCGGCCAGGCGCTGGGCACCGTCAGCAAGGCGCTCCCCACCGAGAACGTCACCAAGGCGCTGCCGGGGGCCGGTCAGGCGCTCGACCAGGCCAAGCCGACCGTAGCGACGGGCCTCGCCGCCGCCCAGCCGGTGGCCCAGAGCATGCTCGAACACGGCCCGACCGCCCCGGTCGCCGGTCTGCTCGGCGGCCTCCCGGTCAAGGGCCTGCCCACGCACGGCCTCCCGGTCAACGGCCTCCCGCTGGGCTGACCCGGCTCACCCGGCCGACCCGGTCGACCCGGTTGCCCCCCGCCGGTCCGGCCGCACGTCGGTCCGGCCGTACGCCGGATCGGCCAGTACGCCGCCGGGGCGCACCCCCTGCTTCAGGGTGCGCCCCGGCGGCGTACGGCCGCGTCGGCTACCACGCGGTACGGCCCGCCCTGCCCTCGGCGGGCAGCAGGATCCACAGCGCGAGGTAGAGCACGCACTGCGGTCCGGGCAGCAGGCAGGACAGCAGGAAGATCACTCGCATCGTCGTCGCGGAGGTGCCGAAGCGCCGGGCCAGCGCGGCACACACTCCGCCGATCACACGGCCGTGGGTGGGACGGGCAAGGGCGCTCATCTCGATGCCTCCGTGGGCTGTCGGTGCGGGCCCCGGCGGGACCCCTTCATGACCTCCACGCTACGGAGACGAAGGGGATGAAGCGTCGCTCTACGGGGCGATCCCGACCCTGGGAATCGTCGGGGTCCGACCCTGAGCCGTCTCCTCCGCGGGTACGGTCCGCCGCAGCGGCCGAACGGTCCTGCGGCGCAGCCGGGCACGGACCGCCGGGACGACCGCCCCGTGCACGAGGGCCACCCCCGCGGTGTTCAGCAGCATCGTGTCCACGTCCACCACCCGGCCGGGCACCCCCGACTGCAACAGCGCGATCCCCACGGACACCAGCGCGCCCGCCGCGGTCGTCCGCAGCCCGGACGGCAGCGGACGGGAGTCGATCCGGCCGTGCGCCATCGGCAGCAGGACCCCCAGCGGTGCCAGCAGCACCAGCCCCTCGCCGATCCGCCGGACCGCCTGGGCGCCCCCGAGGGCGAGATCGGCGCGGATGGTGGTGAGCGGGCGCAGATTCGCCGGCATCACCCAGGGGACGTCCAGCGGGCGCAGCATCAGCCAGGCGACGAGCGCGAGATGGGCGGCAAGGAGGACACTCCCTGCCACACGGACGCGGAACGCGGCACTGCCGCAGGCGGACCCTTCAAGCTGCACGCCCCCCAAGACGCGGCGCTCCCCACGATCGGTTCCGCCCCCGGCCCCTACCCCGGTGAGTCCCGCGCCACACCCGGACCCGTCCGGCGCGTACGGCGCGTACGGCGGCGGGCGAGGGCGCAACGCGTACGGCCCGGCGCGTACGGAACCGTCCCGCCCCTGCCCCGCCCCGGCCGTACGGCTCTCAGGAGCCCGTGACCTCCGAGGACGGGGGCTTCGTCGTGCCGGGGCGGGAGCGCAGCTCGTCGGTGCACGCGTAGCGGCTCAGGCGGTCGTCGCCGGGACCGCCGAGGACCACCGAGCCGTCGCCCTCGGCCGCCGCCGAGTCGGAGAGCGTGCAGACGATCTGGGCGAGCGCGTACGGATCGAGGCCGCCCGGCGCGGTGCTCAGCCGCAGACTGTCCTCGGGGTCCTTGGGACGCGGCCCGGAGACGGTCAGACCGGCCGGGACGTGCGTGGTGTACCCGGCGGCCTGCTCGGCGGCCGAGGGCGGCGCCGCGAGCTGGCCCAGCAGCCCGCGGGCCACGATCAGCCGCCGCTGCGCGTCCGCCGCGCCCTCCGGCACCGGCACCGAGCGGTCCACCGTCACCAGCGAGGCGCCGCAGAGCAGGAACGTCTGCACCGGCACCCCGCGCGAGGTCTGCGTCACCACGTCCGGCTGGGACAGCGAGCACGGCACCCGCGACGGCGCGCCGCCGAAGTCCGTGGGCACCCCGGTCGGCCGGATCCCGCAGCCGGCCAGCAGCAGGGCCAGCGCGGACAGCGCCAGCAGCGCCCCGCGCGGCCGGCGGCTCCGCCGGCCACGATCGTTCCAGTCGTTCCAGTCGTTCCAGTCGTTCCGGTCGTTCCGGTCGTTCCGGTCGCTTCGGTGTGCGGACGCCCAGCGCCCTCGGGTCCCGCGCGCCCTCACCGGGCACCCCCCTTCGCGTTGCCCGCCGCGCCCGCGCCGTGCCGTCCGTCGCCCTCCGCGCCGTCCCCGGTGAGCGCGGAGGCGTCGCGCGGCAGCCGCAGCGTGAACACCGCACCGCCGTCGGGCGAGTTGGCCGCGGTGATGTCGCCGCCGTGGATGTGCGCGTTGTTCAGCGCGATGGACAGACCGAGACCGCTGCCCTCCGAACGCGGCCGGGACGCGCTGGCCTTGTAGAACCGGTCGAAGACATGCGGCAGTACGTCCTCCGGGATGCCCGGCCCGTGGTCGCGCACCTGGATGACGATCTGCGCGCCCTGTTCCGCCGTGGCGCCCGGCGCGGCGCCCGGCTCCCGCTCCCCGGCGGACTCCGGCGCCCCGGACGGCTCCCCGCCGTCCGACACCCGCACCGACACCCGTACCGGCGAGCCGCCGTGCTTGAGCGCGTTGCCGATCAGATTGGCGAGGATGACGTCCAGCCGCCGCGGGTCGAGCTGCGCGTGGATGCCGCGCTCGGCGTCCAGCTCCACCGCGTCCAGCCAGGCCCGCGCGTCGATGCACGCGGTGATCTGGTCGGCGATGTCGACGTCGTCCAGGACCAGCCGGGCCGTGCCCGCGTCGAAGCGGGTCACCTCCATCAGGTTCTCGACCAGGTCGTTCAGCCGCCGGGTCTCGCTCACCACCAGCCGGACCGCCGGTTCGATCATCGGGTCGATACCGCCGCCCTCGAACTCCAGCTCCTCCTCCAGCACCTCCGTCACGGCGGTGATGGCGGTCAGCGGCGTCCGCAGCTCATGGCTCATGTCCGCGACGAAACGCCGCGACGCCTCGTCCCGGGCGGCCATGTCCGCGACGCGCTTCTCCAGCGCGGCCGCCGCGTTGTTGAACGTACGGGACAGATCGGCGAGTTCGTCCGTGCCGGACACCCGCAGCCGGGTGTCGAGCCGGCCCTCGCCGAGCCGCCGCGCGGCCACCCCGAGCCGGTGCACCGGCTTCAGCACGGTCGTCGCCGCGGCCTGCGCCAGCAGCGCCGCGCCGACCAGTGCCAGCGCGGTGGCGATCCCCAGCGACCAGGCCAGCGAGTTGAGGTCCTTCGCCTCCGGCTCCAGCGACTTGAGCATGTAGCCGGTCGGACCGCCCCCGATCACCTTCGTACCGGCCACCAGATACGGCGTGCCGTGCACGGTGATGCGCTGCCAGTACAGGTGGTAGGGGGACTTGTTCGACGAGGAGAGCGACTGCGCCTTGTCCACCGCCGTGCGCAGCGAGACGGGCACGTCCTCCAGCGAGAAGCCGCTCAGCCCGCCCGAACTGGCGTACATCGTGCGCCCGTCCGTGTCCTGGCCCACCAGCAGCACACTGAACCGCTGGCTGCTGCCCGCCATCTGACCGGCGGTGTGCTGCAACCGGTCCTGGGTGGTGTGCACCGGCAGCGTGCCCGCGCGGTTCTGCATCTCCTGCCGGAAGTCCCGCAGCACCGCGTCCTGCGCGCGGGTCAGCACCGCCTCGCGGTTGAGCCAGTACGCGATCCCCGAGGCCGAGACCGCCGCCGTCAGCGCCACCAGCGCGAACACCACGACCAGCCGCAGCCGCAGACTCGTGAAGCGCCACCGCGACAGCACACCCTTGCGTCCCGCGGTCCAGCCGCCGGACCCCCCTTGCTCCTTCGTCACTGAGGCGCGTCCAGGCGGTAGCCGACGCCACGCACGGTCCGGATCAGCGTCGGCGAGGACGGCACGTCCTCCACCTTGGCCCGCAGCCGCTGCACACAGGCGTCCACCAGCCGCGAGTCACCCAGGTAGTCGTGCTCCCACACCAGCCGCAGCAACTGCTGCCGCGACAGCGCCTGACCGGGCCGCCGGCTCAGCTCCAGCAGCAGCCGCAGCTCGGTCGGGGTCAGCTGGAGGTCCTCGCCGTTCTTCGTCACCGTCATCGCGGCCCGGTCGATGACCAGGCTGCCGAAGGCCGCCGCGTCGTTCGCCTCCCGCTCGCCGCGCCGCAGCACCGCCCGGATCCGGGCGTCGAGCACCCGCCCCTGCACGGGTTTGACGACATAGTCGTCGGCACCGGACTCCAGGCCGACCACCACATCGATGTCATCGCTGCGCGCCGTGAGCAGGATGATCGGCAACTGGTCGGTGCGCCGGATGCGCCGGCACACCTCGAACCCGTCGATGCCGGGCAGCATCACGTCCAGCACGATCAGGTCCGGCCGCTGCTCGCGCAACAGCTTCAGACCGTCCTCACCACTGGCAGCGGTGGCCACCCGGTGACCCTGGCGCGTCAGTGAGAGCTCCAGGGCCGTCCGGATGGCGTCGTCGTCCTCGATCAGCAACAGGGAAGGCACGGGCCTCATTCTGGCCCATGCGGGCCCGGGGTTTCGACACCTGTACGGCTTCGCTCCCCTCCGCGACCGGCCCGGACCCCTGTGACAGGTCTGTGACAGTCGGCGGACACGGCCATGAAGTGCCCCCGGCAGGCTTTTCGACACAGCACGAGAGCGATCCGAACACCAGAGGTCCACCGACGGGAGGCGCGAGATGAACACGCTGCACAGCACCAGCACCAGCGCAGTGGTCACGCGTCTGCACGACGTGACCCGCGGATCGGAGAAGTCCGGTGCCCAGAGCCTGCGGGGGTGTGCTCGCGGCACCGGGCGTCAGCACGCCGCCTATATGACGGTCGTGGACGCACCCACGGGGGAAACACACGGGGGAAGCGCGTACGGGGAGGGCTCGGGGGAGCGCCGCACCCTGTCGGAGGTGGAGTTCACCGCCTACGTCCAGGAGCGCCGCGCCTCCCTGTACGCCACCGCCTACCACCTCACCGGCGACCGCTACGAGGCCGAGGACCTGCTCCAGAGCGCGCTGTTCTCGACCTACCGGGCGTGGGACCGGATCAGTGACAAGGCGGCGGTCGGCGGATACCTGCGCCGCACCATGACCAACCTGCACATCAGCGCCTGGCGGCGCCGCAAGCTCAACGAGTACCCGACCGAGGAACTGCCGGAGACGCCCGGCGACACGGACGCGATGCGCGGCACCGAACTGCGCGCCGTCCTGTGGCAGGCGCTCGCCCGGCTGCCCGAACTCCAGCGCACGATGCTGGTCCTGCGCTACTACGAGGGCCGCACCGATCCGGAGATCGCGGACATCCTCGGCATCAGCGTCGGCACGGTGAAGTCCAGCATCTGGCGCTCGCTGCGCCGGCTGCGCGAGGACGAGGTCCTCAGCTTCGGCCGTGACCACGAGGAGTCCTTCGGCGAACTGGTCGCCTGAGCCGGTCAACCGGAGGTCTGGGGGAGGAACGGGGGAAGCACGGGGGCGGGGAAAAAGGGGACACGGGGGAGCAGGGGAAACGGGGGATAACGGGGATACGGGGGAGACGAGCGGGGCTGGAGGGCCGGGGGGTCCTTCCGGCCCCGCTTTCCGTTTCCGTGTGCGCGCCCGGGGTGCGGCGCCGCGGGGTTGGGCTACGCGGGGTTCGGCTACGCGGGTGCGGCTACGCCGCCGTACGCGTCCGCGCCTGCCGGCCCGCCGCGGCGGCCGCGAGCCGGCTCAGGGCCTCGTCCCGGCCGCAGGCGTGCGCGCCGAGGGAGACCTGGCGGGCGACGATCGCCCGCTCGGTCCGCAGCAGCCGCCAGCCGCGGCGCAGCAGGAACGGCACCGACTTGCGCCCCTCCCTCAGATCCCGCAGGAAACGCCGCCGGAAGGTGGTGACCGGCCCGCGGGCCAGACAGAGCGCGTCGGCCAGCACGCCCCGCTCGCGGCAGCGCTCCACGATCTCCGCCGCGAAGATCCCCTCCGCGACGAACAGCGGCGTCCGCCCGATGTGCAGCGTCTCCTCGCCGGTCCGGGAACTGGACGCGAGGTCGTACACCGGGACCCCGGTGCTGCCCGTCGCGCACAGCCGCACGATCGCCTCCACGGCGACCTCCGCGTCCCACGAGCCGGGATGGTCCCAGTCGATGTCCGAACTCCCCGCCACCAGCGGCAGCGTGGGGTCGTCCCCCTCCTTGTAGAAGTCGTCGAGACGCAGCACAGGCAGCCCGGAACGGGCGGCGACCAGGGACTTGCCCGAACCGGAGGGGCCGCAGAGCAGCACGACGCGGGCGGGTGACGGGGGATGAAGGCTCACGGAACACCAGTTTGACGCATGGTTGCCCGGGTGCCGAGAGCGCGGGTCGGCTTTGGTGCGTGGGATGGGTCTCAACTACCCTGTGCGTTGTTCTCGTTACTCTGCGCATCAGAAGGTGGCATCAGAAATGGCCCGACACGCGTCCGCTTCCCGTTCCGCCGTCCGGCGTGTACTGACCGCCGTGACGACCATCGGTGTCGCTCTGGGGGCGGGTGTGGTGTCCGCCGAGGCGGCGAGCCTGCCGGTCGTGGGCGGTGACTACGAGACGGGGTCGCTCGGCAAGGTCGACCCGCAGGCGGGGGTCCAGGCGCTGGCCGGGACGGTCGGGTACATCACCGGGCCGGTGGCCGGGCTCAAGCCCAACCCGCTGGCGGGGACCGGCGTCGACCCGCTGGACAACGGCGTCGGCACCCAGCTCGCCGACTTCAAGCCGCTGACCTCGCAGATGCTCACCGGTCCGGTGGCGCAGGCGCCGTCGGTCGGGAGCGTGCCGGTGGTCGGGCAGGTGCTCGGCGCGGTGCGCTGACCCGGTCGCGCCGACCCGGTCGCGCGCGGAGAGCCGCGGCTCCCCCGGACGGAGGGGAGGCGCGGCTCTCGGCTTCGGCCGGGGCGGTCGTGCCGCCTCCGGGCGGGTGTGTCAGTACGACGAGCCCGAGGCGCCCAGGGAGCCCGTGGGGTGCCAGACCGTCTTCGTCTCCAGGAAGGCCGTCAGGCGCTCGGTGCCCGGGGCCGCCGTCCAGTCAGTGTCGTCCACAGGCTGTGGACGCAGCACGCGCTTGAGGTTGTCCGCCGCGGCGATCTCCAGCTCCTTCGCCAGCGCCTCGTCGGCGCCCGCGAGGTCGATCGCGTTGACGTCCTGGTGGGCGGCGAGGGGCGCCGCGATCTCCGCCGTGCGGCCGGACAGGACGTTGACCACGCCGCCGGGCACGTCCGAGGTGGCCAGCACCTCGGCCAGGGAGAGCGCGGGCAGCGGGGACCGCTCGCTCGCGATCACCACCGCCGTGTTGCCGGTCGCGATCACCGGGGCCAGCACCGAGACCAGGCCCAGGAAGGACGACTCCTGCGGGGCGAGGACGGCCACCACGCCGGTCGGCTCCGGGGAGGACAGGTTGAAGAACGGGCCCGCCACCGGGTTGGCGCCGCCGGTCACCTGGGCGATCTTGTCGGTCCAGCCGGCGTACCAGACCCAGCGGTCGACGGTGGCGTCCACGACCGCCGCCGCCTTCGACTTCGACAGGCCCTCCGCGTCGGCCACCTCGCGCACGAACTGCTCGCGGCGGCCCTCCAGCATCTCGGCGACCCGGTACAGGACCTGGCCGCGGTTGTACGCCGTCGCGCCCGACCAGCCGCCGAACGCCTTGCGCGCGGCCACCACCGCGTCGCGGGCGTCCTTGCGGGATGCCTGCGGCGCGTTCGCCAGCCAGTTGCCCTTGCCCGCCGCGCCGGCGGCTGATGTGCGCGTCGTCACCTCGTACACCCGGCCGCTCTCCGAACGCGGGAACTTCCCGCCGACGTACAGCTTGTAGGTCTTGAAGACAGACAGTCGGTCAGATCGGTCAGACATCGAGGTACGCCTCCAGGCCGTGGCGACCGCCCTCGCGGCCGAAGCCCGACTCCTTGTACCCGCCGAAGGGCGAGGTCGGGTCGAACTTGTTGAACGTGTTGGACCAGATCACGCCCGCGCGGAGCTTGCTCGCCACCGCCAGGATGCGGGAGCCCTTCTCCGTCCAGATGCCCGCCGACAGGCCGTACTGCGTGTTGTTCGCCTTGGCGACCGCCTCGTCCGGGGTGCGGAAGGTCAGCACGGACAGCACCGGGCCGAAGATCTCGTCGCGGGCGATGGTGTGCGCCTGGGTCACGCCGGTGAACAGCGTCGGGGCGAACCAGTAGCCGGAGCCGGGCAGTTCGCAGGCCGGGGACCAGCGCTCGGCGCCCTCCGCCTCGCCCCGGTCGGCCAGCGCGGTGATCCGGGCCAACTGCTCGGCGGAGTTGATCGCGCCGATGTCGGTGTTCTTGTCCAGCGGGTCGCCCAGGCGCAGGGTGCTCAGGCGGCGCTTGAGGGCGTCCAGCACCTCGTCGTGCACCGACTCCTGCACGAGCAGGCGCGAGCCCGCGCAGCAGACCTGGCCCTGGTTGAAGAAGATGCCGGTGACGATGCCCTCGACGGCCTGGTCGAGCGGGGCGTCGTCGAAGACGATGTTGGCGCCCTTGCCGCCCAGTTCCAGGGTGAGCTTCTTGCCCGTGCCCGCGACCGTGCGCGCGATCTCCTTGCCGACGGCCGTGGAGCCGGTGAACGCCACCTTGTTCACGTCCGGGTGCGCGACGAGCGCGGCGCCCGCGTCACCGTAGCCCGGCAGGATGTTGACGACGCCCCTGGGCAGGCCCGCCTGGCGGCAGATGTCCGCGAAGAACAGGGCGGACAGGGGGGTGGTCTCGGCGGGCTTCAGGACGACGGTGTTGCCCGTCGCCAGCGCCGGGGCGATCTTCCACGCCAGCATCAGCAGCGGGAAGTTCCACGGGATGACCTGGCCGGCCACGCCCAGCGGGCGCGGGGCGGCGCCGAAGCCGGCGTGGTCGAGCTTGTCGGCCCAGCCCGCGTAGTAGAAGAAGTGCGCCGCGACCAGCGGGAGGTCCGCGTCACGGGTCTCCCGGATCGGCTTGCCGTTGTCCAGGGTCTCCAGGACGGCCAGCTCGCGGCTGCGCTCCTGGATGATCCGGGCGATGCGGAACAGGTACTTGGCGCGCTCGGCGCCCGGCAGCGCCGACCACTTCTCGAACGCCTTGCGGGCGGCCTTCACCGCGCGGTCGACGTCCGCCGCACCGGCCTGGGCGACCTCGGAGAGGACCTCCTCGGTCGACGGGCTGACCGTCTTGAAGACCTTGCCGTCGGCCGCGTCGGTGAACTCGCCGTCCACGAACAGGCCGTAGGAGGGGGCGATGTCGACGACCGAGCGGGACTCGGGCGCGGGTGCGTACTCGAATGCGGAAGCCATGGGGATCAGTCCACCGTCACGTAGTCGGGGCCGGAGTAGCGGCCGGTGGCCAGCTTCTGGCGCTGCATCAGCAGGTCGTTCAGCAGCGAGGAGGCGCCGAAGCGGAACCAGTGGTTGTCCAGCCAGTCCGCGCCCGCGGTCTCGTTGACCAGGACGAGGAACTTGATCGCGTCCTTGCTGGTGCGGATGCCGCCGGCCGGCTTCACACCGACCTGCACGCCGGTCTGCGCCCGGAAGTCGCGGACGGCCTCCAGCATGAGCAGGGTGTTGGCCGGGGTCGCGTTGACGGCGACCTTGCCGGTGGAGGTCTTGATGAAGTCCGCACCGGCGAGCATGCCGAGCCAGCTCGCGCGCCGGATGTTGTCGTACGTCGACAGCTCGCCGGTCTCGAAGATGACCTTCAGCCGGGCGGCGGTCCCGCACGCCTCCTTCACCGCGGTGATCTCGTCGAACACCTTCAGGTACCGGCCGGCGAGGAACGCCCCGCGGTCGATGACCATGTCGATCTCGTCGGCACCCGCGGCGACGGCCTCGCGCACGTCGGCCAGCTTCACGTCCAGGGCGGCGCGGCCGGCCGGGAAGGCGGTGGCGACCGAGGCGACCTTGACGGCTGAGCCGGCGACGGCCTCCTTGGCGGCGGCCACCATGTCGGGGTAGACGCAGACCGCGGCGGTGGCGGGCGTGGTGCGGTCCGTGGGGTCGGGACGGACCGCCTTGGCACCGAGCGCCCGGACCTTGCCCGGGGTGTCCGCGCCTTCCAGCGTCGTCAGGTCGACCATCGAGATGGCGAGGTCGATGGCGTACGCCTTCGCGGTGGTCTTGATGGAACGGGTGCCGAGCGAGGCGGCGCGCGCCTCCAGGCCGACCGCGTCGACGCCGGGCAGCCCGTGCAGGAAGCGGCGCAGGGAGCTGTCGGACGCCGTGACGTCGGAGAGCGGCTGCGCGGAGGGTGCAGTGGTGGGCATGGTCACCAGAGGAGCATATCTACGCGCGTAGCGGCTGTACAGCCCTGGGGGCGGGCCACGGGAGGGGGGAGAGGAGGAAGGGGGCTTGCGGGGTGGGCCGGTGGGCGGGTGGTGCTTGCGCGGTCGGGGCGGGGCCGGTGGGTGAGTGGTGCTTGTGGGACGGAGCCGGCGGGCGGGTGGGTGGTGCTTGTGGGGTGGTCGCGGTGGGTGGTGGTGCGGGGGGAAAACGTGGGTCGGGCAGAATCGGGGGCATGACGACGCCCGAGCACGAGCCCTCCGCGCCGCAGCCGCCGGCCCCCGAGTTCCCGGACCGGGTCCGCCGGTCGTCCGGCGCCATCGCGGGCGGTGTCCTGCTGCTCGCCATCATCCTGTGGCTGGGCTTCGACGCGATGTTCACCGGCAGCGGGCGCGTCCCGTGGCTGGCGCTGGCCGGGATGATCCTCGCCGTGCCGCTCGTGACCGCCTTCACCTTCCGGCCCGCCGTGTACGTCAACGACGACCGGCTGCGCATCCGCAATCCCTTCCGGGTGATCGTGCTCCCCTGGAGCCAGGTCGCCGGTCTGCGCTCCGGCTACTCCAACGAGGTCGTCACCGTGGCCGGGAAGCGGTACCAGCTGTGGGCCGTGCCCGTGTCGCTGCGGGCGCGCAAGCGTGCCGCCCGGCAGGAGGCGCGGGCCGCCGCCGCGGGGGAGCCCGGGGCCGAGAGGCGCAGCGGTCTCTTCGGCCGGAGCGGCGCCGGTGTCGGCGGGCTCGGCGGCATCGCCGGTGGTGGTGCGGGGCGCGGCGGCGCGTCCGGTGCGCCCGGCGCGCCCATCCGTGCGGAGGGCGACCAGTTCATGAACGACCTGCGCGAACTCCAGGAGAACCGGGCGCACGCCGAGGGCGCCCAGGGCGAGGTGACCGTCCGGTGGGCCTACGAGATCGCGGGGCCCGCGGTCGCCGGTGCGGTGGTGCTGGCGATCCTGTTCGCGGTGGGGTGAGGGCGGGGGTCCTGCGGGTGCGTACGGGGTCTGTGCTGTGTACGCGGTCTGTGCTGTGTGCGGGGTCTGTGCTGCGTACGTACCGGGCCTGTGTACGAGGCGCCCCCCGGATCCGTTCCGGGGGGCGCCTCGTGTGTCAGATGCCCGCCGCCTCCGACAGGTCGCGCTTGACCGCCGCCAGCAGGTCCGCCGCCTTCGCGCGGGCCGCCGTGAGGTGCGTGCGGTCCGGTACCGGGACCACCACTTCCAGGTAGCACTTCAGCTTCGGCTCCGTACCGGACGGGCGGACGATCACCCGGGCGCCGTCGAGCGTGTAGCGCAGGCCGTCCGTCGGGGGCAGCGTCTCCGTGCCCTGCGTCAGGTCCTCGGCGCGGGTCACGGGCAGGCCGGCCAGGCCGGTCGGGGGCTGCTCGCGCAGGCGGCGCATCGCGTCGGCGATGAGGGAGAGGTCCTCGACGCGGACCGAGAGCTGGTCGGTGGCGTGCAGGCCGTGCTCGACGGCCAGGTCGTCCAGCAGGTCGAGCAGCGTACGGCCCTGCTCCTTGAGCTGTGAGGCCAGTTCGGTGATCAGCAGGGCCGCGGTGATGCCGTCCTTGTCGCGGACGCCGTCCGGGTCGACGCAGTAGCCGAGGGCCTCCTCGTAGCCGTAGCGCAGGCCCTCGACGCGGGCGATCCACTTGAAGCCGGTGAGGGTCTCCTCGTACGGCTGGCCCGCCTTCCGCGCGATCCGGCCGAGGAGGGAGGAGGAGACGATCGACTCGGCGAACGTGCCGTGCGCGCCGCGTGCCACCAGGTGGGCGGCGAGCAGCGCGCCGACCTCGTCGCCGCGGAGCATGCGCCAGTCGTTGCCGTCCTTGACGGCGGCGGCGCAGCGGTCCGCGTCCGGGTCGTTGGCGATGATCAGGTCGGGGCCGGGTTCGGTGGTGCGGGCCGTGGCGAAGGCCAGGTCCATCGCGCCGGGCTCTTCCGGGTTGGGGAAGGCGACGGTCGGGAAGTCCGGGTCCGGGTCGGCCTGCTCGGTGACCAGGACGGGCTCCGGGAAGCCGGCGCGGGCGAACGCGGCGAGCAGGGTCTCCTTGCCGACGCCGTGCATCGCGGTGTAGACCGTGCGGGCCGTGCGGGGGGACCCTGGGGCGAGGACCGCGTCCGTACGGGCCAGGTAGGCGTCCAGGACGTCGTCGCCGAGCGTGTCCCAGCCGGAGTCCGGGCGGGGGACCGCGCTGAGGGTGGTGATCGCGTCGATCTCCGCCGCGATCTCCGCGTCGGCGGGCGGGACGATCTGGGAGCCGTCGCCCAGGTACACCTTGTAGCCGTTGTCGCGGGGCGGGTTGTGGCTGGCGGTGACCTCCACGCCGGCGACCGCGCCCAGGTGCCGGATGGCGAAGGCGAGGACCGGGGTGGGCTGGGGGCGGGGGAGCACGGCCGCGCGCAGGCCGGCGCCGGTCATGACGGCGGCGGTGTCGCGGGCGAAGTCCGCCGACTTGTGGCGGGCGTCGTAGCCGATCACCACGAGGCCGTCGGTGTGGCCCTGCTTCTTCAGGTACGCGGCGAGGCCGGCGGCGGCGCGGATGACGACCGAGCGGTTCATGCGCTGGGGGCCGGCGCCGAGTTCGCCGCGCAGGCCGGCGGTACCGAACTGGAGGGTGCCGCTGAACCGGGCGGTCAGTTCCGCGTGGTCCCCGGCGTCGAGCAGCGCGGCGAGTTCGTCACGGGTGTCCGGGTCGGGGTCCTCGGCCAGCCATGCCTTGGCCCGTGCGATGAGGTCGTCGTGCACGTCGGGTCAGCCTCTCGTGGTCGGTCGGTCGGTGCGGTCGGTGCGGTCCGTGCTGTGCTGTGCCTGCGGCGGCCCGTCGCGGTGCGGGGTTCCGGTCCGTGGTGCGCTTCCGGGCCGTGTGCGGTGGGTGCCTGCGGCGGCCCGTCGCGGTGCGTGGGGGTGCGCCTCGCGCCTTCCGTGGCGGGGTGGGGCGGGGCCGCGCCGGGGGGTGTCCGTCCTCGGAACGGCGCGGAATCGGTCGGTTGCCGGGTGGGCCTCGTGGACGCGCCAACCGCTGCGGGCGGACACCCCCCGTCACGTCCCCTTCCCGCCGTACGCGGGTGCGGGCCCCTTCCCGGTGGTACTACGGGTGCTGCCGTGCGCGGGTGCGGGTCGTACGGGGGCGCGGCGTGCGGGACCGCCTGTGCGGCGGTCCCGCCGGAGGCTAGAGGCGCTCCAGGACCTGGGCCAGGAGGGAGCCCATGCGGGTGGCGCTGTCGCGGCCGGCCTGGAGGACCTCCTCGTGGTTGAGGGGTTCGCCGGTCATGCCCGCGGCGAGGTTGGTCACCAGGGAGATGCCGAGCACCTCGGCGCCGGCCTCGCGGGCGGCGATGGCCTCCAGGACGGTGGACATGCCGACCAGGTCCGCGCCGATCACGCGGGCCATGCGGATCTCGGCCGGCGTCTCGTAGTGCGGGCCGGGGAACTGGGCGTAGACGCCCTCCTCCAGGCTGGGGTCGACCTCCTTGCACAGGGCGCGCAGGCGCGGGGAGTAGAGGTCGGTCAGGTCGACGAAGTTCGCGCCGGCGATCGGGGAGGTGGCGGTCAGGTTGATGTGGTCGCTGATCAGGACCGGCTGACCGGGGCGCATCCCTTCGCGCAGGCCGCCGCAGCCGTTGGTCAGGATGATCGTCTTGACCCCGGCCGCCACGGCGGTGCGCACGCCGTGGGCCACGGAGGCCACGCCGTGGCCCTCGTAGTAGTGGGTGCGGCCCAGGAAGACCAGGGCGCGCCTGCTCCCCGTGCTGTACGAGCGGATCCTGCCGCCGTGGCCCTCCACCGCCGGGGGCGGGAATCCGGGCAGCTCGGTGACCTGGAACTCGGCGTCGGGGGCGCCCAGGGCGTCGACGGCCGGAGCCCAGCCGGAGCCCATCACGAGGGCGACGTCGTGGGTCTCGGCGCCGGTGAGTTCCCGCAGGCGCGCGGCGGCGGCGTCGGCGGCGGCGTAGGGGTCGCCCTGGGTGTCGTCCGGAAGAAGAGATGCGTTCACGCGGACGAGGGTAGCCGTAATTCGCCTACGCGCGTAGATGACGGAGTCGACGGGAACGGGATCGTTGTCTTGTCGTTTCCGACGAGCGGCGGGGCCGTCTTTCGGCAGGGGTTTCAGCAGGGGCGCTTGCGCAGTTCCATCACGTAGTCGTGCGGGGCGCCCGCGGACTCGGCCGCGTCCGCCAGTTCGCCCAGGTAGCGGGCGGAGGGCAGGCCGCCCTCGTAGGCGTTCAGGACGTAGACCCAGGACGGCTCCTCGCCGTCCAGGGTGTGCACCCGCACCCGCATCCTGCGGTAGATGTCCAGGCCGACGCCCTCCCAGCGGTCCAGCGACTCCTCGTCCATCGGCGCGAGGTCGTAGAGCGCGACGAAGACCTGGGAGAGCGGGTCCTCGACCAGGGTCGCCAGGGCGCCCTCCCAGCCCATGTGCTCGCCGCCGAAGGTCAGCCGCCAGCCGTTCAGCCAGCCCGTCGCGCGCAGCGGCGAGTGCGGGGCGCGGCGGGACATCAGCCGCGCGTCGAGATTGCCGGCGTACGCGGCGTAGAGCGACATGGGTCGAAGGGTACGGCAGGGACGCGGGCGGCTCATCCGGCACAGAAGGCGTCTCCTGCCCCGGGCGGTGCCCCCGGGGGTGAGCATCTTGAGGAGTGCGGGACAATGGAGTACGTGACTCGGATCGTGATCATCGGTGGCGGACCCGGCGGATACGAAGCGGCCCTGGTGGGCGCTCAGCTCGGCGCGGAGGTGACCGTCGTCGACTGCGACGGACTGGGCGGGGCGTCGGTGCTGACCGACTGCGTGCCGTCCAAGACCCTCATCGCCACGGCCGAGGTGATGACGACCTTCGACTCCTCGTACGAGGAGCTGGGGATCATCGTCGCCGACGACACCCCGCCGCTGGAGCAGGCCGCCCGGGTGGTCGGCGTCGACCTGGGCAAGGTGAACCGCCGGGTGAAGCGGCTGGCGCTCGCCCAGTCGCACGACATCACCGCCTCCGTGACGCGGGCCGGTGCCCGGGTGCTGCGCGGGCGCGGGCGCCTGGAGGGCATGCAGGCCCTGGACGGCTCGCGCAAGGTCGTCGTCACCGCCGCCGACGGGACCGAGGAGACGCTCACCGCGGACGCCGTGCTGATCGCCACCGGCGGTCATCCGCGCGAGCTGGCGGACGCCCAGCCCGACGGCGAGCGCATCCTGAACTGGACCCAGGTCTACGACCTCACCGAGCTGCCCGAGGAACTCATCGTGGTCGGCTCCGGTGTGACGGGCGCCGAGTTCGCCGGTGCCTACCAGGCGCTGGGTTCCCGGGTCACCCTGGTGTCCTCCCGCGACCGGGTGCTGCCGGGCGAGGACCCGGACGCCGCGGCCGTCCTGGAGGACGTCTTCCGGCGCCGCGGCATGAACGTCATGGCGCGCTCGCGCGCCGCCGCGGCCAAGCGGGTCGGGGACCGGGTGGAGGTGACGCTGGCCGATGGGCGCGTCATCACCGGCTCGCACTGCCTGATGGCCGTCGGCGCCGTCCCCAACAGCGCCGGGCTCGGTCTGGAGGAGGCCGGTGTCCGGCTGCGCGACTCCGGGCACATCTGGACCGACAAGGTCTCGCGCACGACGGCTCCGGGCGTCTACGCGGCCGGTGACGTGACCGGCGTCTTCGCGCTGGCCTCCGTGGCCGCGATGCAGGGACGTATCGCCATGTACCACTTCCTCGGCGACGCGGTGGCCCCGCTGAACCTGAAGACGGTCTCCTCCAACGTCTTCACCGACCCCGAGATCGCCACCGTCGGCTACACCCAGGCCGACGTGGACGCCGGGAAGATCGACGCCCGCTGTGTGAAGCTGCCGCTGCTGCGCAACCCGCGCGCCAAGATGCAGGGCATCCGGGACGGCTTCGTCAAGATCTTCTGCCGGCCGGGCACCGGGATCGTGGTCGGCGGTGTGGTCGTGGCGCCGCGCGCCTCCGAGCTGATCCACCCCATCTCGATCGCCGTCGACAACAACCTGACGGTCGAGCAGATCGCGAAGGCCTTCACCGTGTACCCCTCGCTGTCGGGCTCGATCGCCGAGGTGGCCCGGCAGTTGCACGGCCGCAAGGAGACCGGAGGGGCGTAGCCCGGAGGGCGGGGCGGGCGCGGCTCTTGCGCGTGGCATAGGCCGGACTAGTGCTTATACCACTCCGTGACCTGCCATGCGAACAATTTCTGTTATCCGGCGCAAACTGCTGAAAGCAGACGGTCGCTGGGGTTACTGTCAGTTTCGTGTTCGCTGCTGAACGTCGCCAATTGATCCTCGAAATGGTGCGAGCGAACGGTGCCGTGTCGCTCCGTGAACTCGCCCGCGTCGTCCAGACCTCCGAAGTGACCGTACGGCGGGACGTGCGGGCGCTGGAGGCGGAAGGACTCCTCGACCGCCGGCACGGCGGTGCCGTACTGCCGGGCGGCTTCACCCGGGAGTCGGGCTTCCCGCAGAAGTCGCACCTCGCGACCGCGGAGAAGACGGCCATCGCCGACCTCGCCGCGGGCCTCGTCGAAGAGGGCGAGGCCATCGTCGTCGGGGCCGGTACGACCACCCAGGAGCTGGCCCGCCGGCTCGCCCGGATCCCGGGGCTGACCGTGGTCACCAACTCGCTTCTCGTCGCCCAGGCGCTGGCCCATGCCAACCGGGTCGAGGTCGTGATGACCGGCGGGACCCTGCGCGGCTCCAACTACGCCCTGGTGGGGTCGGGGGCCGAGCAGTCGCTCCAAGGGCTGCGGGTCTCCCGCGCGTTCCTCTCGGGCAGCGGTCTGACCGCCGAGCGGGGGCTGTCCACCTCCAACATGCTGTCGGCCTCCGTCGACCGCGCCCTCGTCCAGGCCGCCGCCGAGGTCGTCGTCCTCGCCGACCACACCAAGCTGGGCGCGGACACCATGTTCCAGACCGTGCCGACCGAGTTCATCACCCGGCTGGTGACGGACGAGCCCCCGGCCCACGACGACCGCGCGGGCACCGAGCTCCAGGCGCTCGCCGACCAGGGCGTGCAGATCGCGGTGGCCGGTCCGAGCGGTCACCCGGTGGGCGGTGAGCAGGTGCCGGGCCGCGGCGAGCGCCGCAGGGACGTTCCGCTGCCCGCTCCGCGCCGCGGTCAGGTCACGGGCCAGGCCGCCGCCGCGCTGCGCTCGGCGGGGCTGGGGCAGGACCCCTCGGCGGGCGCCGAGCGGGCGGCCCGGGTGGCCGATCTGCGGCGGCGCTGAGCCGGTCCGCGGCGGCGCTGAGCCGGTCCGCGGCGGCGCTGAGCCGGTCCGCGGGGAGTGCGGCGGTCCTGTCCGGTCCGTACGGGGCGGCCGCCGGTCCTCCGTCGCGCTGCTCGGGCGTGGTGCGGGCCGGCGGGGTGTTCGTTCGTGACGACGGGAGGCGCCCGGCGGCCGCTGTCGCGGTCCGCCGGGCGCCTCCCGTGCTACGGGTGCTGCGGGGTCAGTCCTTGATCTCGCAGATCGCGGCGCCCGAGGTGATGGACGCGCCGACCTCGGCGGACAGGCCCTTGACGGTGCCGTCCTTGTGGGCGTTGAGGGGCTGTTCCATCTTCATGGCCTCCAGGACGACGATGAGGTCGCCCTCCTTGACCTCCTGGCCCTCCTCGACCGCGATCTTGACGATCGTGCCCTGCATGGGCGAGGCGAGGGTGTCGCCGGAGGCGACCGGGCCGGACTTGCGGGCGGCGCGGCGCTTGGGCTTGGCGCCGGCGGCCAGGCCGGTGCGGGCCAGGGACATGCCCAGCGAGGAGGGCAGGGAGACCTCCAGGCGCTTGCCGCCGACCTCGACGACCACGGTCTCGCGGCCGGTCTCCTCGTCCGCCTCGCCGTCGGCGGGGGCGGTGAAGGGCTTGATGTCGTTGGTGAACTCGGTCTCGATCCAGCGGGTGTGGACCGTGAACGGGTCGGTGGAGCCGGTCAGTTCGGGGGCGAAGGCCGGGTCCGTGACCACCTTGCGGTGGAAGGGGATGGCGGTGGCCATGCCCTCGACCTGGAACTCCTCCAGGGCGCGGGAGGCGCGCTGGAGGGCCTCGGCGCGGGTGCGGCCGGTGACGATCAGCTTGGCCAGCAGGGAGTCCCAGGCCGGGCCGATCACGCTGCCGGCCTCCACGCCCGCGTCCAGGCGGACACCGGGGCCGGTGGGGGCGTCGAAGCGGGTGACGGTGCCGGGTGCCGGGAGGAAGCCCCGGCCCGGGTCCTCGCCGTTGATGCGGAACTCGAAGGAGTGGCCGCGCAGCTCCGGGTCGCCGTAGCCGAGTTCCTCGCCGTCGGCGATGCGGAACATCTCGCGGACCAGGTCGACGCCCGCGACCTCCTCGGTGACCGGGTGCTCGACCTGGAGGCGGGTGTTGACCTCCAGGAACGAGATCGTGCCGTCCTGCCCGACGAGGAACTCGCAGGTGCCCGCGCCCTCGTAGCGGGCCTCCTTGAGGATGGCCTTGGAGGCGCGGTACAGCTCGGCGACCTGGGCGTCGGAGAGGAACGGCGCGGGGGCCTCCTCGACGAGCTTCTGGTGGCGGCGCTGCAGGGAGCAGTCGCGGGTGGAGACCACCACGACGTTGCCGTGCTTGTCGGCCAGGCACTGGGTCTCGACGTGGCGGGGCCGGTCGAGGTAGCGCTCGACGAAGCACTCGCCGCGGCCGAAGGCGGCCACGGCCTCGCGGACCGCCGAGTCGTACAGCTCGGGGACCTCGTCGAGGGTGCGGGCGACCTTGAGGCCGCGTCCGCCGCCGCCGAAGGCGGCCTTGATCGCGATGGGCAGGCCGTGCTCCTTCGCGAAGGCCACGACCTCCTCGGCGCCGGAGACGGGGTCGGGCGTGCCGGCCACCAGGGGCGCTCCGGCGCGCTGGGCGATGTGCCGGGCGGCGACCTTGTCGCCGAGGTCGCGGATGGCCTGCGGCGGCGGGCCGATCCAGATCAGGTCGGCGTCCAGGACGGCCTGGGCGAACTCGGCGTTCTCCGAGAGGAAGCCGTAGCCGGGGTGGACGGCGTCCGCACCCGACTCCTCGGCCGCCTTCAGGACTTTGCCGATGTCCAGATAGCTGGTGGCCGGGGTGTCACCGCCCAGGGCGAACGCCTCGTCAGCGGCGCGGACATGCAGAGCGTCCCGGTCGGGGTCCGCGTAGACGGCCACGCTCGCGATTCCGGCGTCCCGGCAAGCGCGGGCCACACGGACAGCGATTTCGCCACGGTTGGCGATGAGCACCTTGCGCACGATTGAGGCTCCCTCCTTGAAACAAGCCGAGTTTAGGGACTGCCGACACGGCACTTCGACCCGTCCCCAATGGTGAGCTTGCCCACACGGAGCGTGATTCGAGGCTCGCTCGACCCGCGAAAGCCCTTGTCGTACCTCGGTACGCAGGACTCCTCCGGAAAACCCTAGCCCCACGGTGTGGTCAAGGTCTCTGTGAGAGCGTGCTGCGGCCCACTTCGTTTCTTTGTGGAGTCCCTACGAATGGCCCAATGAATCTTTGCCCTCGGCGGAACTCTTGTCCCTTGGTTTACCCGTTAGTAGCGTTCGCGATGTCTGGACGGTACTGGCGGTAACAGGGCTCCGGGTGGAGCGGCGGTCGGAAGTGGGTGGATCCGGTGGTGCGCAGACCGGTGGCATGGGTCGTGGCGGTCGTGCTCCTCGTCGAGGCGCTCGGACTCGTCGCGCTGAACTGGATCCTGGGCGAGGTCGTGCACCGGCAGCGGATGTCCCTGGCCGGCCTGGACCCGGACGTGATGTCGACGTCCTCGAAGGCGGCCGGGCTGGTCTTCGGCCTGTACTTCGTCCTGTGCGCGCTGGCCGCCCTGCTCGTCGCCGTGCGCGACCGCGGTCCGGCCGGGCTCGGGCGCGGCCTGCTGATCAGCGCGGCCGTGGTGCACGGGCTGCTGGCCGCCTTCGTGTGGGGTCCGGTGGGTCCCGCGGCCTTCGTGTTCATGATCGTCGTACTGGCGCTGATCGTGCTGCTCCTGATGACGTACGACCAGGAGGGGCGGGCGGCGGACCCCGCTCCGGCGGACGCCCCGGTGTCCCCCGAGGCGCCCTGAGCCGGATCCGCGGATCTCAGTCCCGCTCCGACCACAACTCGGTGATGCCCACGCCCAGTTCGGCCAGCAGCCGGCGCACCAGGGGCAGGCTGATGCCGATCACGTTGCCGTGGTCGCCGTCGATGCCGTCGATGAACGGGGCCGAGCGGCCGTCCAGCGTGAAGGCGCCCGCGACGTGCAGCGGCTCGCCCGAGGCGACGTAGGCGGCGACCTCCTCGTCGGTCGGCTCGCCGAAGCGGACCACGGTGGAGGCGGTGGCCGCGGCGTGCCGGCCGGTGGCCGTGTCCCAGACGCAGTGGCCGGTCTGGAGGGTGCCGGCCCGGCCGCGCATCGCCTTCCAGCGGGCGACGGCCTCCTCGGCGTCGGCGGGCTTGCCGAGCGCCCGGCCGTCCAGGTCGAGCACCGAGTCGCAGCCGATCACCAGGGCACCGGCGGCCTCCGGCCGGGCCGCCACGACGGACGCCTTCGCCTGGGCCAGGGCGAGCGCCAGTTCGGCGGGCGTGGGTGCGGTGACCGCGTCCTCGTCGACCCCGCTCACGATCACCTCGGGGTCCAGTCCGGCCTGCCGCAGCAGACCGAGCCGGGCGGGGGACTGGGAGGCGAGTACGAGTCGGCGGCGCGGCTGGTCAGTCATGCGGTCAGCGTATCGGCGCGGGCCGCCCGCCCGCTCAGCCCCGCCCGGCCGCTCAGCCCCGCCCGGCCGCTCAGCCCCGCCCACCCGCTCAGCCCCGCCCGCTCAGCTCGGTCCGCTCAGCCTGCTCAGCCCGCTCATCTCAGCCCGATCGCGAACATCGCGAGCACCATGGCCAGCGCCATGAGGACACCGAGCCGCCGCAACATCGCCTGCATGTCGCGCAGTTCCTCGGGCGGCTCGTTGTCGGGGTCGGACCACAGCATCCCTCGATGGTCCGGCGGCGGGCGGGTCCGGCGCCTGAGTACGCGTACTCAAGTTGGCGGCCGGGCCCGCCGGGCGCCCCCCAGGGGTGCTCAGCCGGGCCAGTACGTGCGGGCCCAGGCGGCCGGGCCCGGCCGCGGGGTGCGGTGCGCGGCGATCCGGGACGGGTCGGACCAGGAGTCGCGGGGGCCGGGCGCGCCGGACGGCTCGGCGGTGGCCGCCGCGGCGCGCGCCCTGACCACCGCCAGTGCGGCGGCCAGCTCCTCGGGGGTCGGGTTGCCTCGTAGGACCTTGATCGTCATGTGGTCTCCCGGCGGGCTCAGAGGGGGATGTTGCCGTGCTTCTTGGGCGGCAGGGACTCCCGCTTGGTGCGCAGCTGGCGCAGGCCGCGCACCAGGTGGGCGCGGGTGTCGGAGGGCCTGATCACCGCGTCGACGTAGCCGCGTTCGGCGGCGGTGTAGGGGTTGAGCAGGGTGTCCTCGTACTCCTGGATCAGGCGGGCCCGGGTGGCGTCGGCGTCGTCGGCCGCCGCGATGGTGCGCCGGTGCAGGATGTTGACGGCGCCCTGGGCGCCCATGACGGCGATCTGCGCGGTGGGCCAGGCCAGGTTGAGGTCGGCGCCCAGGTGCTTGGAGCCCATCACGTCGTAGGCACCGCCGAACGCCTTGCGGGTGATGACGGTGATCAGCGGGACGGTGGCCTCGGCGTAGGCGAAGATCAGCTTGGCGCCGCGGCGGATGATGCCGTCGTGCTCCTGGCCGACGCCGGGCAGGAAGCCGGGGACGTCGACGAAGGTCAGCACCGGGATGTTGAACGCGTCGCAGGTGCGGACGAAGCGGGCGGCCTTCTCGCTGGCGTCGATGTCCAGGCAGCCGGCGAACTGCATCGGCTGGTTGGCGACGATGCCCACCGGGTGGCCCTCCACCCGGCCGTAGCCGGTGAGGATGTTGGGCGCGAACAGCGGCTGCGTCTCGAAGAACTCCCCGTCGTCCAGCACGTGCTCGATCACGGTGTGCATGTCGTACGGCTGGTTGGCGCTGTCCGGGACCAGGGTGTCCAGCTCCCGGTCCTCGTCGGTCAGCGCGAGATCGGCCTGCTCGGGGAAGACCGGCGGCTCGGAGAGGTTGTTGGACGGCAGGTACGACAGGAGCTGCTTGACGTACTCGACCGCGTCCTTCTCGTCGCCCGCCATGTGGTGGGCGACACCGGAGGCGGTGTTGTGGGTGCGGGCGCCGCCCAGCTCCTCGAAGCCGACGTCCTCGCCGGTGACGGTCTTGATGACGTCCGGGCCGGTGATGAACATGTGCGAGGTCTGGTCGACCATGACCGTGAAGTCGGTGATCGCGGGCGAGTAGACCGCCCCGCCCGCGCACGGGCCGACGACCAGGCTGATCTGCGGGATGACACCGGAGGCGTGCGTGTTGCGGCGGAAGATCTCGCCGTACGCGCCCAGCGAGGCCACGCCCTCCTGGATGCGGGCGCCCCCGGAGTCGTTGATGCCGATGACCGGGCAGCCGGTCTTGAGCGCGAAGTCCATGACCTTGACGATCTTCTGGCCGTACACCTCGCCCAGCGCGCCGCCGAAGACCGTGAAGTCCTGCGAGAACACGGCGACGGGACGGCCGTCGACCGTGCCGTAGCCGGTGACCACGCCGTCCCCGTAAGGGCGGTTGGCGTCCAGGCCGAAGTTGCTGGAGCGGTGCCGGGCGAACTCGTCCAGCTCGACGAACGAGTCCTCGTCCAGGAGGAGTTCGATGCGCTCGCGGGCGGTCAGCTTGCCCTTGGCGTGCTGCTTCTCGACCGCGCGTTCCGAACCGGCGTGCGTCGCTTCCTCGATACGCCGCTGGAGATCCGCGAGTTTGCCCGCGGTCGTGTGGATGTCGATCTCTTGGCGCTCTTCCGGCTCGGACATCGGGATCGGGGCTCCCTGCCTGCTCAAAAACGGGGGGACGGTTACTCATCCGTAGAGTAATGGGGGCCCCTCCGTCCGGCAGTGCGGCGTTTCCCACACCTAGGGTGGGTTGCATGACGCCGCGAGATGCAGCAGACGACAGCCACGGCACGCCGGGCGACTCCGGGCGGTCCGGCCGCTGGTCCGACCTGGACCGCCCGCCCCTCAACGCGGCCGCGCTGCGGCGCGGTCTGGTGCGCGACGGCGGCCTGTGGACCCGCGTGGAGGTCGTGCAGCGCACCGGCTCCACCAACGCCGATCTGGTGGCCCGCGCCGCGGCGGGCGAGGCGGCCGAGGGCACCGTCCTGGTCGCCGAGGAGCAGACCGCGGCGCGGGGCCGGCTGGACCGCCGCTGGACGGCGCCCGCCCGCTCCGGGCTCTTCTTCTCGGTGCTGCTGCGGCCCGGCGACGGCGTGCCGGTGGCCCGCTGGGGCTGGCTGCCGCTGCTCACCGGCGTGGCCGTCGCCACCGGCCTCGCCAGGGCCGCCGGGGTCGACACCGCCCTGAAGTGGCCCAACGACCTGCTGGTCACCGTGGACGGCGAGGAGCGCAAGGCCGGCGGCATCCTGGCGGAGGGCGCCGGCGACGGCGGTGTCGTCATCGGCGTCGGCATCAACGTCACCCTGCGCCAGGACGAACTGCCCGTGCCGCAGGCCGGCTCCCTGGCCCTGGCCGGGGCCGTGAGCACCGACCGCGATCCGCTGCTGCGCGCCGTGCTGCGCTCCCTGGAGGAGTGGTACGGCCGGTGGCGCGCCGCCGACGGCGACCCGGCGGCCGCGGGCCTCCAGGAGACCTACGCCGCCGGCTGCGCCACTCTGGGCCGCACCGTGCGCGCCGAACTCCCCGGGGACCGCTCCCTCGTCGGCGAGGCGGTCGCGGTCGACGGCGACGGCCGTCTCGTCCTCGCCACCCGGGACGGGGTGCAGCAGCCGGTGGGGGCGGGGGACATCGTGCATCTGCGGCCCGCGTGACCGTGCGCCCGCGCCCGGCGTAGGGCAGGGGCGGCGGAAGAGCCCCAGGGGGCCGTGCGCGGAGCGTGCGCCTCGCGCAGTGGGCATGCGTCCCGTGCGCCGGGGTGCTCCCGGAGACGCCCTCAGGGGTGCTTCCCGGGCCGGGCGCGGCGGGTGCGCGCGCCGGGGTCCGCGCGGGTGCGCGGACGGTGACGGCCCAGTTCAGGTCACCCTTCGGGGCGGGCTGGCGGAGTGAGCTGGGGCACATCTGCCGTAGAGTTGAGGCCGGTCGGTACCTGACCGTGGCAGATCGGAAGGGCAGCAGGCGTGACCGTCGACGACACGGGCTCGGGCGCGCAGGACGCGGACGGCCGGGGGGACCCCCACGCCGCCGACCCCGCCGATTCCGGCGAGGACCCGCTCGCGCTCCGTCTCGAACAGCTCATCCTGGGCGCGGAGCGCCGCTACACCCCCTTCCAGGCGGCCCGCAGCGCGGGCGTCTCCATGGAGCTGGCCTCCCGCTTCTGGCGGGCCATGGGCTTCGCCGACATCGGCCAGGCCAAGGCGCTCACCGAGGCCGACGTCCTGGCGCTGCGGCGGCTGGCCGGTCTGGTGGAGGCCGGGCTGCTCAGCGAGGCCATGGCCGTGCAGGTCGCCCGCTCCACCGGGCAGACCACCGCCCGGCTGGCCGAGTGGCAGATCGACTCCTTCCTGGAGGGCCTGACCGAGCCGCCCGAGCCGGGCATGACCCGCACCGAGGTCACCTATCCGATCGTCGAGCTGCTCCTGCCCGAGCTGGAGGAGTTCCTGGTCTACGTCTGGCGGCGGCAGCTCGCCGCCTCCGCCGGGCGGGTCGTGCAGGTCGCCGACGACGAGGAGATGGTGGACCGCCGTCTGGCCGTCGGCTTCGCCGACCTCGTCGGCTTCACCCGGCTGACCCGCCGGATGGAGGAGGAGGAGCTGGGCGAGCTGGTCGAGGCCTTCGAGACGACCGCCGCCGACCTGGTGGCCGCGCGCGGCGGGCGGCTGATCAAGACCCTCGGGGACGAGGTGCTGTACGCCGCCGACGACGCGGGCACCGCCGCCGACATCGCGCTGCGCCTGGTCGAGACCATGGAGAACGACGAGACCATGCCGGAGCTGCGGGTCGGGATGGCCTTCGGCACGGTGACCACCCGGATGGGCGATGTCTTCGGCACGACCGTCAACCTCGCCTCCCGGCTGACCTCCATAGCCCCGCGCGACGCCGTGCTCGTCGACAGCGCCTTCGCCGAGGAGCTGATCCGCACGGGCGACTCCCCGGCGTCCGAGGCGGCGGCGGCCGAGGCCGCTGCGGCGGCGGAGAAGGAGGGCGCGGAGCCCCCGGTGTACCGCTTCGCCCTCCAGCCGACCTGGCAGCGCCCGGTGCGCGGCCTCGGCGTGGTGGAACCGTGGCTGCTCACCCGGCGGGCCGACGCGCCGCAGTGACGGTGGCGGTGACGGGGCTGCGGCTGGGCGTGCCGGACGGGCGCGTGCGGGTGCGTTCGGTTGGTCGTGCGTTTCGGCTGGGTGTGCGTCTCAGCTGGGTGCGCGTCTCAGCAGGTGTGTGTTTCAGCGGAGCCCGACGCAGAGCTTGATGAGCGGCAGGCACAGGCGCCCGCCACCACCGCCGCCGGAGGGCGGGGCCGGGGGCGCGGATGTCGGTGTGGTCCTGGGGGACGGTGGGCGGGTCTGCTGCGCGGGGGCGGTCGGGTGGGCGGTCGGCCGCGCGGGCGCCTGAGGCGTACCGGCGGAGGCGGCCGGGCGGCCCGGAGCGCCCCCGGACGCGTGCGTGGTTCCGGGTGGGGGAGCCGGGGCGGCGGCCCCGGCCCCGGTCGTACCGGCAGGGGAAGCGGATGGCGCCGCTTCCGCTCCCGGGGCGGCCACGGTACCGATCCCGCCCATGGGGAGCGGCGCGGTGGGCAACACCGACGGCCCCGTCCGGCCCGGGGCGGCGGCCCCCGGGGACGCCGCGGTGGCGGCGCCGGTCGACCCGCCCCCCGGTCCGCCGCCCGGTCCGGTCTCCGCGCGCGGCGCCGCCTCCGCCGCCCCGGGACCGCCCGCCTGCGGCGAGGTCTGCGCGCTCTGCGGTGTCAGGCGTACGAGGCTCAGCACACCGGCGGCGAGGGCGAGGCCCCCGGCGGTGAGCAGCACCCGGCGGGGCCGGGGCCTGCGGTGCCTGCCCCGGACGCGCGGGAGGCGGAACGGCGCCCCGGGGCCGCCGACCGTGGCGCCTATGGCGCCCACGTCGTCCCGGGCACCCTGCCGACCCGTACCGGCCGTGTCCGTCGTCATCGCCGCACCCTCCCCGAACGCCCCGCGCCCCCGTCGCGCCTGGCGCGACGCACGTTATGCGCTGGCGCAGGCGGTTTCGCGGGGGTTGGGTGGGCTGTCACCCGAACGGGTGGCCGGGCCGCCCCTTCCGTCGCGCGCGGGGCGGCTGAGATGATCGGGACCGGATGCTGTTAACCCGCGTTAACCGGAGGGTGTCATGAGCGAGGAGCGGTTCGGGGAGTTCGTGCTGGTGCGGCGGCACGACCAGGTGGCGGAGCTCGTCCTGGACCGGCCCCAGGCCATGAACGCCGTGTCCACGGACATGGCCCGGTCGATCGCCGGGGCGTGCGCGGCGCTCGCCGCCGACCCTCAGGCGCACGTGGTCGTCGTGACCTCCACGCACGAACGGGCGTTCTGCGTCGGCGCCGATCTGAAGGAGCGCAACTCCTTCAGCGACGCCGACCTCCGGCGGCAGCGGCCGGTCGCGCGCGGGGCGTACACCGGCGTACTGGAGCTGCCGATGCCGACCGTCGCCGCGGTGCACGGCTTCGCGCTCGGCGGCGGGTTCGAGCTGGCGCTCTCCTGTGATGTGATCGTGGCCGACCGCACGGCCGTGGTCGGGCTGCCCGAGGTGTCCGTGGGGGTGATCCCCGGCGGCGGCGGTACGCAGCTGCTGCCCCGGCGGGTCGGCGCGGCGCGGGCCGCGGAGCTGATCTTCACCGCCCGGCGGCTGGAGGCGGCCGAGGCGCACGGTCTGGGGCTGGTGGACGTGCTGGCGGACGAGGGCCGGGACCGTACCGAGGCGCTGGAGCTGGCCGCCCGGATGGCGGCCAACTCCCCGGTCGGCCTGCGCGCCGCCAAGCGCGCGCTGCGGCTCGGCCAGGGGCTCGACCTGCGCGCGGGCCTGGAGGTCGAGGACGCGGCCTGGC
The DNA here is from genome assembly GCF_001654495.1 of Streptomyces sp. SAT1. Taxonomy (GTDB): domain Bacteria; phylum Actinomycetota; class Actinomycetes; order Streptomycetales; family Streptomycetaceae; genus Streptomyces; species Streptomyces andamanensis. The sequence continues at coordinate 4,558,584 of NZ_CP015849.1, forward strand.
GCACGGCGGCCTTCTCGGCGGACCGTGCCGAGGGCGTCGCGGCCTTCAACGAGAAGCGCGCCCCGCGCTGGCCGGGCGAGTGAGGGCGTCCGGCGGCCCGGCCTGACGCGCGGCCGGTCCCCGGCGGGTCCCCCGGGCGCCCCCACCGATGTCCCGGTCGGCGCGAAACATCCCTAGCCTGGGGTGATGGGCGAGAACAGGCGGCTGGCCGCCGTCGTGGCGTTGGCGCAGGGGATGGCCGCGGCGCACAGTCCGCGCGAGTCGTGGCGGGCGGCGGCGCTCGGGGCGTGCGGGGCGCTGGAGGGGAGCTTCGCCGCGCTCTCGGTGTGGGAGCGCGAGCGCGGGCGGCTGCGGGTGCTGGTGAACGTGGGGGAGCGCTCTCCCGGGGAGGAGGAGTTCCCGGAGGGCGAGGCGTACCCGGTGCACCAGTTCCCGGAGATCGCCGAGTTCCTGCACGAGCGGTGGGCGTCCGGCGGGGAGCCGGACGCCTGGGTGGAGACCGCCGAGGGGCCGGCCGAGGGGCAGCCCGGCTACTGCCACCAGCGGGTCGCCGCGCTGCGGAGGCGCGGGCGCGGCAGCTGCGTGGTCGCGCCGATCGTGCTGCACGGGCGGGCCTGGGGCGAGCTGTACGTCGCCCGCTCGGCCGGTGCCCCCTTCTTCGGGCGGCCCGACGCCGACTTCGCCACGGTCCTGGCCGCGGTGGTCGCGGCGGGCCTCGCGCAGACGGAGCGGCTGGAGGAGGCCCGCAGGCTGGCCTTCACGGACGCGCTCACCGGGCTCGCCAACCGCCGCGCGGTGGACGTACGGCTGGAGGAGGCGATCGAGCGGCACCGGGAGGACGGGGTCGTGGTGAGCCTGGCCGTCTGCGACCTCAACGGCCTCAAGCGGGTCAACGACACCCTCGGCCACGCCGTCGGCGACCGGCTGCTGGAACGGTTCGGCTCGGTGCTGTCGCTGTGCGGGGCGATGGTGCCGGGGGCGCTCGCGGCCCGGCTGGGCGGGGACGAGTTCTGCCTGCTGGCGGTCGGCCCCTCCGTCGACGAGGTGGTCAAGGCGGCCGACGAGCTGTGCCGCCGCGCGGCCGGACTGGAGCTGGGGGAGGGCGTCGCCTGCGGGGTGGCGTCGACCGAGGACGCGGTCGGGCCGGTGCGCTCGGCCCGCCGGCTGTTCCGGCTCGCGGACGCCGCGCAGTACCGGGCGAAGGCGCTGCGCACGGACCATCCGGTGGTCGCCGGGCGGGAGGGCCCCGGGGACCCGGTGGTCCGGCTGGCCGACGAGCCCTCGCCCGCGCCCGAGGCACCGGTCGAACGGCGCAGCTTCCGGGGCCGCCGCCCGTGAGGCCCTGTCCCCGGGTGAGCCGGGTGAGCCGGGTGAGCGGCCGGGCCATCCGCTGGGTAAGGGGCACTCCCGGCACCCACTAGTGACACCGTCGCATTCACTGCGTACGCTCCTGAATATGGATATGCACACTGTGGTGGTGGGGACGTCCGGTGTCACCGCGTCCGACGTCCTCGCCGTGGCGCGCGCCGGCGCGCGGGTCGAACTCTCCGAGCAGGCGGTGGCGGCCCTCGCGGCGGCCCGCGAGGTCGTGGACGCGCTGGCCGCCAAGCCCGAGCCCGTCTACGGCGTCAGCACCGGTTTCGGCGCCCTGGCGACCCGGCACATCAGCCCCGAGCTGCGTGCCCGGCTCCAGCGCAACATCGTCCGCTCGCACGCCGCGGGCATGGGCCCGCGGGTCGAGCGCGAGGTCGTACGCGCCCTGATGTTCCTGCGGCTGAAGACCGTCTGCTCGGGCCGCACCGGGGTGCGCCCCGAGGTCGCGCAGACCATGGCCGACGTCCTCAACGCGGGCATCACCCCGGTCGTGCACGAGTACGGCTCCCTCGGCTGCTCCGGCGACCTGGCCCCGCTCTCGCACTGCGCGCTCACGCTGATGGGCGAGGGCGACGCGGAGGGCCCGGACGGTACTGTGCGGCCCGCCGCCGAGCTGCTCGCCGAGCACGGCATCGCGCCCGTCGAACTGCGCGAGAAGGAGGGCCTCGCCCTCCTCAACGGCACCGACGGCATGCTCGGCATGCTGGTCATGGCCCTCGCCGACCTCGACACCCTCTACAAGTCCGCCGACATCACCGCCGCCCTCTCGCTGGAGGCGCTGCTCGGCACCGACAAGGTGCTCGCCCCCGAGCTGCACGCCATCCGCCCGCACCCGGGCCAGGGCGCCTCCGCCGCCAACATGCTCGCCGTGCTCAAGGGCTCCCAGCTCACCGGGCACCACCAGGACGACGCGCCGCGCGTCCAGGACGCCTACTCCGTGCGCTGCGCCCCGCAGGTCGCCGGCGCCGGCCGGGACACCCTGGCGCACGCCCGGCTCGTCGCCGAACGCGAACTCGCCGCGGCCGTCGACAACCCCGTCGTCCTGCCTGACGGCCGGGTGGAGTCCAACGGCAACTTCCACGGCGCCCCGGTCGCCTATGTACTGGACTTCCTCGCCATCGCCGCCGCCGACCTCGGCTCCATCGCCGAGCGCCGCACGGACCGGCTGCTGGACAAGAACCGCAGCCACGGCCTGCCGCCGTTCCTCGCCGACGACCCCGGCGTCGACTCCGGGCTCATGATCGCCCAGTACACCCAGGCCGCGCTGGTCAGCGAGATGAAGCGGCTGGCCGTGCCCGCCTCCGCCGACTCCATCCCGTCCTCCGCCATGCAGGAGGACCACGTCTCCATGGGCTGGTCGGCGGCGCGCAAGCTGCGCACGGCGGTGGGCAACCTGACCCGCATCATCGCGATCGAGCTGTACGCCGCCGCGCGCGCCGTCGAGCTGCGGGCGGGCCTGGAGCCGGCCCCGGCCAGCCGGGCGGTCATCGAGGCCGCGCGCGCCGCCGGGGTGGGCGGCCCCGGCCCGGACCGCTTCCTGGCGCCCGACCTGGCCGCCGCCGACGCCTTCGTGGCCCAGGGCGCGCTGGTCGCGGCGGCGGAGACGGTCACCGGCCCGCTGAACTGAGCCCAGCCTGCGCCGGACGGGACGGCGGGACGGGCGGCCGGGCCGCCGGGCCACCGGCAGGGGGCGTGCCCGCCCGGCGTGGGGCAGGTGTCCGTGCGCGCCTGCCTGGCCGGGGAGGCGTCTGCGGCAGCCCGGCTGGGGGCGTCCGAGCCCGCCCGGTCGCCCCCGGGGGGCGTCCACGGGTCGCCCGGCCCGCCGGTCGGGGCCTCGGCGTGTGATCGGCGGGAAGAAGTCCGCGCTCGCCCGGCCCCGTCGTGGCGTGAGGGTCTCTGCCGTCCTGCCTGCCGGGAAAGGGGCTGCCGGTCCGCCTGGCCCGGACTGCGGGAAAGTGGTCCGCGTGGCGCGGTCTGCCGGGAAGAGGACTTGCGTCGCCCGCCGGCCGGGAGAGACCCGTAGGCCGCCCGGTCCGCCGGGAAGAGGTGGCGTCACGCCCGCCCCGCCGGGGAAGTCATCCGCGCCGTCCGTCCCACCCGTGGGGCAGGACCGGCGCGGCCGACCCGCTCAGGACGGTGGGGGCGCCGGAGCCGCCCCGCCAGGGGCCGTCAGAAGCCGAGGCGTTCCCGGCGTACCGAATACACCACGAAGCCGGCGCCCGCGGCGAGGAAGAGGGATCCGCCGATGACGTAGGGGGTGGTGTCGATGCTTCCGGTGTCGGCGAGCTCCGTGCCGTCGGCCGGGAGGGATCCGGCGGAGGCCGCGGCGTCCCCGGCCGTGCTGACGGCCCTCGGGTCCGCCGCCGAGGTGCGCACCGCCGTGGTCCGCATCCCGGTGCCGTCCGCCGGCGTACCCGCGGCCCGGCCCTGCCGGGTGGCCTGCGCGGTCGGTACCGCGTCGGCCACCGTTCTCGTCGGCGCGTCCCCGCTCGCGCTCGCGGAGGGGACGAACCACAGGGCGCCCAGCAGGGTGCCCGCGGCGGTGGCGGTCAGCAGCGTACGGCGAGCGGTTGACACGGAATATCGATCCCCTTGTGGCACTGGCGAATTGGCCGTGTGGGGCGATCGTAGTGAACGTCACGGGTCACGGGAAAGTCACGGGAGGTTTGAGATCCGGCCGGTCGTGACGGGCGTCGCGGACTGTCACTCTTTGTGCCGTTTCATCCGCTCCGGGTGTGCGGGAGCGGCCGGTGTGACGCGAGATACCGGAACGGCCCGTACCGGCGGGGGCGGCCGTCCGGCATGACGCCGTCCCGCCGGGGCAGGGACTTGGCGGGGCGGGCGGCGCCCGGTGCCGTGCCGACGTGGCGAGGCCCACACTCGGGCGCCCTGGGGAACGGGACGAAACGGTCGTAGCGTTGATGATTCGCGACGGGGGGAATCGGGGGTCCTGGGGATTACGGCAACGATGGAGAAGCGTGTGATGACGAACAGTAGGCGGCGTAGGGCCCTGATGGGCTCGTCCGCACTGCTCGGCGGTGTACTGGTGCTCACGGCCTGTTCCGGCAGCAGCAACGCGGCCGGCGGAGGCGACGGCGACCCCTCGCAGGCCAAGGCCGACAAGGCCGCGGCCCAGCAGACGTCGGAGGCCCAGATCAAGATCACTCCGGCGGACGGTTCCGCCGACGCCTCCATCAACAACTCGGCCGCGGTCACCGTGGCCAAGGGCACGCTGACGGACGTCACCATGACGACCGCCGACGGCAAGGCCGTCAAGGGCGAGATATCCGCCGACAGGGCGAGCTGGAAGCCCAGCGCCCCGCTGGCCCGCTCCACCACCTACAAGGTCGCCGCCACCGCCACGGACGCCAAGGGCCGCGCCGCCCACGAGAACGCCTCGTTCACCACGGTCGCCCCGGCGCACAGCTTCATCGGCACCTTCACGCCGGACAACGGCAGCACCGTCGGCGTGGGCATGCCGGTCTCGATCAACTTCGACAAGTCGATCACCGACAAGGCGGCCGTGCAGAAGCACATCACCGTCAGCTCCTCCAGCGGCCAGCAGGTCGTCGGCCACTGGTTCGGCGCCAACCGCCTCGACTTCCGCCCCGAGCAGTACTGGAAGGAAGGCTCCACCGTCACGCTCAAGCTCGACCTCGACGGCGTCCAGGGCGCGCAGGGCGTCTACGGCGTCCAGCAGAAGACGGTCACCTTCCACATCGGCCGCAACCAGGTCTCCTACGTCGACGCGAAGACCAAGCAGATGAAGGTCACGCGGAACGGAAAGACCGTCAAGACCATCCCGATCTCAGCCGGTTCGCCCGAGCACACCACCTACGAGGGCGCGATGGTGATCTCGGAGAAGTTCACCCAGACCCGGATGAACGGCGCGTCGGTCGGCTTCACGGACTCCGACGGCAAGGGCGAGTACGACATCAAGGACGTCCCGCACGCCATGCGCCTGACCACCTCCGGCACCTTCATCCACGGCGCCTACTGGAACGCGCCGTCCGTCTTCGGCAGCGCCAACACCAGCCACGGCTGCGTCGGCCTCCAGGACACGAAGGGCGCCAAGGACACCAAGACGCCCGCCGCGTGGTTCTACAACCACTCCCTGGTCGGTGACGTCGTCGTGGTCCAGCACACCGGCGACAGGACCGTCTCCCCGGACAACGGCCTCAACGGCTGGAACATGACCTGGTCCAAGTGGAAGGCCGGCTCCGCCGCCTGACCCGCCCCGTACCGCGCACCGGCGCCGCTCCTTTGAAGGGGCGGCGCCGTTCGCTGTGCCGCGGCCGTCCGCCGGGCTTCTCATCCTTCTTTTATGACGGGCTTATCCCTTCATCACGGGACGTCCCTAGCTTGCGGCGCATGTTCTTCACCTACCTGAGGCGCGAGCTGCGCCGCCGCAGAAAGGCGGCCCTCGTCGTCGCCTCCGGTCTCGCGCTGGGGATCGCCCTGGTCATCGTGGTCACCTCCGTGTCCGACGGCATGAGCAAGGCCCAGGACAAGGTCCTCCAGTCGCTCTACGGGCTGGGCACGGACATGACCGTGACCAAGGCGGCCACGCCCGCCTCCGGCGAGTCCCAGCGCCCGCGCTTCAAGTTCGACGCGAAGGGCGACGGCGACAGCACCAGCCAGAGCAGCGACATGGTCCGGGCGCAGGGCTTCACCACCCTGCCCGCCGCCACGGTGACCCAGGTCGCCGGGCAGAAGGGCGTCTCCGCCGCCGTCGGCGGGCTCAGCCTCACTGTCGTCAAGGTCGACGGCCAGTTCACCCGCGGCCAGTTCCGGATGCGCGACGGCGGGAGCGGCGGGAGCGGCGGGAGCGGCGAGGGCGGCCGGCGCGGCGCCCAGCCCACCCCGCAGGGCGAGGTCGAGGGCGGCGGCGCCGACTTCGACGTCAACCAGTACACGGTCTACGGCACCGACGTCACCCAGCCCGCGCTCGGCCCGCTGACCTCCTCGAAGATCACCGACGGCCGTACCTTCAAGACCACCGAGACCGACGCCGCGGTCGCCGTCGCCGACGCGGCCTACGCCAAGGAGAAGAAGCTCGCGGTCGGCTCCACGGTCACCGTCAAGAACGTGAAATACCAGGTGATCGGCATCGCCACCGCCACCAGCGGCGACGCGGCGGCCAACCTCTACCTGCCGCTGAAGCAGGCGCAGACGCTCAGCGGCGACAAGGACAAGGTCACCACCGTCTACGTCAAGGCGGCCGGCTCCCAGCAGATCGACTCCGTCAAGAGCGCTATCCAGAAGAACGTCCCGGGGACCACGGTCACCACCTCCGCCGACCTCGCGAAGACCGTCTCCGGGTCCCTGTCCACCGCCTCCGACCTGGCCTCCAACGTCGGCACATGGCTGTCCGTCGCGGTGCTGATCGCCGCGTTCCTGGTCGCCGGGCTGCTGACCTCCTCGGCGGTCTCCCGCCGGGTGCGCGAGTTCGGCACGCTCAAGGCGCTGGGCTGGCGGTCCGGCCGGGTGACCCGGCAGGTGGTCGGCGAGGCCGTCGTCAACGGCCTGGTCGGCGGTGTCCTCGGCATCGCGCTCGGCCTGGCGGGCGCGTACGCCGTGACCGCGATCAGCCCGACGCTCCAGGCGCAGCTCGGCTCCTCCGGCGCGGGCTCCGGCGGCTTCGGGCGCGGTGGCTACGGCGGGGGCGGGGGCGGCTTCGGCGGTCCCGGCCGGCAGACGGCGAAGTCCCTCGACGTCGCGCTCACCGCGCCGGTCGGCCTCACCACCATCGCCGTCGCGGTCGGCCTCGCGGTGGCCGGCGGGCTCATCGCGGGCGCGTTCGGCGGCTGGCGCGCCTCACGGCTGCGCCCGGCGGACGCCCTGCGCCGCGTCGAGTAACGCCCGCACGCCCGCGTACGAAGGGCCGCGCCCGCGTACGACGGAGACCCGCGCCCGCCTACGCAGGGGTCCCGCGCCCGCGTACGGAGGCGCCCGTGGTCTCCGTACGCCACCGGCGTCCGCGCCCCCCCGCCACCCGTCCTCTCCAGGAGCCCAGGAGCCATCCACATGTACGAACTCAGCGGCGTCACCAAGCACTACACCCGGGGCAAGCAGACGGTCCACGCCCTCGACGGTGTCGACCTGACCATCGGCGACGGTGACCGGCTGGTCATCCAGGGGCCCACCGGCGGCGGCAAGTCGACCCTGCTCCAGATGCTCGGCGGGCTGGACCGGCCGACCTCGGGCGAGGTCGTGCTCGACGGCACCGACCTGGCCGGACTCTCCGAGGCCCGGCTCACCCGGGTGCGCAGCGAGAACATCGGCTTCGTCTTCCAGTCCTTCAACCTGATCCCCACGCTGACCGCGCAGGAGAACGTGGAGACCGCCCTCGTCCCGCTCGGCGTCAAGGCCCGCGAACGCCGCGAACGCGCCGCCGAGGCGCTGACGTCGGTCGGCCTCGGCGAACGGCTCGGCCATCTGCCCGGCGAGATGTCCGGCGGCCAGCAGCAGCGCGTCGCCATCGCCCGCGCGCTGGTCAAGCGACCCAAGGTGCTGCTCGCCGACGAACCCACCGGCAACCTGGACGAGTCGACCCGCGACGAGATCATGGGCGTGCTCGAAGGTCTGTGGAAGGAGCACGGGCTGACGTTCGTCATGGTCACCCACGACTCCACGATCGCGAAGAAGGCCCCGCGCCTGGCGACCCTGCGCAAGGGCCGCATCACCGTCAAGGAGAACACCGCGGGCCCGGTCACGGCCTGACCCGCACACGCCCCCCGGCGCCGCTACGGCGTCGGGCTGCCGCTCCCCGTCCGTGTCGCGTCCGCGCCCCAGCTGGCCAGCAGGCGCAGCGACTCGACCGACGGGGAGTCCGGCTCGGGGTGGTAGACGGTCATGGTCAGCTCGCTGCCGTCGGCGACCTTGAACGACTCGTAGCGCAGGGCCAGTTCACCGACGAGCGGATGGCGCAGCAGCTTGACGCCGTGGCTCTTCTCCTTGACGTCGTGCGTGGCCCACAGGCGGCGGAAGTCCTCGCTCTTCACGGACAGCTCGCCGACCAGCGCCGACAGCCGCGGGTCGTCCGGATAGCAGCCGGCCTCCATGTGCAGCGAGAGCACGACGTCGATCGCCTTCTGCTCCCAGTCGACGTACAGGTCGCGGGTCTCCGGGTGCAGGAAGACCAGCCGGGCCCAGTTCCGCTCCGGCGCGGGCAGTTGGGACCAGTCGCCGAAGACGGCCGCCGCCATGCGGTTCCAGGCCAGCAGCTCCGAGCGCCGTCCGACGATGTACGCCGGGACGCCGTCCATCGTGTCCAGGAGCTGCCGCAGCGAGGGCCGCACCTGCTGGGCCGGAGCGCTCTGCCGCTTCTTGTGCTTGGGCTTGGCCAGATGGGTCAGATGGGCGTGCTCGGCGTCGGTCAGGCGCAGCGCGCGGGCGATGGAGTCCAGCACCTCGGCGGAGACATTGCGGCCGTTGCCCTGCTCCAGGCGCGTGTAGTACGCCACCGAGACCCCGGCGAGCTGGGCCAGCTCCTCGCGGCGCAGCCCGGGGACCCGGCGGTGGCGCCCGTAGTGCGGCAGCCCGACGTCCTCCGGCCGCAGCCGGGCGCGGCGGGTCCGCAGGAACTCGCTCAGCTCGGCCCGGCGCTCCAGACCGGCCCCGGCGTCCGCGCCGACGCTCGGGCCGACTCCGGGGGTGGCGCTGTCCGGCTTGTCGTCCATACGTCCAGTATCACCGCTCCTACGCACCGCATCCTGCCCCCGCCAGTGGTAGGCACGCTGGTCGTAGGCAGAGGCGTGGCCTGGGTGAACGGCGCCCGAGCGGGCACTGTGGAGGGCGTGCCCGGCACGAAGGCAATGGCAGCACGAGGCAGCCGCGAGGCAGCACAGAAGGCAGCCGGGCACGGCAGGCAACCACCGAGGAGAACCCTCCGCATGACCACCGTCGCCGCATACGCCGCGCCCGCAGCGAAGGCACCGCTGGAGCGCACCACCATCGAACGCCGGGCAGTCGGCGAGTTCGATGTGCTGATCGACATCAAGTTCGCGGGCATCTGCCACTCGGACATCCACCAGGCCCGCGAGGGCTGGGGCGAGGCCGTCTTCCCGATGGTCCCCGGCCACGAGATCGCGGGTGTCGTCTCCGAGGTCGGCCCCGGCGTCACCCGCCACGCCGTCGGCGACCGGGTGGGCGTCGGCTGCATGGTCGACTCCTGCCGCACCTGCGAGAACTGCGCCGCGGGCCTGGAGCAGTACTGCACCAGCCGCCCCACCTGGACGTACAACGCCGTCGGCAAGGACGGGAAGCCCACCTACGGCGGCTACTCCCAGAAGATCGTGGTCGACGAGAACTACGTCGTCCGCATCCCCGACGGCCTGGCCCTGGACGTGGCCGCCCCGCTGCTGTGCGCCGGCATCACCACGTACTCCCCGCTGAAGCACTGGAACACCGGCCCCGGCAAGAAGGTCGCCGTGGTGGGCTTCGGCGGCCTGGGCCATGTCGGCGTCAAGCTGGCCCACGCGCTCGGCGCGGAGGTGACCGTCCTCTCGCAGTCCCTGCGCAAGCAGGACGACGGGCTGCGCCTGGGCGCCGACCACTACCACGCCACCAGCGACCCGGAGACGTTCGAGCGGCTCAAGGGCAGTTTCGACCTGATCCTCAACACGGTCTCGGCGCCGCTCGACTTCCCGGCCTTCCTGTCCCTGCTGCGCCTGGACGGCGCCATGGTGAACGTCGGCCTGCCCGAGGAGCCGGTGCAGATCCCCTACGGCGCCCTCTTCGGCAACCGCCGCAACCTCACCAGCTCCAACATCGGCGGTATCGCCGAGACCCAGGAGATGCTCGACTTCTGCGCCGCCCACGGCATCGGCGCCGAGATCGAACTGATCGACGCGTCCCGCGTCAACGAGGCGTACGAACGCGTCCAGTCCAGCGACGTCCGCTACCGCTTCGTGATCGACACCTCGACGATCTGACCCCGACCGGCCCCGGTCCTGGTGCCGGCACCCCGGTCCCGTGCCGGCCCCACCGCCACCGCCTGCACCGTGCGGGCGGTGGCGGTGGCGCGTCGCCTTCGGGCGGAGCGGGCCGCCTGCGCGCGACCCCGACTCCGACCCCGACCGGTCGTCGAGTGCCCCCGGCCCGGTCACTGGGGCAGGGTCGCCGGGCTTCCGCCGTTCGCCTCGTAGCCGGCCACCGCGAGCGCGCGGTAGACGGCGAACTCGGCGGCGGGGTCCTCGGAGAGGATCCAGGGGAGGGCGCCGACATGGCCGTCGATGTGTATGAGCTGGTTCATGGCCTCGGCCCAGCGCTCGGAGCGGACCAGGAAGAAGACGAGCAGATGGCGCACGTGCGCGGCCATCGGGTCGCCGGGGCGGGCGGAGTGGAGGGCGTGCAGGGCGCCGTGGACCGCCTTGGTGACGACTTCGCTCTGGTAGAACCCGCGGACCAGGTTCACCTCCGGCAGGTGCTCGAAGACCGCGAAGAGCGGCATGGCGGCCAGCAGCGAGCCCCGCGGGGCGCGCGCCGCGGCGGCCTCGGCGAACTCCATGGCCAGCTCCCGCGAGCCCTGCCACTTCTCGCACCAGTAGTGCAGCGCCGCCAGATGGGCGCCCATGTGGGTGGGGGCGCGGTCCAGGATCTTCAGCCAGAGCTGCTCGAACTCCGACCGGGAGTAGGCCAGGCCGCGCGCCACCGACAGCTCGGTGATGTACGGCACGGGGTCGCCGGGGGCCAGCAGCGCGGCCCGGCCGCAGGACTCCCTGGCCTCCTCCATGATGATCCGGAACTCGTCCGTCCCCGGCGTCGACGTCCGCCACGCCTGCTGCACCAGGAACTCGGCGTGCACCGCGGCGCCGCCCGCGTCCTTGGGCGCCTCGGCCCGCCACACCCGCAGCCACTGGCCGCCGGGCGTCTCGCTGACCCCGCCCGGACGCTGCTGCAGCTCCAGCGAGGCGGCACCGGCGAACGCCTGCACACGCTGCCAGCGCAGCTCGCCCGCCGCCTCGGTGCCCGCCAGCAGCTGGGCCGCGGCGCGGTAGTCCTGGGTGCGCTGCACCAGGTCCAGCACGTCCAGCAGGTCCTGGTCGGGGCCGGGCATGCGGACGTCCAGCTCCTCCTGGCGCACGAACCCGTAGTCCGCCGGGTCCGCGGCGTCCGGGTGTCCCGGCGGGACCTGCTCGATGCCGCCGCGCCTGCGCCTGAGGAAGGGGAGCAGCACGAAGCTCAGCAGGACCACTGCTGTCAGGACCCAGAGAATCTCCATGCCTCAAGCGAACCAGACCGCGCCGACAATTGGCCAACCTGCGCCCCGGCCTGTGGAAAACCCCGGCCGCACCGCCGCCGCGCCCGGTGTCCCGCGCCGGTGCCCCGGGAGCACTACGCTCGGGCCCATGAGCGACGAGCACATCAGTCAGCACTTCGAGACCCTCGCGATCCACGCGGGCAACACCGCCGATCCCCTCACCGGCGCGGTCGTCCCGCCGATCTACCAGGTCTCGACCTACAAGCAGGACGGCGTGGGCGGTCTGCGCGGCGGCTACGAGTACAGCCGCAGCGCCAACCCCACCAGGACCGCCCTGGAGGAGAACCTCGCCGCCCTGGAGGGCGGCCGCCGGGGCCTCGCGTTCGCGTCCGGGCTGGCGGCCGAGGACTGCCTGCTGCGCACGCTGCTCGCCCCGGGCGATCACGTCGTGATCCCGAACGACGCCTACGGCGGCACGTTCCGCCTGTTCGCCAAGGTCGTCTCCCGCTGGGGCGTGGAGTGGTCGGTCGCCGACACCAGCGACCCGGCCGCCGTACGGGCCGCCCTCACCCCGCGGACCAAGGCCGTGTGGGTGGAGACGCCCTCCAACCCGCTGCTCGGCATCACCGACATCGCCGCCGTCGCCCAGGTCGCCCGGGACGCCGGAGCGAAGCTGGTCGTGGACAACACCTTCGCCACCCCCTACCTCCAGCAGCCGCTGGCGCTCGGCGCCGACGTGGTCGTGCACTCGCTGACCAAGTACATGGGCGGCCACTCGGACGTCGTCGGCGGCGCGCTGATCGTGAGCGACACCGCGCTCGGGGACGAGCTGGCGTACCACCAGAACGCCATGGGCGCGGTCGCCGGGCCCTTCGACTCCTGGCTGGTGCTGCGCGGCACCAAGACGCTCGCGGTGCGCATGGACCGGCACAGCGAGAACGCCGGGAAGGTCGCCGACATGCTGTCCCGGCACCCGCGGGTGACACGGGTCCTGTACCCGGGGCTGCCCGACCACCCGGGCCACGAGGTCGCCGCCAAGCAGATGAAGGCGTTCGGCGGCATGGTCTCCTTCCGCGTCGAGGGCGGCGAGGAGGCGGCCGTGGCGGTCTGCGACCGGGCGAAGGTGTTCACGCTCGGCGAGTCGCTGGGCGGTGTCGAGTCCCTGATCGAGCACCCGGGGCGCATGACCCACGCCTCCGCGGCGGGCTCCGCCCTGGAGGTCCCGGCCGACCTGGTCCGGCTCTCCGTGGGCATCGAGAACGTCGACGACCTGTTGGAAGACCTCCAGCAGGCCCTCGGCTAGCCGGTACGAGCCGCTGGTGGGGCGCCGCCCGGTGCCCCACCGGCGGGCCCTCGGCGCCCCCACCGGCCGGTGGGGGCGCCCCCACCGGCCGGTGCCCGGTGCCTCACCAGCCGGTCACGGGCGGGGTCGTCTGCGAGGGCGGCTGAGCCCAGGGGCGTACCGTCAGCGCCCACACGGTGAACGCCACCACCGCGGCGCACAGCAGTAGCCACAGGGCGCGCCGGGCCACCGTCCGGCGGCGCAGCATGCGCCCGCCGCGGCGCACGGCGTCCTCGTACAGCCCGGCGGGCACCTGCGGCGGTGTCTGCTCCAGGAGCCGCCGTACGGCCGCCTCACGTTCCGCTCTGTTCACATCCGCCCCCGTCGTTCCCTCTGCGCCTGCGCTCCCCGTCCCCGCGTCCGGCCGTGCGTGCCCCGCGGCTACGAGGGTGCCGCCCTGCGGCCGCTGGCGGCCGGGACGGGACGGGCGGGCGCGCGAGTGAGGGTGGCGATGGCCCGGTCGCCGATGACGCGGACACGTTCGGAGGGCAGACCGAGCAGCGCGGCGGCCTGCTCCTCGGCGACGCCCTCGTACAGCCGGAGGACGACGACCAGACGCTCCTGCGGGGTGAGCACGGCCAGGGTGCCGGGCGGCTCCGGGCGGCCGCGGCCCCGCACCCCGTGCTGGTGCCACGCCTCGCGGGCGAACCGCGCGGCCAGCGCCTGCCGGGCCCGCTCGTAGGGGTCCTCGCCGCGCAGCCGGTCCCAGCACGCGTACGTGTGCGCGAGGGCCAGGGTCAGCAGACGCCGCGCGCGCGGGTTGTCGTCCGGGGCCTCCGCGGTGAGCAGGGTGGCGGTGTGCAGCAGCCGTCCGGCCGCGCCCGCGACGAACGCCTCGAAGTCCCGCGCCCGGCGTACGCCGTTCGACACCTGCCGCTCTCGCACCACGCCTCCTGCCAGGCGATCCGGAAGACGGGATCCGGCCGGGCACGCGCCACGAGAAGCGGTGCGGCCGGGGCCCCGGGTCTCATACCAGGCCAGCGGCGGGCCGCCGGTCAAGAGCCGCGCAGGAGGCGGCCCGGGGGGAGAGAGAAGGGGGAGGCAGCCCCGGCCGGGCGGCGCGGCGGCGGAACGGCCGGGAAGGCGGGCGAACGGCCAGGGGCCAGGGGGTCAGGAGGCCGGACAGCCCGGGGAGTCCGGGGAGTCCGGGGAGACCGGAGCGCCCGGCTCGCGCCCCGCCGCACCGCCCTGCGGCGCCTGGCGGGCAGACAGCGCGCCGTTGAAGCGGGTCAGCAGCGAGCAGAAGGCGGCCCGCTCCTGCGGGGTCCAGTCCTCGGTCAGCTCGGCCATCAGCCGGCGCCGCGAGGTACGGACCTCCTCCAGCCGGGCCAGCCCGCGCGGGGAGAGCTGGAGCACCACGGCCCGCCCGTCCTCGGGGTGGGAGGTGCGCTTGACGAGCCCGGTGTCCACGAGCGGCGCCACCTGCCGGGTGACGGTGGAGGAGTCGATGCCCATGCTCCCGGCGAGCGCCTTGACACCCATCGGGCCCTCCTTGTCGAGCCGGTTGAGCAGCAGGTACGCGGCTCGGTCCATGGAGTTGCGCACCTGGCCGACCCCGCCGAGCCGGGTCTGTTCCGCGCGGCGGGCGAACAGCGCGACCTCGTGCTGGAGGGTTTCGAGGAGACCGGTGTCACCGACGGTCGTCATGTCCATCGACATTTCAGGTGTAGTGGGCATGGCCGGAGGCTCACTTCTGACGGGCTGCTGGGTTGGGGGACAGGGTACGCGGCCGGGAGGCGGCCCGTACCGGCGCTGCGCAAACCGGTCTCGCGGTTCGGTCGCACCAGCGCGCCGCGACCGTGAGCTGCGAGACTCGAAACATGAGTTACGGCACGGCTGCGTCCTTCCCGTCCTTCCCGTCCGTCACGCTGGACGACGTGCGGGGCGCGCAGAAGATGCTCTCGGGCGTGGCGCGGGTGACCGCCCTGGAGAGCAACCGGCACCTGTCGGAGCTGGCGGGCGCGCCGGTGCTCCTCAAGTGCGAGAACCTCCAGCGCACGGGCTCCTTCAAGCTGCGCGGCGCCTACGTCCGGATCGCCGGGCTGCTGCCGGAGGAGCGCGCCGCGGGCGTGGTCGCCGCGAGCGCGGGCAACCACGCGCAGGGTGTCGCGCTGGCGTCGGCGCTGCTCGGGGTGCACGCCACGGTGTTCATGCCGGTCGGGGCCCCGCTGCCGAAGGTCAGCGCGACCCGCGGGTACGGCGCCGAGGTGCGGCTGCACGGCCAGGTGGTCGACGAGACGCTGGCCGCCGCGCAGGAGTACGCCGCCGAGACCGGCGCGGTCTTCATCCACCCCTTCGACCACCCGGACGTGATCGCGGGCCAGGGCACGGTGGGACTGGAGATCCTGGAGCAGTGCCCGCGGGTGCGCACGATCGTCGTGGGCATCGGCGGCGGCGGGCTGGCGGCCGGGATCGCGGTGGCGGTCAAGACGCTCCACCCCGAGGTGCGGATCATCGGGGTGCAGGCGGCGGGCTCGGCGGCGTACCCGCCCTCGCTGGCGGCCGGGCGACCGGTGGCGATCGGGAACCCGACGACGATGGCCGACGGCATCCGGGTCGGCCGCCCCGGCGACGTGCCGTTCGAGATCGTGTCCGAACTGGTGGACGAGGTGCGCACGGTCGGCGAGGACCAGCTGTCCGCCGCGCTGCTGCTCTGCCTGGAGCGGGCCAAGCTGGTGGTGGAACCGGCCGGTGCCAGCCCGGTCGCGGCGCTGCTGGGCGGGGAGCGGGGTGCCGGGGCGGCCCTGGAGGGCCCGGTGGTGGCCGTGCTCTCCGGAGGGAACGTCGATCCGGTGCTGCTCCAGCGGGTCCTGCGGCACGGGATGGCGGCGCAGGGCCGCTACCTGGCCGTACGGCTGCGGCTGACGGACCGGCCGGGGGCGCTGGCCACCCTGCTGGGCGTGCTGTCGGCGACGGACGCCAACGTCCTCGACGTGAGCCACGTACGGACCGATCCGCGGCTGGGGCTCACGGAGGCCGAGGTGGAACTGCACCTGGAGACGAAGGGGCCCGCGCACTGCGCCGAGGTCCGCGAGGCGCTGCGCGAGGCCGGATACACGGTCATCGCCTGACCTGAGCGCCGGGCACACGGTCATCGCCTGATCTGAGCGCCGGGCAGGCACACGGTCATCGCCCGAGCACCGGCGCACGCCGGTGCTCAGGCGGCGCCCCGCCGCGCCACGGCGAAGCCCCCGTGCTCCAGGAAGGAGCACGGGGGCTTCGGCCGGCCGTCTGTACGGCGGGTCGGCCCGCCGGTCCGCGGACTCAGCCGTTGTACGGCTCCGCCTTGAGGATCGTCACCGAGGCCTTCTTGCCGTTCGGCAGCTCGTACTCCGCTTCCTCGCCGACCTTGTGGCCGAGCACTCCGGAGCCCAGCGGGGACTGGGGGGAGTAGGTCTCGATGTCGGCGCTCGCGTACTCACGGGAGGCCAGCAGGAAGGTGAGCGTGTCGTCCTCGTCGCCGTCGAAGGCGATCGTGACGACCATACCGGGCGCGACCGCACCGTCAGCGGAGGCCGGAGCCTCGCCGACCTGGGCGTTCTCCAGGAGCTGGGTCAGCTGGCGCACACGGAGCTCCTGCTTGCCCTGCTCCTCCTTGGCCGCGTGGTACCCACCGTTCTCGCGCAGGTCCCCCTCCTCGCGCGCGGCCGCGATCTTGGCGGCGATCTCGGTGCGCGCAGGACCAGTAAGGTACTCAAGCTCGTCCTTGAGCTTGTTGTACGCCTCCTGGGTCAGCCAGGTGACGTTCTCGCTGGTCTGGGTCACAGGTGCTCCTCGTCGGTACTGGGAATACAAAGCATCGCCCTACCCAGAAGAATGGTCCCTCATGGATGGGCGAAACCACGAGCCTAACAATTCAGCGGCGAAAGGGGGAGGACATAAGGCATCTAAATCACGTCAACGCAGGTCAGGGCCTACGTATTCCGGATGACGCCCCGGTGTCAGCCGGCGTGGCAGCCCAGCAGCTCGCCGGTCGTGCCCCGGGACGTGGTACGCAGCGTCAGCACCTGGTCGATCTGCTTGGCGTCCTGGTCGAAGCGGAAGTCGGCCCGGCCCACCTCGGTGCCGTCGGCCGCCTGCGAGCGCAGCGTGCAGTAGCCGCGCGCCCCGGCGTCCTTGTGGACCTCCAGATGGATGCGCACCGCGTCGTCGGACGCCTGGAAGGAGACGACCTGTGCGCTGATCTTGTTCTCGCCGACGTAGTGGTAGGCGAAGTAGCCGACCAGGGCGAGCAGCAGGGCGCCCAGCACGGCACCGGCGATCTTGAGCTTGTGGTCGGCGCGCTCGTCCGCGGAGCGGCCGTAGCGGCCCTCGGGGAGCCGGGTGCTCGCCGTACTCATGATCGTCCTCTCGGCAGGGGCGGGACGGCCGTCCCGCGCGGGGACTCCGGAGCCGCACCCCGGAATTATTCGTCCTCCGATTCGGTCACTATAGAAGCCCCGGCCCGCCGCTCGACCCGCCACCCCGGCACGACGACCCACCCGGGGCGGCACCTGTGGAACGCCCGGTGCACCGGGCACCGACTTGACCTTGAGGATTGAGCCTTGACTGACCAGCTGCGACTGATGGCCGTGCACGCGCACCCCGACGACGAGTCGAGCAAGGGCGCGGCCACCATGGCGAAGTACGTGTCCGAGGGGGTGGACGTGCTGGTGGTGACCTGCACGGGCGGAGAGCGCGGCTCCATCCTCAACCCGAAGCTCCAGGGCGACGCGTACATCGAGGAGAACATCCACGAAGTGCGCAAGAAGGAGATGGACGAGGCCCGGGAGATCCTCGGCGTCGCGCAGGACTGGCTCGGCTTCGTCGACTCGGGCCTGCCCGAGGGCGACCCGCTGCCGCCGCTGCCCGAGGGCTGCTTCGCCCTGGAGGACGTCGACAGGGCGGCCGGTGAGCTGGTGCGCCGCATCCGCTCCTTCCGCCCGCAGGTGATCACCACCTACGACGAGAACGGCGGCTACCCGCACCCCGACCACATCATGACCCACAAGATCACGATGGTGGCGTTCGAGGGCGCGGCGGACACGGGCAAGTACCCGGAGGAGGAGTACGGCCCGGCGTACCGGCCGGTGAAGCTGTACTACAACCAGGGCTTCAACCGCGCCCGCACCGAGGCCCTGCACAAGGCGCTGCTCGACCGGGGCCTGGAGTCGCCCTACGGCGAGTGGCTGGAGCGCTGGGAGAAGTCCGGCCACAAGGACCGCACCCTGACCACGCACGTGCCCTGCGCGGACTTCTTCGAGATCCGCGACAAGGCGCTGATCGCGCACGCCACGCAGATCGATCCGGACGGCGGCTGGTTCCGGGTGCCGATGGACGTCCAGAAGGAGGTCTGGCCGACCGAGGAGTACGAGCTGGCGAAGTCGCTCGTGGACACCTCCCTCCCCGAGGACGACCTCTTTGCGGGTGTCCGGTAGCCCTGAGGGAGAATGCCTGACATGAGCGCAAGCGCGAGCCTGGCAACGACGCATCTGGTCACCCTGGCCGAGTTCGACAAGAACAAGGTCACCCCCGGCGTCCTCGGTTTCATCGTCTTCGCGGTGATGGCCCTGGCGGTGTGGTTCCTGATGAAGTCCATGAACCGCCACATGGGCAAGGTCGACTTCAAGGAGACCCCGGAGACGGACGGGAGCACCGCCGGTGGTCCGGGCGCCCCGGGCACCGGCCGGGCGCACCCCTCCAAGAGCTGACCCGGCCGAGGGGACAGGCCGGGCCGCGCGTCCGGCCCTGAGGGTGGTTCAGCCCGCCGGTCACGCCGGTCCGGCCGGTCACGCCGGTCCGGCCGGTCACGCCGGTCCGGCTGATCCAGGACGGGCGGAACCGCCCTCAGGCATGCCCGGACCCGCCGGCCGGGGCCGCCTCCACGCCCATCACCTCGCGGGCGTGCCGGTCCGGCACCATCCCCAGGGGCCACGCCTGCCAGCCCGCCTCCAGGCTCACCCCGCGCTCCAGCACCAGCAGATACGCGTCGATGTACCCCTCCAGCTTGCGGTCCCGCAGCCGGTGCCCGGCGCGGGCCAGCGCGGACAGGTCCTCCTGGGCGACCGCCGTGCCCACCTCCACCCCGCCCGGCGCCGCGTACGGCAGCAGCGTGCAGCGCAGGAACCGGGCCCAGTCCTCGCCGCGCCGGTCCCCGTACGACGTGAACAGGGCCAGCGCCTCGTCGCACAGGGCCAGCGCCTGCGGCGTACGGGCGTTGCCCGCGTCCACCACGGCCAGCTCCAGGCACGTCCACGCCTCGCCGTGCGCCACCCCGATGCGCCGGAAGTCGGCACGGGCGTCGACCAGGAGCTGACGGGCGAAACCGGAGTTGCGCAGCGAACCGGTCTGCGCCGCCCGCTGGTCGCGCGTCACCCGCGCCGAGTGGTGCCGGGCGCAGGCCAGCCCGTAGACGTCCCGCATCCGGGAGAACATCGTGCGGGCCCGCTCCAGCTCGCGCACCGCCCGGTCCAGGTCGCCGGTCTCCTCCAGCGCCTGCCCCAGGTAGTACAGCGACCATGCCTCGCCGCGCGCGTCCTCGTTGTCCCGGTGCCGCCCCGCGGCGCCGCGCAGCGCCTCCACCGCCTCCGCCGTCTCCCCGGCCAGCAGCCGGGCCCGCGCCAGCTGGGTCAGCGCCCACGCCTCGCCGCGCGCGTCCCGGGTGCGGCCGTAGCGCTCCAGCGCCTCGCGCAGATCCGCCTCGGCCCGCTCCACCTCGCCCTGGCGCAGCGCGAGCTGCCCGAGCTGGAAGTGCGCCCACGCCTCGCCGTGCACCGAACCGCCCTCCCGGTGCAGCACCAGGGACCGCGTCAGCAGGTCCAGCGCCTCGGCGAGACGGCCCCGGTCGCGCTCCACGGCCGCCAGCGCGTGCATCGTCCACGCCCGGTCACCGGCCAGCTCCGGTACGTCCTGGAGCGCCATGGCCTCGCGCAGCCGGGCCGCCGCCTCGGTCAGGTTGCCCTGGTGGTGCAGGGTGATGCCGAGCGAGTTCAGCGCACGGGCCGCGCCCGCGTCGTGGTGCGCCTCCCGGTACAGGTCGACCACCGAGGCCAGCGTGGTGCGCGCCTTGTCCAGCTCGCCCAGCTGCCGGGCGGCGATGCCGGTGCGCCACTGCACCGAGCGCACCAGCAGCCCCTGGTCGACGGCCTGCGTCAGCTCGCTGATCTCGCCCAGCCTGTACAGGTCGCCGCGCAGCAGGCAGTAGTCGCACAGCGCGCCCAGCAGATTCAGCACGGCCGCCTGGTTCACGCCCTCCGCGTGCCGCAGGGCCGCCGTGATGAAGCTCGACTCGTCGTCCAGCCAGCGCAGCGCCTCGTCGAGGGAGGTGAAGCCGTGCGGGCTGAAGCGGTCCGAGCGGGTCGAGTTGTTGCCGTCGACCAGGCGCAGCACCGAGTCGGCCAGCTCGGCGTAGTTCCCGATCAGCCGCTCCTGCGCGGCCGTCCGCTCGGCGGGCTCCTCCTCGTCCAGCAGCCGGGCGTGCGCGAAGGCCCGCACCAGGTCGTGCAGCCGATAGCGGCTGCCACGCACATGGTCGAGGAGACCGGCGCCGGCCAGGGCCTCAAGCTGCCGGCCCGCCTCCGCCTCGTCGGTGGCCAGCAGCGCGGCCGCCGCGGCGCCGCCCAGCGAGGCCCGGCCCGCCAGGGCCAGCCGGCGCAGCAGCCGCCGGGCCGCCTCCGACTGGTCGGTGTAGCGCAGCCACAGCGCCCGCTCGACCGGTTCCACCGGGCCGTACGCCCCGAGGTCGGCGGCCAGCCGACGGGGCGAGCGCGGGCCGAGCGAGGAGCCCGCCACGCGCAGCGCCAGCGGCAGCCCGCCGCACAGCTCGCGGATCCGCTCGGCGGACTCCGCGTCGTACGGGCCGGACCCGTCCTGCGCCGCGGCGCCCAGCAGCTCCTCGGAACCCGCCTCGTCCAGGGCGTCCACCGGCAGCTGGTGCACCCAGGCCGACAGGCCGGCGGGCAGCTCCAGCGGGGCGGGGGCGGTGACCAGGACCAGGCTGTCGGACCGCTCGGGCACCAGGGCCCGGACCTGCCCGGCGTCCGAGGCGTCATCCAGCACGATCGTCACCGGCAGTCCGGTCAGATGCTGGTCGTACAGCTCGCCCAGCCGCTTGACCTGCTGCTCGGCCGAGGACCGGTCGCGGAACAGCAACTGCTCGCGGGGCGCGCCGAGCCGGTTCAGCAGGTGCAGCAGCGCGTCCCGGGTGGGCAGCGGCGGCTCGTCCGCGCTGCCGCCGCGCAGGTCGACGACGACCGCGCCGCGGAACTGGTCGCGCAGTTCGTGCGCGGCCCGCACGGCGAGCGTGGAGCGGCCGGAGCCCGGCGTGCCGTGCAGGACGACGACCGTGGGCCGGGTCTCGGTGTGCGCGCGGGCCGCCTGCACCCACTGCCTGATCCGGGCCAGCTCCGCCCTGCGCCCGGCGAACACACCGACCGGCTCGGGCAGTTGCCCGAACGACTGCTCCAGCACACTGCGCCTGCGGGCCGCCGCGCTCTTGTCGGTGCCGCGCAGCCGGGGCGCGGCCTTCTTCTGCGGCGCGGTGGACGCGGTCAGGACGCGCTGCTGGTCCAGGAAGGGCCGGATGCCGCGCACCTCCAGCGCGGTCAGCCACTGCAGCCGCAACTGCTCGGACCCGCCGGGCTGACCGGCCGCGCCCGCCCGGTGGTGGGCGGCGGGCAGATGCGCGGCACCCGCCTTGACGACGGTGGCGGCGGCCCCGGCCACCCCCGCGACGGCGCCCGCGCCCAGCGCGGTGCCCGTGCCGGTGCCCAGCGCCAGGTCGGCCACCGCGGCGGCGACGGCGGCGACGGCCGCCACCAGCAGGGGAGTTCCGGCACCCTCGCGCGCGTAGCGCTGCCCGAAGGTGAGCTGCCCGGCCGCCGCCTCGTCCAGCGCCCGCGTGTACGCCTCGTACTCCTCCTGCGCCGGCCGCGCCAGCGCGTCGAGCCCGGCCCGCGCCCGCGACAGCAGCACGGCACCGTCCACCCGCCCGCCCGACCGGCGTACTTCCTCCTCCACCGCCCGCACCAGCAGCCGTTCGGCCTCCGCCCGATGAGCGTCCCGCATGTCCCGTCCCCCTCCGGCGGCAACTCCTTTGCCTACGAGTGTCCTTCGAGCGGGGCGCGAGCGCGAGGGGGTGACGATCAACGAGCACCAAGGGGTGAGTCGGGGGTGCGGAGAGTGACTTCCGGTGCGCGGATCGCTGTCGCGTGGCTGTGGCTGTGGATGCGGTTGCGGTTGCCGCTGGGGATGAGGCTGAGGATGCGGATGGCGGGGCGGCGGGAGCGGCGAGGCCGGGGGGCCAGGGAGGCTGGGCTTCGGGCTCCGGCACCTGGCGAGCGAGGCCCCGGCGCACACGCCCGCCCGGAAGAGCTGGAGCTTCGGCGTTCCCGAACTGGGCGAGTTCAAGGGCGGACCACCTTCGCTCGCGCGGAGAGCACAACTGCGCGTCCACCTGCACCTGAAGCGTGGCCGGACCACCTCCGCTCGCGCGGAGAGCACGGCGGGTCGCGAGGTTCTCTCGCCCGGCCTGCGGACCACCTCCGCTCGCGCGGAGAGCACCGACGCAAAGACGAAACCCCGGGCTGCCTCAGCGGACCACCTCCGCTCGCGCGGAGAGCACCTGCCATCCCCTTCCGACATCACTAATCATGCCTGGACCACCTCCGCTCGCGCGGAGAGCACCCGCTCTCCCAGCGGGAGACCTTCTCTCGGCGCGGACCACCTCCGCTCGCGCGGAGAGCACCAGGTGGCCGGGGCCTCCGGGCTCCCGAACCCCGGACCACCTCCGCTCGCGCGGAGAGCACTGCGTCAGCCGCGGGTGTTCGGCCCACCATGCCGGACCACCTCCGCTCGCGCGGAGAGCACTAGCGCAACGCGTCAACCGAGTGGTCGTTGATCGGACCACCTCCGCTCGCGCGGAGAGCACCCGGACCCGTCTTCCAGGCTCACCGCCACGTACGGACCACCTCCGCTCGCGCGGAGAGCACAGCGCCGCTGATCCCGCCTCAGAACACCCCAACGGACCACCTCCGCTCGCGCGGAGAGCACTCCTCAGCGGGCCCGAACGTCTCCGGGTTGATCGGACCACCTCCGCTCGCGCGGAGAGCACCACAACATCACCGCGGACACCACGGACGCCCGCGGACCACCTCCGCTCGCGCGGAGAGCACTGCTCAACGGCGGACAGTAGCGTCGCCGGGTCCGGACCACATCCGCTCGCGCGGAGAGCACAGCGCGGGGGCGGCGCTGGTGGTCATGGTGGTCGGACCACCTCCGCTCGCGCGGAGAGCACGTTCCCACGGGAGGCACGTCGAGGATGACCGGCGGACCACCTCCGCTCGCGCGGAGAGCACCCGTTGGGCAGCACGACGTCCTGCAGGCCGGGCGGACCACCTCCGCTCGCGCGGAGAGCACGGGCGCAGCGTCACCCCTCTCATGGCGCGCGGCGGACCACCTCCGCTCGCGCGGAGAGCACCCTCGGTGCGGGGTGAGCGGGTAGCGGCGGGCCGGACCACCTCCGCTCGCGCGGAGAGCACTCATAGGCCATACCCTCAAGGCCCCCCTCGGCCGGACCACCTCCGCTCGCGCGGAGAGCACGCCGTCCAGCCCCAACCCGGCGGGGTCACGGACGGACCACCTCCGCTCGCGCGGAGAGCACCCTTCCTGACCTGCAGCATCAGAAGGGCTTTGCTCTTTCTTTGCCGGGGGTGGTGCTCGCTGGCAAGTGAGTGGCAGGCATGGCATGCACTGTAGTCGGCGCCGACTTTCAGAGGACAGGAGTGGCTGGTCAGCTTGTCCTCGTCAACCCAGGAGCACGCTGACCGATCGCGCTATCGCGCTTCCGTGACTGGTTCCGCGCAGCGCGCGCTGCTGTTTCTCGATGTCGATGGGCCGCTCATCCCGTTCGGCGCGATGTCCCAGCTGTAACCGACCTGTGCGACAGTTCTGAACTGCACGGTGCCGACGCGAATCCGCTCCTGACCAGGATCAATCCCGGTCAATCCCGAGCATGGACCCCGGCTGGCGGCCCTCTCGTGCGAGGTGGTCTGGGCGATGACATGGCTGGCGGACGCGAATGAGTGCATCGCGCCTCCCATCGGTCTGCCGCAGCTGGCAGTGGTGGTCTGGCCGGAGCCGGCCTCGGTACTGGTGGGCTCGCGTATTCAACTGTCGCCAGTTGATCAATCTGGCTCCGGAATCACTACTGACCGTGACGCTCCTGGCGGGGATCTGGGTGTGGAATCCCCAACGTCGACGGGACGTAGTACCGCGTCGTAATGGCGATGACCGGGCCGTGTCGGCGTCCTTATCCTCAGTGGGTGAGTCTGATCGAGGTGGTTCCTGGGCAGGTCGAGCTCGTCGTTCGGGGGGTGGGGTCGCAAGCGCCCTCTATCCGGTTGTTCGACTGGTCGCGGACAGATGAGTTCGAGGTCGTATTCGCCGTGGAGGCTGTCGACGACGGCCTGCGCGCACGGATCGGGGCCGTGACCGTGTCTGCCTGGGACGGTGCGGGATACCTGACCGAGTTTCTCGACGGTCTTGCGCGCGACTTCCGCGGTTGGGATGGCGAGCGGTCTTGGGTCAACAACGAGCTGGTCGTGGCAGCAACGTTCGGTTCGGGCGGTCACGTGTATCTGAGCTGGACCCTGCGAGCCGACGTCTTCTCCAGCGGCTGGGAGTGCACTGTGACGACCGTGATTGACGCTGGCGAAGAGCTGACGACTGTCGCTGCCGACGTGCAGGAATTCTTCCGCCAGGGGTAGCCGTCCCAGTGGCCCCGAAGCAAGCACTCATGCGCGCTCAGGCTCTCGGAACTGGAGGGCCCCCAACTTCGCTGGTTCCGCGAGGAACCCAGCCTGTTGGTGACCTTGCGTGATCTCCTGGAGCGTATCGGCTCCAGGTGGTCCCTCCGGTCTCGTTACGGAGGCGGCTGGTGGTCTTGTCGTGGTAGCCGAGAGCGTCCGCGACGACGGGTGCGGGGAGTTCGAGGAGTTGCTGCCGGATGGCGGCGCCGCGGGCGGCGGCGATCGGGATTCCGACCTTGTTCAGGAGCGCGGACAGGTGGTTGGGGCCGAGCGGCTGGCCGGTCCGGCGGCCGGGGAAGAGCCAGCGGGACGCCGGGTTGGTGGCAGTGTTCATGTTGCCGCGGTTCGTGATGTGCTCCAGCAGCAGGGCGGCGACCGGCGCGGGAACGGGTGAGGGCGGCTCGCCGAGTCGTAGCAGCACGGCGTCGCCGTCGCGGATGACGTCGTCGATGGTGAGCCGGACGACGCGGCTCAGCGGTTGTGCGTAGAGAAGAACGATGACTCCGGCGACGCGGAGTCGCATCGGTATCTCCGTATCGGTCAGAAGCCTGCCCAGGGCAGTGAGGCGTTCGTCTTCGCTCAGTGCGGGCCGACGGGAGATCTTCATCGCGGGGATGGCCAGGGAACGTCGGGAGTACCGGCCCTGCATGGCCCAGTTGAGGAAGCCTCTCAGGCGGGTGCGGGCGTGCTCGGCGTTCTCGGCGAACCAGGCGTCGATGTCGACCTGGCCGCATGACGCGAGGGTGGTGTTCCGCTCGCCGAGCCATTGTAGGAAGGCGGTCGCGTACTTGATCTGTTCGCTGGCGAAGCGTCGGATGCTGGGTGTGATGTGGCTCCGCTCGGCGCGGGCCCGCAGCCCGGGGAGGACGTGCCAGGTCGCGAAGAGCCTGATCGTCTTGGTGTGCTCGGGATCGGCGATGTCGGCCAGGTGGCCGGGAAGCCAGCGCTGAAAGGAACAGAGGTGCTTGTCGACCGCGGGCAGGACTCCGCAGGCCATGAGGAGTTCTTCCAGGTGAGAGGCCGCTCGCCAGGGCTGGAGTTCGTGGAACGCGTCGTGGGTCAGCGGAATCTCGCCGAGGCCGAGTCGGCGAAGCAGCTGCGGGGCGTTTCCCAGCTGCCCGCGGCGCATGTCCAGCCATGCCAGTCCGCTTCCGGATTTGTCCATCGTCACCAGCAAATCGAACAGCGCGACCAACGCGGGACGGACGCGGCCCGTGCCGTCGTCGAGAAGCGCGGTGAGCCGGTCGGTGAGCGCGCAGCGTTCGCAGAGCCGACCGCCCAGGAGCTTGCCCTCGAAGCCGCAGCGTGAGCAGTCGAAGGTCTGGGAGAAACCGGCGCAGGTGGTGCAGGTCGCAGCCCCGTCACCTGGACGGAGCCCAGGAAGGGCCCGGTCCTCGCCACATCCCGGGCAGGTGCCCCGTGTCCTGACAGCTCGATCCGAACAGGTCCGGCAGACGTACCCGTCCGGCCAGGCGCCGGCCTTGTGCCTGCGGAGACCGCAGCGGCAGCAAACGGCCATGAACCAGCGCTCGTACTGTTCGTCGGTGGCGTGGGAGCGGGTCATGCGTCGGGCAGGATGCGGGCCGCGCGGGGGCGGAGCTTCGCGACGTTCGAAGGCGGGGTGGGCAGGTCGCCGGTGGCGGTCTTGCGGACGCCGGCGTTCTCGGCGGTGGTGGCCACCAGGTCGGCCGGGGTGCAGGACAGGATGTCGCAGAGCGCCGCCATGACCTGCAACGACAGGCGTTCGGGGGTGCCGGAGACCAGGCGGTGCACCTGGGAGGCGGACAGGTCGATGCCGCGTTCGCGCAACAGCGGCACCAGTTCGGTGGCCGTGAAGACCTGATGCTGGGCCATCACCTCGCGCAGCCGCCAGGTGTATCCGACCTTCCGTTTCATACTTGCCTCCCGGTCTGGGTCTGGAGAGCGGCGGTAATGGTGGAGTCCAGATGCCGCCGCAGGGTCCGGGTGCGGAAGTCCGAGGACACACAGGTGTAGAGCGAGGTGGTACTGGCGTGCTCGTGACCGACCTGCTCCTGGACGAAGCGCGGGTCCCAGCCGTCCTCGATCAGGTGGGTGACGTAGGACCTGCGGAAAGAGTGGAAGTCGAGCCCGTCATCCAGGCCGAGGGCCTTGCGATAGGCAATGAAGCGGGAGTTGAGCCGCTGGCAGCCGATCCGCAGCCCCCGCTCGGAGGGCCAGGCAGCCGGGTTGTTGTCGGTGCCGAACAGCGGGCGGACCTCGGTAAACCACTCGTCCAGGACGTCCGGGGTCCAGTCGAAGACGGTCAGCACCCCGCGGCGTTTGGGCGGCGAGCCCTTCTTGGCCTTGCCGAACCGGACCTGGCAGCGGCCGTACTCGCCGAACTCGCCGCCGTGCGGGTTGCGGCCGAAGTCGGCCGCGTCGAGCATCCGCGTCTCGTTGCGCCGCGTCCCGAAGGCGTAGGCGGTCTTGAACAGCGTCGCGTCGCGGAAAGCCGGCAGCCAGCCCTTGCGGCGGAAGGCCCGGATGCGGGCGACCTCGTCGTCGCAGTGCGCGAAGAAGGCGTGCAGCTCGGCCTTGGTGAACGCGCGCTTCTTCGCGTCCGCCTCGTTGTCCTGGACGTGCACCGCGGTGTTCCACTCATGTACCACCTGAACCGGGTGGGTCCCGAACCGCTCCTCGCAGGTGGCCGTCCACTCATAGAGCGGATCGGTGATGAAGTGGCAGAACGCCCGCACGGCCTCCGAGTATGAGCGGATCGTGGAGCGCTTCAGATCTCGCAGCGAACGCAGGTCACCGAGCCACTCATCGACCATTGCCGGCGTCCAGAGCCAGGGATAGGTGTTCACGTAGGCCGCGAACGCCTTGACCGTATTCTCCCGGCCCTCGACAGTCATTCGGGCCAGATTCCGGGCGAGCTGCTGGTTGGCGAACCCGGTCAGCATCGCCGTGAAAACCTGCTCTTCCGGCCGCAGCAACGCGACCCCGTCGACCAGGTGCAGCCCGGCCGCCCCCGGTATCGACCCGTTGAACCCCACCGATTCACCACCCTTCGTGACTCGCATTAGATGCGAGAAAACCGCATCCTATGCGAGTCGCCGAGAAGCCCGAAGTCAGCCCCCTGCATGGACCACGATGAGGTCCGAGACGCGGGTATCGTCACCACCCAGAGACCACTCTCAAGTCCGCAGGTCCGCAGCGCGGTTGCCCTTGTCTCCCAGGGAAATTCGCCGACTGTCGCGAGTTCGCATCCGATGCAATTGGCGGTGGTCGGAACATCGGCACAGCGGTTGGCGCTGAGATTGATCATGGTCTTGGCGTGAGGGCGCTGACCCGGTTCTCGTACTCACGGCGGGCCTTGCGCTGGGCCGGGACCGCGGGGAGGCCCTAGCCGCCGTCGAGCGGCTGGCAGCGGGCGAGGAGCTGGCGGTGGACCTCGGCGGTGGCGCTGACGCGCAGGGTGTAGCCCTGGCCGCGCCGTACGGTCACCCCCTGGTCGAGCGCGGTGCGCTCGGCAAGCTCCAAGTCGACCGTGCGGAGGTAGTCGGCGACCTTGCCCGGCATATCGAGGGTGACCAGATCAGCGGCCTCAGGTTGACCGAGAGGACGCACCTGGTCTGCGAAACAGCGGTCATCGCAACTCAAGGGCAAGGCACCCCGTCGCTGTTGTGGCAGGCGTACCTCTTGTGGCAGGAGCCAACGAAGCACTCGGCCGTGGGATTCTCACGGCCGAGCACCCATGTTTGATTCCCTACCGGCCGAGAGGGAATTCGGCGGAGGATTTCTACATTTCAGCGCACGGGCTGCCATGTCGGGAATCAACCTGCGCGACGATGAATTAGGCGTACCAGTTGCTTGTGCCGTTGACACTCAGCCGCACGTTCACGGTTCCACTGCCCGACGAAGGGACATGGACCGTCGGTGCGTAGCAGCCGCGGGTGAATCCCGGGTTGAGGGTCGAGCTGTTGCACAGCGTGTTGCTGCCGAAGCTCGATGCGACCTCACCAGCGATGACAGCAGCGGCAGTCCCCGAGTGCTGGACGACGAGAACGACCTGCGTGTCGTTGTTGGCGTTGGTGACGATACACGGCTTGAACTTGATGTTCGCGGAGATGGTGTGTGTCTTGTAAGGGAGACAGTCCCAGTTGCTGTTCGTGTTCACTTCCTGCCAGTTCGCCGCAGCGCTGGCAGGGGAGGCGGCGAACGCGAGGGCTGCCGCCGCTGCGGCAGCAACTGTCAGAGCTTTGAAGCGCACAGGAATTCCATCTCCTCGATCGAGCTCGCGCTGCGTGGTTGCGGAGCGGGGTGCCTATTTCCGGACTAATTCCATTGCCCCAGAGTGAGCTCATTGATCTTATAAACGCCCAACTTGGCTCGGGAAGAAACAAATCAGCCACGAAAACTTCACACATGGCTGAGAGCTGAGGTCAACAGCTGCCCGATCCCCGCCACGACGTTGCGGGTCTGCGCCCCTCTCATACCGAGCAGCCAGGAACGCGCGCGCAAGGCCATCACGGCTGCCCACGACAGAGGCCTCCACCGTGCCTGACGGCCCACGGGCGGCCCAGAACAGTGCATGAGTCCCAGGAACCGGGCGGCCCGGTTCTCACGCGTCCGGGGCGTCGTACCCGGTGTCCGGCCCCGAGCCGGCGTCCCCGGGCAAGGCCAGCAGGGTGTGCGTGCCCAGCGTCGGCGCGCGATTTCCGAGTACCTCGGCCACCTGATATGCCTGCGTCACCCCATGGGGACGTTCAGCCCACGCCTTCGTCGTCCTCGTCCAGCTCGGACGCGTCCGGGTCGCGCAGCGGGCGCAGGGCACGGGCGGCAGGAACGCTGGCGGTGAAGCTGTAGCGGCTGAGCAGGTTCAGGTCGCGGTGCTTGAGCGGGGAGAGCCGGGCAATGTCCTCCTCGCGGATCTCTACGCGGCTCTCGAATCGTGACTGCGACAGCCGGCCTGACACGGCTGGAGAATGTGAAGAGGCCGCGAGAACGACCCGGTTGCACTGTGGGGGACGGCTCGCCACCCGTGAGGACGGCGAGCCGCCGGGACGAAATCCGCAGGAGTCAGCTGGCCGTGATGGGTTCTTCGGCTCGGGCCCTGGTGCTGGCGAGGCGGTAGGAGCCGGTGCCGGTCTCGATGATGGTGCCGTTGAAGGTGAGTCGGTCGACAATGGCTGCGCAAAGGCGGGGGTCTGTGAATGTCTTGGTCCAGCCGCCGAAGGACTCGTTCGAAGCGATGGAGACGCTGTTCTTCTCCTCTCGTTCGGTCAGGACCTGGAAGAGCAGTTCGGCGCCGTGGCGGTCGAGTTCCGTGTAGCCGAGCTCATCAATGCACAAAAGATCGACACGGCCGTAGCGGGCGATGGTCTTGTTCAGCTGCTTCTCGTCGGCCGCCTCGACCAGCTCGTTCACCAGCTTCGTGCGAGCGTGTAACGGACGCGGTAGCCCTTCGTGGCCGCTTCGGTGTGCCCAACGCGGTGAGCATGTGGGACTTGCCGGTGCCGGAGTCGCCGATCAGGCAGAGCGGCTGGCTCTTCTTGATCCACTTGCAGTGGCGAGGGTCTGGATGGTCGCCGCGTCGATGTTGGGGTTGACGTCGAAATCGAAGGCCCGCAGGGACTTCTTCCGCGGGAAGCCGGCCGCTTTGATCCGCCGTTCCGAACGGCGGCGGCCCCGGTCGTCGCACTCGGCCATCAGCAGTTCGGCGAGGAAGCCGCGGTAGGGCATCTGGTCCTTGACAGCCCGGTCTGCGATGTCGTTGAACTCGTGACCGGATCGACGGCAGCCGCAGGAGGCGGCAGGCGGTGTCGATCGGGGCATCGGCGGCCTGCTCGGTCAAGCCTCGCTGGCGGGGCAGGGTGATCACTGTGCATCTCCCCCACGGTGGTCGCTGCCGCTGGTGCGGCGGCGTCGGAGCAGTTGGTCATAGGGGGTCACCGACGGCAGCGGCCTGGTGTCCGGCGGAAGGTGCGCGAGCCGCCACTCGTGCAGCGACGTGATGGTTGCCGACGTCTGCCCGGAAACCGCCGGGGTGGATGCGTCGCCAGTCGGCTCGTCCTCGGTCTGGGCGGCCTTGAGGGCCTCCAGAGCGACGGCGTCGGCGGTCAGGGCGCCGGCCCGCAGCGCGGTGGCCAGACCCGCGACGACATGCTCGTGCGCGAGGTGGCGGTTCAGCAGCAGGACCTCGATCAGTGCCCGGGTGCCGTCCCGCTCGCCGTGGCTTCGCGGGCCTGGGCCCGCCAGGCGCCTGGACCGGGGTGAACTTGCCCGAGGGCCGGGCCTGTTCCAGGGCCGTGGCACCGGGAAAGCGCCGGGCTCGCGGATGAGGGCTTCGAGGTAGTGGTCCAGGGCCAGTCGGTAGCTGCCCCTCGCGATCAGCCTCTCGTGCCGAGCCACTTCGACGTTCTTGTCGTAAACCACCAAGTGAGAGGCGCGCAGGACGACGCGCATCCGCTTGCCGAGAGGCGGGTTGGGACCGAGTAGCGGTTGGTCCGGACGGCGATCTCGCTGTAGCGGTCGACACGCGGCGTGAACAGTCGGCCGGTCTCGAACGGCTCCTGGGGCAGCGGCGTCAGCAGCGGCTGTTCGACGGCGAAGTACTCATCCACGGTCCGCGGCCGTGAACCGATCCGGCGATGCCGTCGTGCAGATCCCACTGGTCGACCATCTCGTTCAGCTCGGCGAGGGAAACGACTTCCGGGACCGGCGTGAAGTGGTTGCGGCGGAGGTAGCCGATCATCCCTTCGACGCCGCCCTTCTCGTGAGCTCCTTCGATGCCATGGCGGCAGTAGAAGCTCTCGATGCTGAAGTGCGAGCGGAAGGCGATCCACCGGTCGGTCTCCACCCGGGCCCGGTTCAGCCCCAGCACCTGAGCGACGGCCGACTTCAGGTTGTCGTAGCGGATCTTGCTCCGAGGGACACCGCCCAGCGTGCGAAGCGCGTGCACGTGCCCTTCGAAGAAGGCTTCCTGGCCGCAGGAGGCGAAGACCCGGTGGACGGCCTTGCCCGAGTAGGACATGCGGAGCGAGAACAGGTAGCAGGTCACCAACTCGCCGGCCAGGCGCACGGTCACGTCGCCGAAGTCGACCTCCGCCTCGTGCCCCGGCAGGTGGGTCTGCGGCACGAACGCCTCCACCGGGGCCTTACCCGAAGCCGCGAGGATCTCCGGCTTCCGGCCGGAGACGTAGCACCGGACCATCTGATAGAACACGTCGGCGCCGTACTCCTGGACGAGCCGGTGAAAGATCCGCGTGATTGTATGCCGCTGCTTGCGCGGCGCGTCGAGTTCCGTCCGCAGCATCTCGTCGATCACCGGCTTGTACGGATCCAGTGCAGTTGGCCGCGGCGGCAGCTTCTTCCTCGGCTCCGGCCAGACAGAAACCACAGCCTTCTTGACCGTCCGCCACGACACGTTGTACTTGCGCTCAAGCTCGCGCATCTTCATGCCAGCACGGTGATCACGCCGGATCGCCGCGTGCAGCTCGACCTTGGATATCTGCGGCATGACCAGGACTTTTCACCAGGAGCATCCTGATGCTGCCCTGGCAAGTACCCCAGCGCTGTCAACTCGGGTTCTGGCTCACTTTCCGTGAAGCGGTAACTGCCCGTCACCTAGGAGCTGTCTTCGAGGCGGCCCAGGTACCGACCACTCCTCCCAAGGCCGGTCCGGCCCATATAGCGATGGCGACGGGGACGGAGAGCGAGAGGCCCCAGGTGATCAGGACGGTGATCAGCACACCCAGTCACAGCATCTGCAGCGCTGCAGCAGTAGTCACCTTGCGCCGCGTACTCCACTCACGCATTGTCAACGTCGGGCGCATACGTTCCCCTCCGTATCCGTCTGCGCTTCGACACGCATCCTGGCACTCACGCGACTCCCACGACCAGAATCTGGATGCTCGTGATGCTCGGGCAGGTTGTTACGCGAGGAGGACTCGCTTGCGGAGGAGCGTGAAGCCCGCGCGGCCGAACACTGGCGTTTGAGCATCTTGATCCGGTTGACGTGTCCTTCGACCACGCCGGAGTTCCAGGGCAGGGTGAGGCCGGCGTTCACGGCGTCGCGGTCGCGCTCGATGCCCGCGGCGAGGGTGTGAAGGGCGGGGAGGTTGTTCTGCCGGACGGCATCGAGCGCAACCACATCTCGCCGACCGGACCACCCCCGCTCGCGCGGAGAGCACGACCACGTCCGGCGGGGTGCCGTCCCATCCGGCGGACCACCTCCGCTCGCGCGGAGAGCACGGCTCCATGACCCTTATGTCCGAGAAGTCGAACGGACCACCTCCGCTCGCGCGGAGAGCACGGCGGCCCGTGCCTAGTGGTGTCTCGACCCCCCTATTACGGACCACCTCCGCTCGCGCGGAGAGCACGCTATCCCGGCGTGGTACCAGCCGGTCGTGGACGGACCACCTCCGCTCGCGCGGAGAGCACCCACCGGGCGGGCAGGTTGGTGTCGCCGCCGTCGGACCACCTCCGCTCGCGCGGAGAGCACGGCAGGTCGCCGCCAAGCCGTACAAGCTGCTCCGGACCACCTCCGCTCGCGCGGAGAGCACTCCGTGCCCTTGGGCATGTCCCGCGCCAGGGCCGGACCACCTCCGCTCGCGCGGAGAGCACGGACACCCGGGCCTCCCCGCCGAACGCCTGGAAGGACCACCTCCGCTCGCGCGGAGAGCACCGCATCGTCCGGCGGGACCACCTCAGTCAGAGCGGACCACCTCCGCTCGCGCGGAGAGCACAGCTTCTGGGTGGCGTCCCAGCCCTCGACGTCCGGACCACCTCCGCTCGCGCGGAGAGCACACCCAGCCGGTCGGTCGGCGCTCCCCGAGGATCGGACCACCTCCGCTCGCGCGGAGAGCACCGACCCCGTCTCCGCCAGCCACCGCGACGCGGCGGACCACCTCCGCTCGCGCGGAGAGCACGGACGAGCATGCACACCCTGACCCCCGACCAGGGGACCACCTCCGCTCGCGCGGAGAGCACCCGCCGTCGAGGACGGCGACTGGACCCGCATGCGGACCACCTCCGCTCGCGCGGAGAGCACCGCATCGTCCGGCGGGACCACCTCAGTCAGAGCGGACCACCTCCGCTCGCGCGGAGAGCACAGCTTCTGGGTGGCGTCCCAGCCCTCGACGTCCGGACCACCTCCGCTCGCGCGGAGAGCACACCCAGCCGGTCGGTCGGCGCTCCCCGAGGATCGGACCACCTCCGCTCGCGCGGAGAGCACCGACCCCGTCTCCGCCAGCCACCGCGACGCGGCGGACCACCTCCGCTCGCGCGGAGAGCACGACATGTCGACGGCCTTGGCGAGGGTGACAAACGGACCACCTCCGCTCGCGCGGAGAGCACGGACGAGCATGCACACCCTGACCCCCGACCAGGGGACCACCTCCGCTCGCGCGGAGAGCACCCGCCGTCGAGGACGGCGACTGGACCCGCATGCGGACCACCTCCGCTCGCGCGGAGAGCACGCCCGGCTCTCCTACCGCCGGGCCGAGGAGATCGGACCACCTCCGCTCGCGCGGAGAGCACGCATCGGAGGATCCTTCGGTCGGTGTGGCTGACGGACCACCTCCGCTCGCGCGGAGAGCACCCTTCCTGACCTGCAGTGTCAGAAGGGCTTTGCCGCTTCTTTGCCGAGGGTGGCGCTCGGTGGCAAGTGAGTGGCAGGCATGGCATGCACTGTAGACGGCGATAGCTTTCAGGGGGACAGGAGTGGCTGGTCAGCTTGTCCTCGTCAATGCAGGAGCAAGCTGACCGATCGCACCGCGTGACTGAGTGCCGGACAGTTCATCCCGTTGCGCCACCGGGCGGGCTTGTTGTGAGGTGAGGTGCACGAACCGGGCGAGATTGTGCCTCGTGATGTGCGAGGGGCGGAGGTTCGCCGGATCGCGAGGGTGTTCTCGGTGTCGTGGTGCGGCATGAGGCGGGCAGGGCAAGGGGCATGGGTTCGGTGCGATCCTGTCGTTGCAATGGGTCGGAAGAGCGCGGTACCCCACGGTCACCGACAGGAGTCCCGCGCGGTTCGACGCGGTGGACGGCCGTCGGCGTCGGATTCAGAAGGGGTTCGCCACCGCCTCGTCTCCGTCATCGTCAGGGCGGAAGGCGACGAGGGTGAGGCCGTCGAAGTCCTGGGGGATCCGGCGGCGTTCGCCTGCGGTGTGAAGAGTGAACCCTTGTTCGGTCGGCGAAGGGTGAAGGAGGACGGCGGCGCCGGTGCCGATGGATGCCGTGACGACGGACCAGAGTTCCTCGCGAACACGGGTGGAGAGGGTTCCGACGTAGAGGCCGGGAGTCGGTTCGATCATCCAGCGTGTGAGTGCTCCGCGGACGTGATCAGGAACGGCGGTGGTGGCGAGGACGGTCATGATCGGCAAGGTCTCTCCCTGGTGGACTGGACGGAGCCGGGGTTCGTTGAGGGGAGGACTCCGGTCAGAGCGGATCGGGGTCCTGTTCACCGGGAGGGACCGCCGGGTCGGAGAGGTCCGGCAGGGGCTTGTCGTCCTCAGCCGGCGATCCGCCGGCGTCGCGCGCGTAGTTGACGCCGGCCGCGACCGAACCGGCACGTGGGTCCCAGAGGTTGACCATGCGGACGCTGTGCCCGTCGGGAAGCGGCTCGGCCTCGTCCGGAGCGAGGAGGCTCTGGACGTCGGCGACGATGCGGGGCAGGAGTCTGTACAGGCGCAGCTGTTCACGGAAGCTTCGGCGGGCGGCGGCCTCGGGGTCGTGACGGTCGTGCAGGGAGAAGGCGAGAGGGACGGTCAGCTCGGCCTTGTACAGGTCGGCGATGTCGTAGACGAAGGCGAGTTGTGTTCCTTGGTGGACGTAGCCGAGGGCGGGGGAGCAGCCGAGGGCGGTGAGGGCGGCGTGCACGATGCCGTAGAGACAGGTATTGGCGGAGGAGAGCGCCAGGTTCACGGGGTCCTGGGAGTCCCAGGAGTCCGGGTCGTAGCTGCGGCGGAAGCGACCGATGCGATGTTGCTGCGCGAGGAGTTTGTAAAGGGCCTTCATCCGCTGCCCCTCCAGTCCGCGGAGTTGCTGGAGCGTGGTGCCCGCGGGGACCGGGACCTTGAAGCGCATGGTGTACATGCGCCGGGCCACATCGAGACGCAGGACCGGGTCACTCCAGTGCTGAACCTGCTGTTCCAGCCACCGGGTGGTGAGAGCGGGCGGGACCGTGGAGGAATAGCAGCGCACGCCACCGGACCCGACGCACACGACGGTGGTGCCGTG
This sequence comes from Streptomyces sp. SAT1, assembly GCF_001654495.1. Lineage (GTDB taxonomy): Bacteria > Actinomycetota > Actinomycetes > Streptomycetales > Streptomycetaceae > Streptomyces > Streptomyces andamanensis. The sequence continues at coordinate 4,594,495 of NZ_CP015849.1, forward strand.
GCGGGCGAACGTGGCCAGGGCCGGCTGGGTGATGGAGGTGCCGGGCCCGAGCAGGACGCAGGAGAGCGCGGAGGTGGGGATGTAGACGCGCGTGGTCTCGTTGTCGGCGGTGGTGGTCTCGGCGCAGACGCCGGTGTCGTCCTGAACGATGCGCACGACATCGGCGTAGAGGAATGAGAGGGAATCACCCACCCGCGGCAGCATGGCGAGCGTGGGTGCGGCGATCCGGCGGCGGGCGGACTTCTTGTCGTGCGGGGAGGGCATGGCGCGGCTACTCCTGAGAGGGACGGCAACCGGCCGCGTACGGTCCGGGGCTGCCGTGGTGTGTCGTAGGTTCCCGCAAGCCGGTTCAGCCGTCGAGGGGTGCGGGGGCGAGGCTGAGCAGCCCGCAGCCGTAGGACTTTCCCCGGCCGATCCCGGCCAGCAGGGCGACGCGGAGCTTGACGGGGTCGCGGACCACGGCCACACCTTCGTAGAGGGTGGCCGCGTAGGGAACCCGGATGTCCTTGTCCTGCCTGGGTGAGGTCCCCGCTCCCCTTCCGCCCCGCCGAGAGGCCGGCGCGTGGTAGGCGGTCATGGGGTCGCTGGTGCTCGGCAGGAGGCTGCGCAAGGCCAGGCCCGAGGCCGACGCGCGATCGGCCCACCATCGGGCGGCGTCCTCGCCGCTCAGCGGGATGGCCTGTTTCCAGGAGCCGGCTGTGCTGGTGCGACCGCATCGACGGACGGCGTTGCCGAGGAAGCGGTAGCGGACGGGCAGTCCAGAACGCAGTGCGGTGAGCATGGGCGTCATGTCGCGGGTCTGCGTCTCGGCGTAGCCGTTCGGCAGACGGACGGTGTCGACGGCGACGCGGGTCTGGACGAGCAGGACGGGCGGCCCCACATGGGCGGTGTCGAGGCGGAAGAGGACGCCGGCGGTGGCGCGGGGGCTGTCGCCGAGGCCGTCCGGGAGCAGCGACATCACACGCCGGTGGAGGAGGGCGGTGTTGCCGAGATCCCTGTGGACCTGGCGATGGGCGGGGTTGAGGACCAGGCGGGTGAGCCACGCCTGGGGCACCGCTTCCTCGGCGTACGCGGTTCGGGGCGCGGGAATGGGCGTGGCTGTCATGGAGTCCCCCCGGTGGTCGGGCCGTTGAGATAGGTGTCGAGGGCGGCCAGGTAGTCGGTGCCGTATCCGCCGCAGGGTCCTGTGAAGGGGCGGACCGTCGCGTAGGCGGGGCGCTGCCGGTACCGGCGGTCGTGCGCGGTGAGGCGTACGGGGTCGTCGTTGAGAACGGTGACGACCGCCTGCGGGCCTGTGGCCTCGGCCCTTTGGGGCGGAAAGGGCGTGTCGGAGGTGTAGTGCACGTGCGGGGGCGCGTCCGACGCGGGACGTGCCAGGGGCACGCGGGCGAAGAGTTCCGTCAGCGGGTCGTCGACGTCGGTCCGCAGCACGAACACGGCACCGGGCGGACAGGAGCGTCGGCCCATGTGGGGTGGCCAGTGCGGGCGGCGCAGGGCCGAGCCGCAGACGGCGAGCAGCTCCGCATGGCCAGGGCCCTCGGCTGTGACGGCGACGGTGAAGACGGCGTCGGCCAGGTAGTGGCGATTGGTCACGACGGTGGCCGACTCCACCTGGCGACGCGCACCCGAGGCCGTGGGGACGGTGCGGTGGCGCGGGAATCCGCCACCGACCGTGTGGAAGTCGCGCAGTCGGGTTCCCGGCCGGTCCACGCGAAGGGTGAAGCGGAGGCGGGCGAGATCGGCGAAGGGGACTCCGGCGACGCCAGGGCCCGCCCCGTCGCGGGCCTGGTCACGGGTGATGCCCAGGGCGGAGGCGATGAGACCGATGAGACCGGAGCGGGTGGGGTGCGCGGCGGTGTCACGGTCAGTGAATTCGCTGTGCTCACCCCAGGACTGCAGCGGCCCGCCGAGCTGGAGCAGGAGGCCGGTCATGCGGCGACGGCCTCGGTCTTCCATGCCGCGTCGACCGCGCCGGCCACGAGGCCCGGGAAGGATTCCGCACGGTCCCCGAGTCCGTCGACGGCGCTGGGGTCGATGCCGGCGTAGGCGCGATGGATCAGGGCGTCGCTGCCCAGGAGGACGGTGACCTTCTGCGCGTACGCCGAGAGTGCGGCGCGCGAAGGGGCCGCCCACCCGCCCTCGCCGGGGGAGACGGGCTTCTCGAACGCGGCGGCGTAGGAGACGGGCCGGTCGGCGCGCACGCTCACGTGGACGAGGTCGGGGATGGTGTGGGGGGCCGTCGAGGTCTTCTTCGCACTCGGCATGGAGCTGATGAACGAGGAGACGAACGCCGTGGTCAGCTCGCGGGCGGTGGCCGCGTCGGTCACGGTGGAGGCGAGGTCGCGCAGGTCGATGGTGGCGTAGCGGTAGAAGACGCCGCTGCTGAATTCGGCGGTGTTCATGTGCGCGCTACCGGCGTCCTGGGCCCACTGGTCCACGTCGTCGACCGCGGTGAAGAAGTCGCCTTGGACCGAGGTGCTGTGGGTGGTGAAGGCGTGAGCGACCTGCACGGCGCCGTCGACCCCGGCGCCGGGGATCTCGGCGAGCATCCGGCCGAACAGGGCGATCGACCCGTTGCGCGAGCGCAGCACCTCGTGCACCTCGTCCTTGGGCAGGACCGGCTTGTTGGCGGTGGCCTTCGTGCCGATGGCCTTCTCCAGTGCGGCGCGGTGCTGCTCGGCGATGTCGGCGAGCCGGCCGACGGCGTCCTCAGGGAGAAAGAGGAGTGAAGCGGTGGCCTGGTCGGCCTTGTCCCGTTCCTTGTCGAGCGCGAGCTTGCCGGCGGTGGAGATCACCACCTGCGCCCCGGCGAACTGCGCGAGTTCCGCGGGCCATCCGCGCTCCTCGTTCAAGAGCGTGGACACCTGCATCGGCAGCCGGCGCGTACGCAGGGCCTTCTCGCCGATCAACTCCTCCACTGCCTTGCGGGTCGGACGCTTCCACGCCTGGCTGGAGACGCGCGTTCGAGTCGTCCCTCCGAAGGTGACGGTTTTCGGCGAACCAAGATCGTCACGATTCACGTTGCTGTAGGGCAGGGTCTGGAGGATGTGAACGTCCAGGAAGCGGGCGCGGGTGATCGAGGTGTTCATGAGCGGAGTTCCTTCGTGCGCGATGGAGCGGTCGGTGTGCCGGGGCGGCGGTCGTGCCGGCTGGGCGGCATGACGGTCCGGCGGTTCGGCGGTGCGGGTGACGGTTCAGCGGTCCGTGACGGCCTTCGCCTTCTCGCGTTCGGCGCCCAGAGTGCGGTAGTAGCTCTCCAGCCAGCGGGTGGCGACATCGTCGCGGTACGTGGGCCAGGCGCGCAGGTCTCTGAGGAGGCGGGCGTGGTCGACGTGCACGCCCGCGCCGCTCACGAGGCGGACGACGGACGGCAGCATACGATGCAGACCCTCGACGTCCTGACGGACCATCAAGTGCAGTCTGTTCTCCGCTCCCTTCTCCTTGATGGCGTCATCGCGACGCGTGACGGCCAAGGCGAGGCTCTCGCCGAGAGTGGTGCCGCCCGGACGGAAGCTGCTTGCACCGGGCCCCTTGTCGGCGGCCGGAGCGGAGTGGTCCTTCTCCTCGTCGTCGCGCGGTGTGCCGGTGTCCATCCGCTGGGCGCGCGGCCGAGCCGCGATCAGGGCGGCGACCGCGTAGAACGGGCGCTTGTCTCCCGCCTCGTACGGGACGAGCGGGAGGTCGGGTCCGTCGTCCTCGGTCTGCCGCGGCTTGAGCAGGACGGCGTGAGTGCGTGCGGGGACCTCGTTCACGGGTTTGCCCAGGGCGCGGCGGAGAGCCTGCTGTTCGCCGGCATTACGGCACGCGGCGATCACACGCGTCACGAAGAGGTCGTGGGACCGGAGGAATTCGGCGCGCTTTGGCGGGATGGCCGCGGGTTCGCCGGTGACGGGGGTGTCATCAAGGGCGGTCATGGGAGCACTGCGTCCTCAGGGTCGTCGGTCGGGCGGATGGGTCATGCCGAAGGGGTCGCGGGCGGGGGCGGCTTGAGCAGGCTGCGCACGAGCCCCCGGGCCTCCTCGCGGGCCTTGGCACCACGTGGGCTGGCGGCGACTGTCCGCGTCACCTCGTCGTACGCGTCGAGAGCCAGGCGGCCGAACTCCTGCTGAGGGTGGAGGAAGGTGTCGGTGTGCAGCGCCCCCCAGAAGTGCTGCTCGGCTGCGGGCCAGTAGCGGGCGAGTGCCTCGCCGGGCCAGGGGCCCTCCCCCTTCTCCGGGGCCCTGCCGCCGCCTGCCCGGTCGGCCGTGAAGGGGCTGGTGTAGGCCCGCCAGGCCACGTGCAGCGCGTAGCGCAGCCGGGAAGCGGCCTTCTCGGCCGCGACGCGCGCGTCCTTGACCTCGTTCGCCAGGGCGGTGACGTCGTTCACCGGGCCAGAGTCACCGTTCGCCGGGTCGACGGGATCCGCAGGCTGGGGCGAGAGGAGTTTGTGGAGGACAGGAGGGGTGGTGGCGGAGAAGTAGCTGCGGTCGCGGGTCTGCCCGTCCTGGTCGAAGCCGTAGGCGGTGATGTGCAGTGCCCTGCGGACCGCGGCCGGCAGACTGCCGGTGAGCCCGTCGATCACCGGCGGTCGGCGGCCGGGTGGCTCGGTACGGTGCAGGAGGATGAGCGCGTCGAGGTCGCGCCAGAGCGCGCGTTCCGCGCTCGCGTCCCGGGGGCGGACGGTGCCGTCCTTGGTCTCGTCCCAGATCAGGTACGGCTCTCTCCCGGTGTCTGGGCGCTTCTCGCGCAGCGCCCAGGTGATAGTGGCATCGGTGACCGCTGTGCCCTGCTCGTTCGGGGTCAACAGGATCGCGTGCTGGTGCCGTTCCGTCAGCATGGACAGCGGTCCGGCCGCGGGTCGCGGAGGGGCGAGCGGGTCGAGGAGTTCCTCCCGCTCCCACGGACAGCCGTCTGTACCGGCTCCGCTCTCGGCCTGGGGCCAGTGCGCGGGTTTCGGGATGCCCAGCAACAACGACTCGTAGAGCGTTCGGCCCTGCGGGTGGAACGAGATCGTTCGCCGCAACGGGCCGCCCATGACATTGCCGTACCGCTTACCGTCGACCGTACGAGGCGTGCACTGGCCGGACGGACCGTAGTACAGCTGTGCGATCAGGTGGTGCAGCGCCTCCTCCGGCGGCAGCGGGACAGGGGCGTCGTCCGTGAAATGGCCGAGGAAGACGGGGTTGTTCCCGGAAGGCCGCGCCATGACCAGCTTGTTCACGCCCGAACGCGACGGCGACTGTTCCGCCAGGCGTGGATCTTGCAGAAACGGGCGTTGCGGATCGAAGAGAAACAGACGTGAGCGGTGGGAGTCGAGGTAGCTGTCGACCGCCTCGGCGGGGAATCCGACCGGACGGGACAACAGGGCGTAGCGCTTCTTGTTCCACGCCTTCGCGTCGTCACAGGTGTCGAGCCCGGCGATCCGGGCCGCGAGGGCGTAGAGCATCCGCATCAGCCCGGCGGCCGCCGGAGGCAGGGGGAGGGCCAGTGCGGTGAAGTCATGCGAACAGAGGAGCAGTTCACGCAGGCCCACCACGCTGATGCGGTCATCGGCGCGAACGGGAACCCAGGGGCGGGTACAGATGTCGAAACGGGGGTCGGGCGGATCGGACAAGGTGACGTGGCCTCCTCGGAGAGAGGTGACGGGAGCCGAAGCACTCGGTGTGACGTACGGTGAAGGCGCTCCGCGAAGGCGGAGGTGGACCGACGCTCCGTGGCGTTCCGTCGAGGAGTCGGCCTTCTCCCCGCGCAGGCGGGGGTGGTCCCCGGCAAGCGGGGGCGGCTGGTCAGGAGCCGGGTCTCCTGACCAGCCATCAGCAGAGTACGTGAAGACGCTACGTGGCGTGCAGCAAACTGAGGATCCCGTCACCCTTTCTCTGCCCGGAGACCGAGGGCGTGGTCCACCCTGAGGTTGAGGTCCCCGAAGCTGGATCCGCGGACGCCCTGGGACGTCACGCGGTGGGGGAGGAATACGAGGCGGGCCAGCCGTGGTTCCTTCCGCCAGGCTGCCGGGGGACGGTGTTCGGCTGTGCATGCCGCGCGCCATGCACCGTGGCGGTAGGGCACGACGAGGTGGAGGAGGGTGCGGACCTCGGCACGGGTGAAGCGGCCGTCTCGTCTGCTGCCGCGTGGGGGCAGCGTAATCGTGCAGGCTTCGTCCAGCCAGCGGTCACCGTGCGCGTCCTGGTAGACCGGCAGGAGTTGAACGGTTTCCGCACCGAGGCGCGTGGCGATGAGGTCGGCGTCCGCCTCGCTGTTGGTCAGGCCGTGCAGGTCGGCCACAGCGGGCGGAGGGACCATGACCAGGTGCGCGAGCCCCTGGCGTGCCATGTCGTCGCCCAGCCGGTCGATGTCACGCCTGAAGAGTTCGTCCGGGTCTTGTGAACGGAACTCCTCGGCGTAGACACCGTCCACGAGAGCTTGGACATCTCCGGGAATCGCGACCGTCGCCCCCTGCCGCGCGGTCAGCAGCTCCTCGGTGCGCTGCAAGAGGGATTCCGAGTAGACATCGCCCCAGCTCCTCGGTGCCTTCGCCGTCCCATGCGCCGGAGAAGCCAGGACGACGAGGCGGGGGCCGGCGGCCCACGCGGGTCGCGGGGTCGCGGCGTGCCGCCAGACGCGGCCGGCGCGCTGGAGCAGTTGGGCCATGGGTGCCAGATCCGAGAGGACGAGGTCGAAGTCGAGATCGAGTGACTGTTCGATCACCTGTGTGGCGACGAGGATCGCGCCGCGCGGGAGCGGTGGCCTCCGGGTCTCCTTCTTGTCGCCGCGGCCGAACCAGGATTCCGCCTCGGCGGTCAGCTCCGCACGGCGGTAGGCCGGGAAGCGGGAGTGCAGCAGGCGCAGCAGTGTGCCCTCGCCCGGCGTTTCGCCCGTACCGCTCGCCCGGTCGTCCCAGCCGGTGTACCCCGGACCGTGAATTCCTGTGAGGTGTGCGCGCAGGGCTGCGTACGTCTCCTGGGCCTCGCCGACCGTCGTACAGATGACGGCGGCACATCCGCCTGCTCGGGCGACCTGCTCCAACTCCTCGAACACCACGCTCAGTCGGCCGTCGGAAACGGACGGGTCATAGGTGTGTGTGACCCGCCGGACGGTGATGTCGAGCGCGCGGGAGCGCACTGTGCCGACCGGCGTCGACGGCGTGACGACCGCGCCGGTACGCCCGTCCGCGTAGAGCCATCCCGGGTAACCCGGCGTCGGCAGCCCGGCCGGACTGCCGATGCCGGCGCCCGTCAGATACGCGCGGACGAGACCACGCGCCGTCTCACCGGTCAGGGTCGCGGACAGCAGGACGACCGGCACGCCCATCGCACCGAGCCAGTTCAGCAGGCGCAGCAGCAACGCGTGGGTGAACGCGTCGTAGGAGTGCGCCTCGTCGACCACGACCGTCTTGCCGGCCAGCCCCACGTGACGCAGCGCGTTGTACCGCAAGGGAAGTACGCCCATGAGGGCCTGATCGATCGTGCCGACGGAAATCGGCGCAAGCAGGCCACGCCACCGCTGCCGCAGCCAGCGGCTCGCCTCCACCGATACGCCGTCACCTCCGGAGGCGGCCGAGTGGTCGGCGTCGTGCGACAGGACACGCGACTCCGGGGCGTCCGATCCCTTCGTCCCGCTGCTCCCGTCGGCCGGTTGATAGCGCTCGTGGAAGTCCGCGTCCCTGTGAGTGAGCGTGACCTGTGCGCTGTCCGTGAGATTCCGCCGCGCGAAATCTCGTACGCGCTCGTACATCTGGTTCGCCGTGGCCTGGGTCGGCAGGGCGAAGAACACGCCGCTGCCCCCGACCGCGTCCCCCATCACCGTCGCGGCGTGCAGCGCGACCTCGGTCTTCCCTTCCCCCGTGGGTGCCGTCACCAGCAGGATCCCCGGCCCTGAGACCTTGTCCCGCAGACCCTGCTCGACACTGCGCTGCAATGGATGCGGATCCGTGATCTCCGGGAACTGCTCAGCGAAGTCATGGGTCCGGAAGACGGCGCGGCCCAGCCCGGCGTCCGCGACGATCCCGGGCGCGAGCGCGCTCATCTCGGTGGCATGGGCCCGTACGGCTCCGGGCGTGCCCGGCTCCGGACGGTTGAACCATGCGGCCAGCCGCTCCTCCACCACGTGCTCCTGGCTGGCCAGCCAGTCGGCGACGATCACGAGCCCCGCGATCACCACGGCACTCGCCACCGGAACCGCCTCGACCTGGGGGGCAGGCGGCTCCCCCAGCAGATCCCGCAGCAGCGCGACGTGTTCGTGCCTTTCCCGTGCCCAGGCGCCACTGCCCAGCTCCACCATGCCGCCTTCGGCCACCTCCAGCTCGTCCTCCTCGATTCCGAGGGGGTAGCGTCCGTGGTGGCCGCCGAGGATCTGCCCCACCTGACACCGCAGCTGGTACTCGGCCATGCCGTCCTCGGGATAGCCGAGCGCGCCGAGCAGGCCCGGAATCGCCTTGGCCGTGGCGTGTTCGTGGCCGACCCGACCGACCTGACCGTCCCTGCTCCGGTCGTGCGCGTAGCGCAGCTCGTCCAGGAACCCGCAGTGTCCCGGGTGCTCGTCACGCGCTGCGTCCTGGAAGACAGGCATGATCTTTCCGATGTCATGGAGACCGGCCCAGAGCATCACCACCTGCCGGGTATCTCTCCTCCCCAGACCCAGCGCCGCCGCGATCCGCTCGCGCTGTCCCGCCTCCAGCACCTCGTCCCACAGCACCCCGGCAATCAGGGCCGTATCCACCAGATGCCCCATCAACGGGTAGGGCCGCTCAAGGCCCTTGGCCTTGCCCCACAACCGGCTGTCAACCACCACGGCCCTCCCGCCCTGTCGCAGACGTCCACTCCTCCACTCCAGCACGAGCCACTGACAACAGGGTCCGGTGCGCGACGCCGGACTGCCCGACGATACGGCGGAGGAGCTGCATATCCGCAGGTGAGAAAGTGGTCTCCGCGCGGGTGGAGGCGGCTGACAGTCCTGCCCACGGGGTGACGCGGGGCGCTCGGGCCCGCTCGGGTCGCCACGATGCGGCTCCCGTTCCCGGCTGCGTGGGGAGAGAGGAGGCGAGGAGATGGAAGAGGCCAGGCAGAGAGCAACTGAAGGCTTCGCCGCAGTGGGATACCGTCCGCTGTACGGCGGGCTCGGCTCTCATACGTGTTCAGCGTCACTGTCGACCTCGTCCGCAGGAGCGGTGCCGGGTTCGTACGCCGGAGCGGGCCCCGTTCGGGCCGTCGTCCTCAACGAACCTGCCCGCCTTGGCTTTCCTCCGCTCGCGCGGAGAGCACATGAGCACCGGCGCGCTCGGCCAGGGTCTGTCCGGACCACCTCCGCTCGCGCGGAGACCACGGGGGCATGAGTGAGTCACTGACTATCGACGGCGGACCACGTGACGGGGACGACCGCCCTCCCGCGTCGGCGCGGTCGGCGACGCGGGAGGGCGCGGGGTCTGAGTGCGGCGCTGTTGCCGCTGCCGCCATGGCGTCGGCTCCGGGGCGGTCTGCTGCGGTGCGGCCGGCTGGCACGCTCCGATGTTCAGGTCGGCGGGGCCGGCCGCACCGGACCCGATCTCGGGGTGGAGCGTGCCGTACAGCTGGCCGGGCCGGGGCGGCCGGTCGCAGTAGGCGCAGATCACTGGCCGCACGAGCCGCACGGCTCGTTGGCGCTCACGTACAGCTAGTTGCCGTTATCGTCAGTCTCCCAGATGGTGGCTCGGGACCCGCCGCAACCGGGGGTCGGGCATGAAATGCTCTCTCGGACCTGTGGCATCGCTACGCGCATTCGTCTTGAGCGTCCCGCAGCGCGGGCACTGCGTCCTGACTCAGGAGCGCAGACGCCCCTGCTGGTCGTACGAGTACTCATCACGTACAGATCCGGCGCACCCGCCGGTGCCGCAGGACGTCGCCCCGGTCAGGGACGCGTACGGGCCAGAGGTGATGGTGCTGGCCCTGCACTCCAGGCACGGTGACGGGTGGATGCCCTCGTCGTTGACGATGTACGTGACGACTTCTGGCTTGTGGCAGTTGGGGCAGATAGCGGCCATGGACGTGCAAGACCTCCTGGGTGGCACCATTTGGGTGACAACGCGTCCAACGACCGTCACCTGCGCCGGTCACTGCCGTTCCCGGGGTGGCTGGGCAGGCCAGGGAGGTGACGCCCGCGCCGATCCACACCCGTCCCCAGTCGTGCGGCGGCATGACCGTCAGCAGCAGGACGAGACCGTGGTTGTCGCCGGTTGGGGTGATGATCTACCCGGCGCCGCAGCGCAGCGACGACGCCGGACCACCTCCGCTCGCGCGGAGAGCACACGCGGCCGTTCGCCATCGAGGTCAGCGAGGACGGACCACCTCCGCTCGCGCGGAGAGCACGACACCCCTGGGTACTCGGAGATCGCTCAGCACGGACCACCTCCGCTCGCGCGGAGAGCACCGCGCCTGGTCCGCGACCGCCCGCGCCCGCAGCGGACCACCTCCGCTCGCGCGGAGAGCACCGGATAAGCAGCTTCAACACGCTGAAGCGGTACGGACCACCTCCGCTCGCGCGGAGAGCACCCCCGGAGGAAATCGGCGCTGCCGCCGACTTCCGGACCACCTCCGCTCGCGCGGAGAGCATGTCGCCCGGTGCGTCACCGACCTGGGCATCGCCGGACCACCTCCGCTCGCGCGGAGAGCACGCGGCGTCGACATCCTTCGACTCCTCCTCGATCGGACCACCTCCGCTCGCGCGGAGAGCACGCCTCCAGGCGGCGGGCCAGCGACGCACCCCACGGACCACCTCCGCTCGCGCGGAGAGCACTGACGGGGATAGAGGTTCGGCCGGTTCAGGTACGGACCACCTCCGCTCGCGCGGAGAGCACCCACAGGGGCCCTCGGCTCCGTCCACAGGTGCCGGACCACCTCCGCTCGCGCGGAGAGCACACCACCGCTGAGCGCACCGCGTCACCGACGCCCGGACCACCTCCGCTCGCGCGGAGAGCACCCGGCCGGGGTCTCGGTGTCGGGTGAGTCGGCCGGACCACCTCCGCTCGCGCGGAGAGCACGCACGCTTGAAACCATGTCGTGCATACCAGCACGGACCACCTCCGCTCGCGCGGAGAGCACCGCCGGGCGGCCTCCGCAGCCTCAGCGGCCTGCGGACCACCTCCGCTCGCGCGGAGAGCACGTGGGCCTCACCGCGGTTGTCGGCCCGCGTTCCGGACCACCTCCGCTCGCGCGGAGAGCACGAGGTGCGGTGCGGGTCGCCGGTCGTCACGCACGGACCACCTCCGCTCGCGCGGAGAGCACAAGCAGCCCTCCACCACCGTGCCGTCGGGGGCCGGACCACCTCCGCTCGCGCGGAGAGCACATCGAAGAAGCCGCCCGCCTGGAACTGAAGAACGGACCACCTCCGCTCGCGCGGAGAGCACCGTTCACGCTCGACGAAGACCTCGTGCTGAAACGGACCACCTCCGCTCGCGCGGAGAACACGCGCTCAAGTTCGCGCATGCCTTCGACCGGCACGGACCACCTCCGCTCGCGCGGAGAACACGCGCGGGACCAGGGCGACCGGCTGCGCCGCGGCGGACCACCTCCGCTCGCGCGGAGAACACGACACCCTGCGCGCCGCCGCCGAGCGGGCCCTCGGACCACCTCCGCTCGCGCGGAGAACACCCGCGCGCGCCAAATGAGTGGACGGCAATCCACGGACCACCTCCGCTCGCGCGGAGAACACCAGCCCCGCGGCGGACGCTCCCTGAACAGCGACGGACCACCTCCGCTCGCGCGGAGAACACTGCGGGCGGTGACGTCCATCGGGTCTCGACTCCGGACCACCTCCGCTCGCGCGGAGAACACATGTCCGACGCCGGGCAGTCATGGCAGCGCACCGGACCACCTCCGCTCGCGCGGAGAACACCCGACCAACTCGCGGGGGGCGTTCTCCTGGTCCGGACCACCTCCGCTCGCGCGGAGAGCACTCCCCACGGTCCATGGCGGCGATGTGCCGCTCCGGACCACCTCCGCTCGCGCGGAGAGCACCCTTCCTGACCTGCAGTGTCAGAGAGGCTTTGCTGTTACTTTACCGGGGGTGGTGCTCCGTGGCAGGTGGATGGCAGGCATGGCATGCACTGTAGACGGCGCTCGCTTTCAGCGCATAGGAGTGGCTGGTCAGCTCGTCCCGTCAGTGCACGTTGACCGATCGTTCTGCGTGGTCGGGTGCCGAACAGGGTGCTTGACCCGTTGCGGGAGCGCAGCGACTCGGCGGCAGCACCGACATCGGCTTCTTCAAGGGCCGCGAGTCCATCGGCCGGGGCATCGCCAATATCGTCACCGGGTTCGTCGTCGGCATGGGCGGTTGCGCCGCTATCGGCCAGACGATGATCAATGTGAAGGTGTCCGACGCCCGTACCGGCTCTCACGTTCGTCGCGGGCTCGTTCCTCGTGGTGCTGTGCAGCGTCTTCGGACCGGTCGTCTCCGAGACCGGCGGCACGACCTCGGCCACCAGCAACTCGTGCTCGGGCAAGTGAGCGTGAGATCTATGGTCTCTGCTCGGTACACGATCACGTCGGGGCGCCGGATGGTGAGAGGAGCGTCCCGCAGGCGGACGTCGAAGTCGGTGCCAAAGTCGGTGTCGGTGTTCCAGTCCGGGCCTGCGGCGGTGCCCAGGGCGTTGGCCAGGGTCCGGGCCGGCCGGTTGTGGCGCTCGGACGCGGTCGGACGCACGACGGCCGCCCCGTCCACGACCTCGACGCCGGCACCCGGCACGCTGCTCCTCGCTCCTCGCTCCTCGCTCCTCGCTCCTCGGACCAGAGTCGTACCGCTTCGCGGTGCTCCGCGTGTGCATCCACGCGGGTGCGACCATCTCGGTGGTCGTGGCGCACCTCCTTCGAGGATGCTCGTCAGATCCCGTGCCGCTCGCCTCAGCGTCCTGCGTCTCCCAGCGGGACACCGGCGCCGTACCGGAGCGGAAGCCCACCGGTCGCAAGGGCCGCAAGGGCCGCAAGGGCCGCCAGGAAGGGATCGCGGGCTGAGCCGTCACGGCCGGGCGGCGTGAGAGGCTGGAGCGCATGAACCGGCTGGCTGGTGTGACCTCGCCCTATCTGCTTCAGCACGCTGACAATCCGGTCGACTGGTGGCCCTGGGAACCGGAGGCGTTCGAGGAGGCGCGGCGGCGGGGTGTGCCTGTGTTGCTCAGTGTCGGGTACTCGGCGTGTCACTGGTGCCACGTCATGGCCCACGAGTCCTTCGAGGACCAGGACACCGCCGACTACCTCAACGAGTACTTCGTCAGTGTCAAGGTGGACCGGGAGGAGCGGCCCGACGTCGATGCCGTGTACATGGAGGCGGTGCAGGCGGCCACCGGGCAGGGTGGGTGGCCGATGACGGTGTTTCTGACGCCGGAGGCCGAGCCGTTCTACTTCGGTACGTACTTCCCGCCCGAGCCCCGGCACGGGATGCCGTCGTTCCGGCAGGTGCTGCAAGGGGTGCGGCAGGCGTGGGAGACGCGGCGGGACGAGGTCACCGAGGTGGCCGGGAAGATCGTGCGGGATCTGGCGCAGCGGGAGTTCGAGCACGGTGGTGCGGGGGCGCCGGGCGGTGAGGAGCTGGGGCGGGCGCTGCTCGCGCTGACCCGGGAGTACGACCCGCAGCGCGGCGGCTTCGGCGGGGCGCCCAAGTTCCCGCCGTCCATGGTGATCGAGTTCCTGCTGCGCCACCACGCCCGCACCGGCTCCGAGGGCGCCCTACAGATGGCCCGGGACACCTGCGAGCGGATGGCCCGCGGCGGCCTCTACGACCAGCTCGGCGGCGGCTTCGCCCGCTACTCGGTGGACCGCGACTGGGTGGTGCCGCACTTCGAGAAGATGCTGTACGACAACGCCCTGCTGTGCCGCGTCTACGCCCATCTGTGGCGCGCCACCGGCTCCGAGCAGGCCCGCCGGATCGCCCTGGAGACCGCCGACTTCATGGTCCGCGAACTCCGTACCGAGCAGGGCGGGTTCGCCTCCGCGCTGGACGCCGACAGCGACGACGGCACGGGGCGGCACGTCGAGGGCGCCTACTACGTGTGGACGCCCGAGCAGTTGCGCGAGGTGCTCGGCGCCGAGGACGCCGAACTGGCCGCGCAGTACTTCGGCGTCACCGAGGAGGGCACCTTCGAGGAGGGCGCCTCCGTCCTCCAGCTCCCGCTGAGCGAGGGCGTCCACGACGCGGCCCGTGTCGAGGGCATCCGCCGCCGGCTGCTTCAGGCGCGCGCCGAGCGGCCCGCGCCCGGCCGGGACGACAAGGTCGTCGCCGCCTGGAACGGCCTGGCCGTCGCCGCCCTCGCCGAGACCGGCGCCTACTTCGACCGTCCCGACCTGGTCGAGGCCGCACTCGGCGCCGCCGACCTGCTCGTACGGCTGCACATGGACGAGCACGCGGGCCTGACGCGCACCAGCAGGAACGGACGGGCCGGGGCGAACGCCGGGGTGCTGGAGGACTACGCCGACGTCGCCGAGGGCTTCCTCGCGCTCGCCTCGGTCACCTGCGAGGGCGTCTGGCTCGACTTCGCCGGTCTGCTCCTCGACCATGTGCTGAGCCGGTTCACCGACCCGGGCACCGGCGCCCTCCACGACACCGCCGCCGACGCCGAACAGCTGATCCGCCGCCCGCAGGACCCCACCGACAACGCCGCCCCCTCCGGCTGGACCGCAGCGGCGGGCGCCCTGCTCGGCTACGCCGCGCACACCGGCTCCGCACCCCACCGCACCGCCGCCGAACGGGCGTTGGGCGTGGTCACGGCGCTTGGCCCGCGGGTGCCGCGCTTCATCGGCTGGGGGCTGGCCGTCGCCGAGGCGCTGCTCGACGGACCGCGCGAGGTCGCCGTCGTCGGACCGTCCCTCACCGACGAGCGGACCCGCACCCTGCACCGCACGGCTCTCCTGGCCACCGCGCCCGGCGCCGTCGTCGCCTGCGGCACACCCGGCGCCGAGGAGTTCCCGCTGCTCGCCGACCGCCCGCTGGTGGGCGGCGAGGCGACCGCCTACGTCTGCCGCGACTTCACCTGCGACGCCCCGACCACCGACCCGGAGCGCCTGCGCGCCGCGCTCGACGGCTGAACGACGGTCCGGTGCGCGCGCCGTCCGGCGGCCGGGAGGCCGGGAGGCCGGGAAGCCGGGCGGGACACGTGTCGTGCCCGGTGTCCCGGGAGGGCGGGGAGCGGGTGCCGTCGACGGTCGACGGCAGCCGCCGACGGGCGAGAGCCCGCGGGGCGGGCCGTTCGGGGTCCCGGGGGAGGGATGCGGCGGTCGGCGTCCGGGTGCCGGCCGCTGAGGGCGCTTGGCGGCGGCGGTGTGCCGCGCCCGGCCGCCGGAGCCCGGTGGCCCGTGCGTGCCCCGGTGCCCGAGCCTGCCGGCCGACCGGCGCGCGCGGGACCTCGGCCCGGCCCGCCGGGATCCGGCCGGTTCAGCTGTCCTGCGGGCGCAGGGCCAGAGCCCTCTCCACGATCGCCTCCAACTGCTCGTGGTGGGCGCCCTTCCAGTAGGCGCGTCCGCAGTCGGGGCACTGGGCGAAGACGTCGTAGGTGCGCTGGGTGCCGTGTTCCAGCCGGTCGGCGACCTCGTCCTTGGTGGCCTCGCGCAGCAGGCCGTTGCAGGCGGTGCAGCGGGTCCAGGGGCGCAGGGCGGGGCGGAAGCGGTCCAGGACGTCGTGGAGCTGGTCGTCGGGGCGGGTGCTGTAGACGAAGGCGCCCGCCCACAGCTCGCGGCGGCGCAGCAGACCGCGGTCGCGGCTGAGCAGCACCCGCTTCTCGGCCGCGGACCGGGCGGCGAGCGCCGGGTCGCCGATGTCCGTCGACTCGTACGCCGTGTCGACGCCGAGCAGGCGCAGCCGGCGGGCGAGGGTGCCCAGATGCACGTCGAGGAGGAAGCGCAGCGGGGCGCCGGGCACCCGCTGGGGGCGGTCGACGGCCCCCACCCGTACCGTCTCGGCCGCCCCCGGGACGTGGGAGACCGGCACCTCGCGGCCGTCCACGACCAGCGCGCCGACCTCGGTCAGCGGGACGCCCAGGGACTCCACGACATGGCCGAGCGTGGAGACGCCGTCGGTGACGACCGGGGTGGCGCCCCGGCGCCTGGCCCGGGGGACGAACAGGTGCAGGCCGGGGGCGAACTCGACGTGGATCTCGGGACCGTTCATCGCGTCAGGATGGCACGGGCGGCACGCCGCGCCGCAGCCGTTTTCCGGGGCGGCGCGCCTCAGAGCCTCGCCGTGCCCAGGCCGTGCTCCAGCACGTCCAGGGTGCGGTCGACGAGGTCCGCGAGGTCGTCGCGGTGGCCGTTCTCGGCCCAGTACAGGAGGGTCTCCAGCAGCGCGCCGATGAAGGACATGGACCAGGCCCGTACCTCCAGGCTCCCGGGGTCCCGGCCGGTGCGCTCGGCCAAGGCGTCGCACAGCAGGCGGCTCGTGGCCGACATGCTCTCCGTCATCCGCGAGCGCACCGCGGGCACCTCCGCCATCAGGCGGGTGCGCAGCCGCGACACCTCCGGGTCGCCGTCCACCCCCACCGCTATGGCCCGGCGCAGCACGGCCCGCACCGACTCCGGCCACGGCTCGTCGGCGGGCCGGGCGCGCAGCTCCGCCGCCAGGAACGGGTGGTGCTCGTCGGTGAGGACGATGTCCTCCTTGGTGGGGAAGTACCGGAAGACGGTCGACGGCGACACCTCGGCGCGCTCCGCGATCCGCTCGATCGTCGTGGCGTCGTACCCCTGCTCCCCGACCAGAGCGTACGTCGCCGCGCGGATCGCCTCCCGGGTCTTGATCTTCTTCCGCTCCCGCAGGCCGAGCCGGGGCCCCTCGGCGGCGGCGCCCCGGCGCCCCGGCGGCGGGGGAGGAGGGGAGAACTCGGAAGAACGTGCGGCCGTCATGGGGTCATTGTCCGGCATCGGCTCCCTGGGCGGCCACGGCCGGGGCCGCCGGGAAGCCGAAGCCGAAGCCGGGCGAGGGCGCGCGAAAAGGCCACGGCTCGTGCGAGCCGTGGCCTGGAGAGGGATCCGGAGGGGGCGGGGCCGGGGGATCAGGCGTGCTGGTACGCCACCAGGGAGATCCCCACGTAGTGGACCGCGAACGCGGCCAGGGTGAAGGAGTGGAAGACCTCGTGGAAGCCGAACCAGCGCGGGGACGGGTTCGGCCGCTTGATGCCGTAGACGAGGCCGCCCGCGCTGTAGAGGAGGCCGCCGACGACCACCAGGACGAGGACCGCGATGCCGCCGGTGCGCATGAAGTCGGGCAGGAAGAAGACCGCGGCCCAGCCCATGGCGATGTAGCAGGGGGTGTAGAGCCAGCGCGGGGCGCCGACCCAGAAGACGCGGAAGACGATGCCGGCCGCCGCCGCGGCCCAGATCCCCCACAGCAGCCACTGCCCCTTGCCGCCGGGCAGGAGCAGCAGGGTCAGCGGGGTGTAGGTGCCCGCGATGATCAGGAAGATGTTCGCGTGGTCGAGGCGGCGCAGCAGCCCGCCCATCCGCGGGCCCCAGTTGCCCCGGTGGTAGAGGGCGCTCACCCCGAACAGCAGGCAGGCGGTGAGGACATAGATCCCGCAGGCGACACGGCCCCGGGGTGAGTCGGCGAGCGCGGTGAGCACCAGGCCCGCTATGAGCACGGCGGGGAACATCCCGAGGTGCAGCCAGCCGCGCAGCTTCGGCTTGATCGGGTGCGGCAGAGAGAGCGCCGCCGGACCGCGGCCACCGGCCGGCGGGTCCAGGGGCGCGTCGGACGCGGACGCAGTCATGGGCGGCATGGTACCCAGGTCACCGTAAGTCGGCTGTCAGTGCACAGGGTGAGTGACGTGATCACCGGAAATCCGGGTGAACGCAAAAATTCTTTCAGCCGACCGCCACGCAAACGCAAAAAACCGCTGTGACCGTGGGATTCCTCACCCTGCTCACTTGTGCGGCCCTCTGGACAGATGGGCACCCGCGGCGGATGATCAAATGAGTGCGGTCGGCACCGGATGAGCGGCTACGAAGCATCCGGGTCGCAGCCCCCACGGGGCGACAAGTCAGAAAACCCCTCATTTAGGAGCGATCGTGGCGCGCGACATCGCGGCTCCCCCCGTCATCCCGACCAACCACAAGGACCTGATCTCGTGGGTCGACGAGATCGCGGAACTCACGCAGCCGGACCGGGTCGTCTGGTGTGACGGATCCGAGTCCGAGTACGAGCGCCTGTGCGGGGAGCTCGTCGAGAAGGGCACGTTCCGCAGGCTCGACCCGATCAAGCGCCCCAACTCCTACTACGCGGCCTCCGATCCGTCCGACGTGGCCCGCGTCGAGGACCGGACGTTCATCTGCTCCGAGAAGGAGGAGGACGCCGGCCCCACCAACCACTGGAAGGCCCCCGCCGAGATGCGGGAGATCTTCCGGGGCGAGGGCGGCGAGGGCGGCATCTTCCGCGGCTCGATGAAGGGCCGGACGATGTACGTCGTCCCGTTCTGCATGGGCCCGCTGGGCTCGCCGCTGTCCGCGATCGGCGTCGAGATCACCGACTCCGCCTACGTCGCCGTGTCCATGCGCACCATGACCCGCATGGGACAGCCGGTCCTCGACGAACTCGGCGACAACGGCTTCTTCGTCAAGGCCGTGCACACCCTCGGCGCCCCGCTGGAGCCCGGCCAGGCGGATGTCCCCTGGCCGTGCAACTCCACCAAGTACATCTCGCACTTCCCCGAGGACCGCGAGATCTGGTCCTACGGCTCCGGCTACGGCGGCAACGCGCTGCTCGGCAAGAAGTGCTACGCCCTGCGCATCGCCTCCGTGATGGCCCGCGACGAGGGCTGGCTCGCCGAGCACATGCTGATCCTCAAGCTCACCCCGCCCACCGGCGAGGCCAAGTACGTCGCCGCCGCCTTCCCCAGCGCCTGCGGCAAGACCAACCTCGCCATGCTGGAGCCCACCGTCTCCGGCTGGAGCGTGGAGACCATCGGCGACGACATCGCGTGGATGCGGTTCGGCGAGGACGGCCGCCTGTACGCGATCAACCCGGAGGCCGGCTTCTTCGGTGTCGCCCCCGGCACCGGCGAGCACACCAACGCCAACGCGATGAAGACGCTGTGGGGCAACTCGGTCTTCACCAACGTCGCCCTCACCGACGACAACGACGTGTGGTGGGAGGGCATGACGGAGGAGACCCCGGCCCACCTGGTCGACTGGAAGGGCAACGACTGGACGCCCGCCTCCAGCGCCCCGGCCGCGCACCCCAACGCCCGCTTCACCACGCCCGCCGCCCAGTGCCCGATCATCGCGCCGGAGTGGGAGGACCCCAGGGGCGTGCCGATCTCGGCGATCCTCTTCGGCGGCCGCCGCGCCAGCGCCGTACCGCTGGTGACCGAGTCCTTCGACTGGAACCACGGGGTCTTCCTCGGCGCCAACGTCGCCTCCGAGAAGACCGCGGCGGCCGAGGGCAAGGTCGGTGAGCTGCGCCGCGACCCGTTCGCCATGCTGCCGTTCTGCGGCTACAACATGGGCGACTACATGGGCCACTGGGTGGACGTCGCCAAGGGCAGGGACCAGTCCCTGCTGCCGAAGATCTACTACGTCAACTGGTTCCGCAAGGACGACGAGGGCAGGTTCGTCTGGCCGGGCTTCGGCGAGAACAGCCGGGTGTTGAAGTGGATCGTCGAGCGCCTGGAGGGCAAGGCGGAGGGCGTGGAGACGCCGATCGGGATCCTGCCGACCGAGGCCGCCCTGGACACCGACGGCCTGGACCTGTCCGCCTCCGACCTGAAGTTCCTGCTCACCGTCGACAAGGACGTGTGGCGCGAGGAGGCCGCGCTGGTCCCGGAGCACCTGAAAACCTTCGGTGACCACACGCCCGAGGAGCTGTGGGAGCAGTACCGCGCGCTGGTCGAGCGCCTGGGCTGACCGGGCGGGCCCCTCGTCGGCAAGAGGCCCGCGAGGGACCGTCCCCGTGAGCTCCGCGGCCGGTCGCGACCTGCCCTGACCTGCACCGTCGCTCCGGCCGGCCGCGGCCGGACCGGCGGGAGGCCGGACCCGTACAACGGCGTACGGGTCCGGCCTCCCGTGCGTGTGCGCTCACCCGTTCGGCTCAGCCCGCCGTATGGCCGGGCGGGCTGCGGGGTACCCGGGAGTCCCCCGTCGAAGGAGCGTGATCAGGCATGGCTGGAGACGGCGACTTCTACAAGCACGACCGTCCGGACAACCCCGACCTGGACGAGGACCGCCCGCGCGGCGGCGGCCCGGAAGAGCCGCAGGGCCGCGGGAACTGGCCGGTCTGGGCGGTGATCCTGGCGATCCTGGTGCTGTTCGTGCTCTTCGTGGTGATCTTCGGCTGAGGCCGGGACCGGGAGCGGGCGGGGCAGGGCGGCGGGGCCACGTGCCGGTCCCCGTCCGTCCGTCCGGCCGGCCGGGGGGGTCTCACAGCTCCCGCTGGAACAGCAGCGTGTCCAGCCAGCGGCCGTGCTTGTACCCGACCGCGGTGAGTCTGCCCGCCTCGGTGAAGCCGAAGCGGCGGTGCAGCGCGACCGACGCCTCGCCGCCGGGATCGGTGATCACCGCGACCACGCGCCGCGCCCCGGCGTGCCCGCAGGCGTCGAGCAGCGCGCCCAGCAGCGCGGCGCCCAGGCCGCGGCCGGTGGCGTCCGGGGCGAGGTAGAGGGAGTCCTCCACGGTGTACCGGTACGCGGGCTTGGGCCGGTACGGACCCGCGTGGGCGAAGCCCGTGACGCGGCCCGCCTCCTCGGTGACGAGGAACGGCAGACCGCGCGCGAGGAGGTCGTCGTACTTGCGTTCCTACTCCGCCAGGGGGCGGGGCGCCTCGTCGAAGGTGGCGACGCCGTGCAGGGCGTGGTGCCCGTAGACGGCGGCGACCTCGGGGAGGTCGGTGCGGCGGGCGGGCCGGACGGTGGCGCGGGGGACGGTCACGTTTCTCCTCCACCGGGTCCACCGGGTGCGGCCGCGCGGGGTGTGTGGCGCCCGGTCCGCGCGTCGCTGCGGGTGCGCGCGGACCGGGGCCGTGTGCGGGGCCCTCGGAGAGGGCCGGGTGTGCCGTCAGGAATGACGGCGGGCGCTACTGGGCGGCACCGCTCAGTTCCGGGGGCTCTCCCTGCGCGGCGGCGTGCGCGTCCATGCGCTCGGCCGCCAGGATGGCCGCCGCCGTGTCCGCCCGGGAGGCGGCGACGACGAGCGCCCGTCCGGCGAGCGCGTGCGCCCGCCGGTGCAGGAGCGGCAGCTCGGTGACCGCGGCCACCGGGGTGCGGACCGGGGGGCGGCCCGCCCGCAGCCGGGTCACCTGCTCGGCGAGCCGGTCGGCCGCCGTGTCCAGGTCGGCCGCCGGGGCGAGGGTGCGCAGCTCGTCGGTGACGGCGAGCAGCGCCGCGAGATGCCCGGCGAGCTGGATGTCCAGCTCCTCCTCGCGGGAGCGGTGGGGGAAGTCCGAGGTGGTGCCGGCCATCGTGCTGTGGACCGACTTGCTGCGGATCGGTTCGTACATGGGACGGCCTCCTGTGCTCTGACAGAAGACATCCTACATTAGAACCTGTCTAAGGTTGAGTCGGTTCGCGGAAGCGGTCCGCGGGACCACGCACGGTGAGCGTCAGGGCTGGCCGTAGCCGTCCAGGAAGGTGCCGATCCGGCTCACCGCGTCGCGCAGATCGCCGACCGAGGGCAGGGTGACGACGCGGAAGTGGTCGGGCTCGGGCCAGTTGAAGCCGGTGCCGTGGACGACCATGATCTTCTCGCGGCGCAGCAGGTCGAGCACCATCCGCCGGTCGTCCTTGATCTTGAAGACCTTGGGGTCCAGGCGCGGGAACAGGTACAGCGCGCCCTTGGGGCGTACGCAGCTGACGCCCGGGATCTGGGTGAGCAGCTGGTGGGCGGTGTCCATCTGCTCCTTCAGCCGCCCGCCGGGCAGCACCAGGTCCTCGATGGTCTGCCGCCCGCTGAGCGCGGCGACCACGCCGTGCTGGCCCGGCATGTTCGCGCACAGGCGCATGTTGGCCAGGATGGTCAGGCCCTCGATGTAGGAGTCGGCGTGCGCGCGGGGGCCGGAGACCGCCATCCAGCCGACCCGGTAGCCCGCCACCCGGTACGCCTTGGACATCCCGTTGAAGGTGAGGGTCAGCAGGTCGGGCGCGACGGACGCGGTCGGGGTGTGCACGGCGCCGTCGTAGAGGATCTTGTCGTAGATCTCGTCGGAGCAGACCAGCAGGTTGTGCCGGCGGGCGATGTCGGTGAGGCCCTTGAGCACGGCCGGGTCGTAGACCGCGCCGGTCGGGTTGTTCGGGTTGATGATCACGATCGCCTTGGTGCGGTCGGTGACCTTGCGCTCCACGTCGGCGAGATCGGGCATCCAGTCGGACTGCTCGTCGCAGCGGTAGTGCACGGCGGTGCCGCCGGAGAGCGAGACGGCGGCGGTCCACAGCGGGTAGTCCGGCGCCGGGACGAGGACCTCGTCGCCGTCGTCGAGCAGCGCCTGCATCGCCATCACGATCAGCTCGGAGACGCCGTTGCCGATGAAGACGTGCTCGACGTCGGTCTCGATGCCGAGGGTCTGGTTGTGCATGACCACGGCGCGGCGGGCGGCGAGCAGGCCCTTGGCGTCGCCGTAGCCGTGGGCCGTGGAGACGTTGCGGAGGATGTCCTCCAGGATCTCCGGGGGGCACTCGAAGCCGAACGCGGCCGGATTGCCGGTGTTCAGCTTCAGGATGCGGTGACCGGCCGCCTCCAGCCGCATCGCCTCCTCGAGCACCGGTCCCCGGATCTCGTAACAGACGTTGGCGAGCTTGGTCGACTGGATCACCTGCATGTCTGGGAGCTTACGGCCGGGTAACGCCCGGTGGCTCGTGTTTTCCGCCACTTGAGACACCCGGCGGCCCGCTTCCCTCGCGCGGGTGAGGCGACCGGCGCGGCTGACGCGCCCCGGGGCCCGCCGCCCGGGACCCCTCGGTGGCCCCGCGCACCGGGGGAGAACCCGCGATGCCGTGACGGCTTCTTGTCCACGCCCGCGCAGGCCATCACAATGCGCATGACAAGAGGGCGGCCGGAAGATCTCCGGTCGCTCACGTCCGAAGAGGGGACCCCCACATGAACAAGCCTCTCCTGGCCGCGCTCGCGACCCTGGTGATCACCGGGGCCGGCGTGGCACCCGCCGCGGCCTCGGCCCAGGCCGGGAGCACGGCACCCGCCGCCAAGGCCGTCGACTTCGCCGGGACCGTGGCGCTGAGCAACTGCTCCGGCTCCGTCATCCGCTTCCCCGCCTCCGCGGACAGCGACCCGGCGCTCGTGCTCAGCAACGGCCACTGCCTGGAGACCGGGTTCCCGTCGCCCGGCCAGGTCATCGTCAACCAGAGCTCCAGCCGCTCCTTCGGGCTGCTCAACTCGGCCGGCTCCCAGGTCGCCACGCTGCGCGCCAACAAGGTCGTCTACTCCACGATGACCGACACCGACGTCACGATCTACCAGCTCACCCGCACCTACGCGCAGATCAGGAGCTCCTACGGGATCAGCGCGCTGACCGTCAGCGACACCCACCCGGTGGCCGGCACCGCGATCAAGGTGGTCTCCGGCTACTGGAAGCGCACCTACAGCTGCAACATCGACGGGTTCGTGTACCGCCTCAAGGAGGGCGGCTGGACCTGGAAGGACTCGGTCCGCTACACCTCCTCCTGCAACACGATCGGCGGCACCTCCGGCTCGCCCGTCATCGACACCGCCACCGGCAAGGTCGTCGCCGTCAACAACACCGGCAACGAGGACGGCGAGCGCTGCACCGAGAACAACCCCTGCGAGGTCGACGAGAACGGCAACGTCACCGTCCGCGAGGGCATCAACTACGCCGAGGAGACCTACCAGATACCGGCCTGCTTCAAGGCCGGCAACCAGCTGGACCTGAACAGGTCCGGCTGCGTCCTGCCCAAGCCGTAGCGGCCGCGGCGGGGCGGCCGGTCACACCGGAGTGCGGCGGACCGCCCGCCCCGCCAGGACGTCCGTGCGCCGCCCGTCCTCGATCACGAACCGGCCGTCGATCAGGACGTACGGGATCCCCGTGGGCAGCGCGCGCGGCTCGGCGAAGGTCGACCCGGCCGCCACCGTGGCCGGGTCGAACAGCACCAGGTCGGCACGGTGCCCCTCGCGGACCACACCGCGGTCCGGCAGTCTGAGCCGGGCCGCGGGCCGCGAGGTCAGGTGCGCCACGCACTCCTCCAGCGACAGCACTCCCAACTCCCGTACGTAGTGCCCGAGGTAGTGCGGGAAGGTGCCGTAGGCGCGCGGATGCGGCTTGGTGCCCTGGAGGATGCCGTCGGAGCCGCCGGTGTGCACCCGGTGGCGCATGATGGCCCGCACGTTCTCCTCGTGGCCGACGTGCTGGAGGATCGTCGTGCCGAGCCGGTCGGCGAGGAGCAGCCGGCGGGCGACGGCCCAGCGGCTCTCGCCGCGAGCCGCCGCCGTCTCGGCGACGGTGCGGCCGACATGTCCGGCGAGCGCGGGATCGGTGACGCCGGAGATCTCGATGGTCTCCCACTCCACCGGCACACCGTGGCAGCCGTCCGAGCCGGTCACCTCCAGGTGGTGGCGGATCCGCTCGGCGGTGTCGTCGTCGGCGAGCCGCTCCAGGATCCGCTCCGGGCCGCCCTCGCTCGCCCAGCCCGGCAGCAGCGCGACCAGCGTGGTGCAGCCCGGTGTGTAGGGATAGGTGTCGAGGGTGATGTCGGCGCCCGCCGCGAGCGCGTCGTCCAGCAGCGCCAGCAGCTCGGGCGCCCGGCCCTTGTTGGGGCCGAAGTTCATGGTGGCGTGCGCCAGGTGCAGCGGGCAGCCCGCGGCCCGGGTCAGCTCCACCATCTCCGCGTACGCCTCCAGCGCCCCGGCGCCGTAACTGCGGTGGTGCGGGCAGTAGTAGCCGCCGTGGCGGGCCACCACCCGGCACAGCTCGGTCAGTTCGGCGTCCTCGGCGTACATCCCGGGCGTGTAGGTGAGCCCGGAGGACAGGCCCACCGCGCCCTGCTCCAGGCCCTCGGCGACCAGGCGCCGCATCCGCTCCAGTTCGTCCGGGGCGGCCGGGCGGTCCTCCCAGCCGACCGCGAGGGCGCGCACGGTGCCCTGCGGGATCAGATAGGCCGCGTTGACGGCGATGCCCTCGCCGCCGAAGCCGCGGTCCAGCCGGTCCAGGTACTCGCCCACCGAGCGCCAGTCGAAGTCGATGTCGTCGCCGTGGCCGTTCCAGCCGGAGATCGCCCGGCGCACCTCGGCCAGGGTGCGGTCGTCGACCGGCGCGTACGACAGGCCGTCCTGCCCGATCACCTCCAGGGTGACGCCCTGGGCGGCCTTCGCGCTGTGGTCGGGGTCGCGCAGCAGGGCCAGATCGCTGTGCGCGTGCATGTCGACGAAGCCGGGGGAGAGGACCAGGCCCTCCGCGTCCAGCTCGCGCCGGGCCCGCGGGCGCTGACAGCCCGCCGCGGCCGCCTCCTTGACGATCGACACGATCCGGCCGCCCCTGACCGCCACATCGGCGCGGTAGGAGGGGGCGCCGGTGCCGTCCACGACATCCGCGTCCCGGATGACGAGATCGGTGAGATCGGCCGGCTCGACCGGATCCATGGGTGGCTCCTTCCACCGGTGCCGCCGCCTTCGGTGGCTCCCGGAAGAACGTACGGGTATACGGGTGCGGACGGGTGTCCGCGAGGGAGTGGTCCGGAAGGACGGGGTCTAGAAGAACGTGCGGACGTAGTCGACGACCGTGCCGTCCGCCTCGGCGACCGGGATCAGCTGCCACTTGTCGAAGGACGTGCACGGGTGGGACAGGCCGAGGCCGATCCAGTCGCCGACCGCGAGGTCGGCCTCCGGATCGGTGGCCAGCCAGGTGTGCTGGTCGGACAGGCCGGTCACGGCGATGCCGTCCGCCGGGCGCTCGGCGCCGTCGCGGCGCACCACCTGGGCGACGGGCAGATCGAGGTCGTAGGCCGCGTCCCGCTTGCCCGCGTTGGCGAACGCCTGCCCCTCGGCGGGCCGGGAGACCACCTGCGCCCACAGCCGGAAGGCGGGCTCCAGGGCGCCTTCCTGCGGGACCCGGTTGAACGGGGTGATCTCGCGGTAGTGACCGTCGTCGTGCGAGACGTACGCGCCCGAGCGCAGCAGCTTGAGCACCGGCCGGGACAGCTCCGGGACGCCGGCGAACGCGTCGGCGACCGCGTCGAACCAGGCGCTGCCGCCCGCGCTCACCACGATCTCCTCCGCGTCCGCGAACCGGCCCGCCCGGTCGAGGGCGGCGGCGAGGGCGACCAGCCGGTCCAGCCAGGCCCGCACCCGCTCCGGGTCCGCCCGCGGGACCTCGCCCTCGTACCCGGCGACCCCGGTCAGCCGCAGGGTGGCCGCGGCGGCGACCGCGTCCGCGACCGCCGCGCACTCCGCCTCGGTGCGCGCCCCGGTGCGCGCGCCCTCGCCCGCGCCCAGCTCCACGACCACGTCGAGCGGACGGGTGGCACCGGCCTCGCGCAGCGCCGCGTCCATCAGTTCCGCACCGCGCACCGAGTCCACGTAGCAGACGAGGCGGAAGGCCGGGTCAGCGGCGAGTTCGGCGGCGGCCCAGCGCAGGGCGGCCGGATCGACCAGTTCGTTGGCGAGGAAGATCCGCTCGACGCCGAACGCCCGCGCCACCCGCACCTGGTGCGGCAGCGCGAGGGTGATGCCCCAGGCGCCGTACGCGAGCTGGCGGTGGAAGAGCTGCGGGGCCATGGAGGTCTTGCCGTGCGGGGCGAAGGCGAGGCCGTGGCGGGCCGCGTAGGTCTCCATCAGGCGCAGGTTGTGCTCCAGGCGCTCGGCGGACAGCGCCAGCACCGGCGTGGTGAAGCCGCCGGTGAACAGGTCGCGGCGCTGGGCCGCCAGCTCGCCCACGGTCAGCCCGTCCGCGTCCGGCGGAAGGCCCTTGAACCGGTGGTCGACCCGTTCCTCGGCCAGGCGTGCCAGCGCCTCGGTGTTCATGGAGCCTCCCTGATCAGGTGAATTGCAATATGTGCAACAACCGTTGCACGTTACGCTTAATGCTGTCTAACATCTCGGCCACGCGAGGTCAACGAAAAGCCCCGCATCCCGCCCCCCGTACCGAGGAGCTACGAGCATCGTGACCGCCACCGGACCCTGCAACGGCCCCGACGTCGTGGACGTCGCGGCGCTCGGCGAGTCCATGGTCACGTTCCTGCCCTCCCGGCCCGGCCGCCTCGCCGACGTGCCGTCCTTCGACCGCGCCATCGGCGGCGCCGAGTCCAACGTCCTGTGCACGCTCGCCGCCGCCGGGCACTCCGCCCGCTGGGTCAGCCGGGTCGGCGCCGACGGTTTCGGCGACCACCTGGTGGAGGCCATCGGCGCCCACGGCGTCGACGTCGCCCACGTGGGCCGCGACACCGCACGCCCCACCGGCGTCTACTTCCGCACCGCGGGCGACCGGGCCACCGACGCCCACGAGGTCGCCTACTACCGGGCCGGGTCGGCGGCCTCCGCGATGACCGCGGACACCGTCGCCACCGCCGCCCTGGACGCCTGCCGCGTGCTGCACCTGTCCGGCATCACCGCGGCCCTGTCCGCCGGCTGCCTCGGCCTGCTGCGCGCCCTGACGGCGCCCCGCACCGGCCGCCCGCTGGTCTCCTTCGACGTCAACTTCCGGCCCGGACTGTGGCCCGACCCCGCCGGGGCCAGGGTGCTGCTGGACCTGGCCCGCGGCGCCGACCTCGTCTTCGTCGGCGACGACGAGGCCCGCGAGGCATGGGGACTGCACGGCGGAACGGACATCCTCGACGCGCTGGACGGACCGCGCACCGTCGTCGTCAAGCACGGCGCGGACGGCGCCACGGTGTACGAGCGGACCGGCGCCACGGCACGGGCCACCACCACCTTCGTCCCGGCCCCCCGGGTCGACGTCGTCGCCCACGTCGGCGCGGGCGACGCCTTCGCCGCCGGATTCCTCTCCGCCACCCTGCGCGGCCTGCCCGCCACCGCCCGGCTGCGCCACGGCCACCTGACGGCCGCCGCCGCGCTCACCGTCCCCGGCGACCTCGCCGCACCCCCAGCCCGCGGGCGCGCCGACCGGCTGGCCGCCCTGGACGAGGCCGCGTGGGGGAGACTGCGACTCGGCCCCGGCTGGACGAGCACCGCTGAAGGGGCCGAGGAGGAGGTACGTACGCCATGAGCCAGACCGTCGACCGCGCGCTGAGCATCCTGCCGCTGCTCGCCGAGGGGCCCGCCGACCTCGGACGGGTCGCCGACCATCTCGGCGTCCACAAGTCCACGGCGCTGCGCCTGCTGCGCACCCTGCACGAACACGGCCTGGTCTACCGCCAGTCCGACCAGCGCTACCGGCTCGGCGCCCGGCTCTTCGCGCTCGCCCAGGAGGCGATGGAGAACCTCGACATCCGCGAGATCGCCCACCCCCA
This sequence comes from Streptomyces sp. SAT1, assembly GCF_001654495.1. Taxonomy (GTDB): domain Bacteria; phylum Actinomycetota; class Actinomycetes; order Streptomycetales; family Streptomycetaceae; genus Streptomyces; species Streptomyces andamanensis. Next base: position 4,622,834 of record NZ_CP015849.1, read on the forward strand.
CCTCCTCGCCCTCAACGAGACCTGCGGTCACACCGTGCACCTCGCGGTCTACGAGGAGAACGAGGTGCTGTACATCGACAAGGTCGACAGCCGCTACCCGGTGCGCATGTACTCGCGGATCGGCAAGCCGGTCGCGATCACCGTCGCCGCCGTGGCCAAGCTGCTCCTGGCCGACCTGCCCGAGAGCGAACGGCGCGCGATCGCCGAGAGGCTCGACTACCCCCTCTACACGGCCCGTTCGACCCCCCACGCCGCCGCCTTCCTCACCGAGCTGGCGACGGTGCGCGAACAGGGCTGGGCCACCGACCTCGGCGGCCACGAGGAGTCCATCAACTGCGTCGCCGCCCCCATCCGGGGCGCCGACGGCCGCGTGGTCGCCGCGATGTCGGTCTCCGCGCCCAACGTCGTCGTCACCGCCGACGAACTCCTCACCCTGCTCCCGCTGGTGCGCCGCACCGCGGCGGCCATCAGCGGCGAGTACTCCGGGAGAACCCCCGTACCCGCCCCCACCACCACACCGCACAGGGACACCGCATGACCGAGAAGACCGCACTCACCCCGTCGACCCACACCGTGCCGCCCGCCAAGTTCTCCCACGGCGTGAAGAAGGGCAACATCCTCCAGGTCGCCGGGCAGGTCGGCTTCCTGCCCGCCGAGGAGGGCAAGGCCCCCACCCCCGCCGGGCCCACCCTGCGCGAGCAGACCCTCCAGACCCTCGCCAACGTCAAGGCGATCCTCGAAGAGGGCGGCGCGGGCTGGGACGACGTGATGATGCTCCGCGTCTACCTCACCGACGTGGACCACTTCGCCGAGATGAACGCGATCTACAACGCCTACTTCGAGGAGCAGGGCCTCACCCAGCCGCCCGCCGCGCGCACCACCGTCTACGTCGGGCTGCCCGCGGGACTCCTCATCGAGATCGACGCGCTCGCCGTCCTCGGCTGACGCCTTCCTCGCGACCCACCCCGCTCGTACCACCGCACGTCCCCCTCACGGCGCGGCGCCCCCCACCCCTCCGGGCGCCGCGCCGCGATCCTCCCTGCCCGAAAGCTGCATGTACTCACGCAGAGGACCCCCATGTCCCATCCGCTCGCCGCGGCAGCGCCGCAGACACCCCCGCACACCGGCGGACTCCTCCTCCTGGTCGACGGCACGACCGGGCTGCTCCTGGTGGCCGGGATCGGCATCGCCCTGCTGCTGTTCCTGATCATCAAGGCGCGGCTCCAGCCGTTCGTCGCGCTGCTCGCCGTCTCCATAGCCGTCGGCCTGCTGGCCGGCCTGTCGGTCACCGAACTGTTCGGCACCGTCCAGCGCTCGGACGCCGTCTCCACCATCGAGTCCGGGATGGGCGGCATCCTCGGCCATGTCGCCGTCATCATCGGCCTGGGCACCATGCTCGGCGCCATCCTGGAGGTCAGCGGCGGAGCGGAGGTGCTCGCCTCCCGCCTGCTGGGGCTGTTCGGCGAGAAGCGCGCCCCGCTCGCCATGGGCCTGACCGGACTGATCTTCGGCATCCCCGTCTTCTTCGACGTGGGCATCTTCGTCCTGGCGCCCCTCGTCTACGCCGCCGCCAAGCGGGGCGGCAAGTCGATCGTCCTGTACTGCATGCCGCTGCTGGCGGGCCTGTCCATGACCCACGCCTTCCTGCCGCCGCACCCCGGCCCGGTGGCCGCCGCCGGGCTGCTGCACGTGCAGCTCGGCTGGATCATCCTCATGGGCGTCGTCTGCGGCGTCCCGGCGGTGCTGGCCGCCTGGGCGTACTCCGCGTGGATCGGCAAGCGGGTCTTCGTCGAGGTGCCGCAGGACATGGTCGAGGCGGCCGAGGAGGCCAGGCGGGCGGTCCTCGCCGAGCAGCGTGCCTCCGGAGTGCGGCCCAAGGAGTCCCCGGTGCCGCTCGGCGCGGTCCTCGGCATCATCGGCACCCCGCTGGTGCTGATCCTCGCCGCCACCTTCTCCTCCGTGGCCCTGGACCCGTCCACCGGCCGCTCGGTGATCGAGTTCTTCGGCCACCCCTTCGTGGCCCTGACCATCGCCCTGGTGCTCGCCTACTACCTGCTGGGCATCCGCCGCGGCTGGTCGCGCAAGTCCCTGGAGACCGTCTCCACGGCCTCGCTGAAGCCGGTCGGCAACATCCTGCTGGTGGTCGGCGCGGGCGGTGTCTTCGGCGCCGTCCTCAAGGCCAGCGGGGTCGCCCAGGCCCTCTCGGACACCTTCAACGGCGTCGGACTGCCGGTCATCGTGCTGTCGTACCTGATCTCGCTGGTGCTGCGGGTGGCGCAGGGCTCGGCGACGGTGGCGATCGTGACCACGGCGGGCATCGTCGCCCCGCTGCTGGCCGAGGGGCACCACTCGCAGGCATTCGTGGCGCTGGTCATCATGGCGATCTCGGCCGGCTCGATCTTCGCCTCGCACGTCAACGACGGCGGCTTCTGGATGGTGGCGAAGTACTTCGGCATCAGCGAACGGGACACGCTGAAGACGTGGACGGTCCTGGAGAGCGTGCTGTCGCTCGCGGGCTTCGCGGTGGCGGCGGTGCTGAGCCTGTTCGTCTGACCGGACGGCCGGGTCCCCGGTGCGTCTCCGGGGGCCCGTCGCGGCGCGCGGTTGTAGGGGTCTGATAACGAAGCCAGGGGCTGACTGTTCGTGACACAGGAACGTCGACCATACTGCCCGCGTGGAGCAGCGCATAGGTTCGAGCAGCCAGCCCCTGAAGAGCGAGCCCGTGACGGGCGCCGGTTTCGACCCGGCGTTCGTCCCCGGCCTCACCTCACCCGCCGCGGCCCGGGACACGGCCCCCGAGGAGCCGGAGCGTACGCCTGCGGCGGACGCCGGGACTCCGGACGCGGAGGCGCAGCCGCCGGTCCCGGACGCCGCGGACGGGACCGCGGAAGCCGACGAGGGCGCCGAGGAGGAGACCGTGGACGGCCCGGTCTTCGAGGCCGCCGACCGCCGGGCCCGGATCGTCGCCGACCACCGGGGCGTACGCCTCGCCCTGGACGACCAGGAGTGCGAGTTCCGCTGGGACGAGATCGGCGCCGTGGAGACGGAGACGCCCCGCTTCGGCAAGCGGTTCACCGTCACCGTGCACACCCCCGACCGCCGCTGGTACCCCATCGAGATCGAGGCCCCGGCCCGGTCCCGGTTCGCCGCCTGGGAGACGGAGCTGGACGCGGTCCTCGACGCGTACTTCGAGGACGGCGAGGCGGCGGAACCGGAGGAGCCGAAGGAGAGGGGCACGGACGAGGCGGCCGGTCCCACGGCCGGGACCGAGGCGGAGACCGAGAAGAGCGGGGCGAAGTCCGAGGCGGAGAGCGAGGACTGACGACGCCCGAGGACGGCCCCGGGCACCTCGCCGGGGCCGCCCTCGGAGCGGTCGTCAGCCGAGCGACAGCCACTTCGGGTCGGTGGCGATCCCCTCCAGCTGCTTCATCGTGAGCGCCGGTTCCTTCCGGGTCGCCGGTGAGTTCTGCCCGCCGGAGTTGAAGGCGCTGACCACCACGCGGCGCCCGTCCGGCCGGATCGTGTCCACGGTCCACATGACGATCCCGTCGATGCCCTTCTCGCCGGGCCCCCGGTGCGTGACGACCTTGGTGCCGTCCGGCAGCGTCTCGGCGCCCGAGCCGAACAACTGGCCCTCGACGTCGCGCATGTCCGGCTGGTCGTTCACCTGGACCAGGCTGCGGCCCCGGCCGTCGTCCACGACGACGTACCCGAAGCCCGGATCCGGCGTCCCCTTCGAGACCACCTTCAGCCCGCGCGGCACCAGACCGGCGAGGGTCGCGGACACCGAGCCGTCCCGGGCGGGCGGCGCGGCGCTCGCCCGCGGGTCGACGGGGACGGCGGCGGCGAAGTCCCGCCACTCGCGCGCGGTGGCGAGCGCCTTCAATCCGGCGGAGTCCAGCGGCGGTTGCTCCCGGGTGACGGGGGAGCCCTTCTCGGCGGCGGCGTTCCACTCACGCACCGAGACGTGCTCGCCGCGCGGGGTCACCAGCTCGGCGCTCCACAGCTTCGTACCGCTGCGCCGGTTCAGATCCTCGTGGCTCTTGAGGATCACGAGAGAGGAGCCGTCGTCCAGTTTCTTGAAGAAGCAGTTCTCGTACGCGACGAAGACCAGCTGGGGGCACTGCGCGGTCCGGCGGGCCTCCTCGCTGCCGGGCAGCAGGCGGTTCACGGAGACGGCAACGGCGGCCTCGCCCCGCCCGTCGTCGTAGACGACCCGGGCGTACGGGGACACCGTCCTCCCGGCGACCGGGGTGTCCGTGCCGCGGCCCTCCTGGCTGCTGAAGCTGCCCCGGGGGAGCAGCTTCTTGAGGGTGGCCACGAGGGCGTCGGCGGTCACCGCCCCGGCGGGCGTGGCCGGGGTGGAGCGGGGTGCGGGGCTCGTGGTGGCCGCCGCCTCCTGCTGCCGGTCGCCGGTCCCGCCCGGCAGGACCACCGCCCCGGCCGCACCGATGAGCGCGACCCCGGCGACACCGCCCGCGACGGCGGCCCACCGGCGCGTGCGCAGCCGCCGCCCGCGCAGCTCGCCCCGGGCGGCGAGCAGGGCCTGATCGGTCCGGAACGTGCTGCCGGTGTCCCGCAGGGCGTCGGTGAGCCGCTCCCCGAAGTGCTCGTCCCCGAGGGGGTCGTGGTCTGCGACAGGCATGGCGAACCGCCGTTTCTGTGAGTGGGTCCGGGATCGGTCGTGAGGTGGGGCGTACGGGCGTCGGGGCGGCGCAGGCGCAGGCGCCGGGGCCGGGGCCGCGGGTCAGCGTCCGGCGGGCTCGCCGAGGGAGTCGCCGAGCAGGACGCGCAGCCGGGCGAGCGCGCGGACGCAGCGGGTGCGGACGGCGGCCGGGCTGGTCTCCATCACCGTGGCCGTCTCCTCCACGCTGCGGTCCTCCCAGTAGCGCAGGACCACCACCGCCCGGTCCTTCGCGGACAGCCGCCCCAGCGCGTCCAGCAGCGTCAGCCGCAGCGGCGCGTCACCGCCCGGGTCGGGGCCGGCCACCTCGGGAAGCACCTCGGTGGCGCGTTCCCTGCGGCTGCTGTGCCGACGCTGGTGGGCGAGGAAGGCGCGGGTCAGCACCGTCTGCACGTACCCGGCCGGATTGCCCACGCGGGACACCCGCCGCCAGTGCAGGAACGCCCGGCCGAGCGCCTCCTGCACCAGGTCCTCGGCGAGATGGGTGTCGCCCCCGGTCAGCAGGCAGGCCGACCGGTACAGGTGCCCGGCACGCGCCGCCGCGAACTCGGGATACCCGTCGTACCCCGCCTCGCCGCCGCCCCACCGCATACGCCCCCCTGTGGTCCGCGCGCCCGTTCGCGCGCCCTCACCCCATTGATGCGGTGGACCCCCGCAAATGTTTCACCGGAAACGAGAAGTGCGGCGCCGTCGGTGACGGCGCCGCACTGCGGGGGGTTCGGGTCAGGCGGGGATCACGGCATCGCGTGGACGTGCGCGCCGACCGAGTTGGACCAGGCGTTGCCCGCGGCGGCGTCCCAGTTGGTGGACCAGGTCATCGCGCCGCGCACGTCGGGGTAGGCCTTCGAGGGCTTGAAGGTGCCGCAGTTGGTCAGCTTCGCCAGGCAGTCCAGGGCGTTGTTGACCACGGTCGGGGAGACGTAGCCGCCGCCCGCGCCGCTCGGGGAGGCCGGCAGGCCCAGGCCGACCTGCGAGGGGGCGAGGCCGCCTTCGAGCTGGATGCAGGCGAGCGCGGTGAGGAAGTCGACCGTGCCCTGCGAGTAGACCTTGCCGTCGCAGCCCAGCATGGCGCCGCTGTTGTAGTACTGGGTGTTGACGACCGTGAGGATGTCCTTGATGTTCAGGGCCGTCTTGAAGTAGCCCGCGCCCGTCGACTGCATGTCGATGGTCTGCGGTGCCATGGTGATGATCAGACCCGAGCCGGCCTTCGCGGACAGGGCGCGCAGGGCCTGCGTCATGTACGTGGGGTTGAGGCCGTTCTCCAGGTCGATGTCGACGCCGTCGAAGCCGTAGGTCTGCATCAGGGAGTAGACCGAGTTGGCGAAGTTCGTCGCGGAGGCCGGGTCGCTGACCGAGACGGTGCCCTTCTCGCCGCCGACCGAGACGATGACCTTCTTGCCGGCCGCCTGCTTGGCCTTGATGTCCGCCTTGAACTGGTCGACCGTGTAGCCCTTCAGGCCCGCCGAGTCGAGGTTGAAGGTGACCGCGCCGGGCGTGGTCGTGGCGTCGGCGAAGGCGACCGCGATGATGTCGTACGCCGAGGGGACGTCGGAGATCTTCTGGACGGTGGCGCCGTTGTTGAAGTTCTGCCAGTAGCCCGTCACCGCGTGCTTGGGCAGGTTGCCGCCGTGGTTGCCGTCGCCGCCGCCGGGCGCCGTGGTGGCGCTCACCGCCGCCGACCTGGCCGACTCGCCCGCCGCGTTGGTCGCCGAGACCTGGAAGGAGTAGGCGGTGGAGGCGGACAGTCCGCTCACCGTCGTGGAGGTGCCGGTGACCGCCGAGACCTTGGTGCCGTCGCGGTAGACGTTGTAGCCGGTGGCGCCCGAGACCGCGCTCCAGGACAGGTCGACCGAGGAGGAGGTGGCGTTGCCCGCCGCCAGTCCCGCCGGGGTCGACGGGACCGTCGGGTCGGGGTCGCCCCCGCCGCCCCCGTCCGGGCCGGAGACGGACACGTCGTCGGCGTAGTAGGCCGCCTGGCCGTACCAGCCGTGCAGATAGACCGTGACCGAGGTGGTCGAGGAGCCGGTGGTGAAGGTCGTGGAGAGCTGCTTCCACGCGGCCGAGTCCGGGGTCCAGGTGGAGACGTCCGTGGTGCCGGTGCCGGTGGCGCCGAGGTAGGTGTAGCCGCCCTGCACCCAGGCGCTCAGCGTGTACGTCGAGTTGGGCTTGACGGCCACCTTCTGGGTGCACTGCGCGGTGTCCTGCCCGGCCGGGGCGGCCTTCAGCGCGGACGAGCCGGCGTGCACCGGCGTGGAGACGGTCGAACCGCTGCCGGCCGAACAGGTCCAGTTGCTCAGACCCGCCTCGAAGCCGGCGTTCTTGGCGTTGTTGACGTCGGCGGCCGAGGCCTGGCCGGTGCCCGCCAGGGAGAGGGCCATGGCCGCGGTGACGACTCCGGACCAGATGCTCAGCGGCCGGAGCCGTCTGCTTGAGGGCGTGCCTGGGGCGCGGTCCACTGGGGCCTCCGGGGGAGAGGAGAAGGAAGGGAGGGAAGAGAGCAAAGGGCGGTAAGAACGGGAAGGAAGTACGGGAAGGAGGAGAAGGAAGAGGGGGAGAGCGGGAGGGGACGTCATGAACTGCGGTGCCGCTGCTGGTCGTACAAGTTGGTCCAGACCAATTGCGTTGTCAAGAGGTCCAGACCAAATCCGTGCCCTGCGGGGCGTCCGGAGCCGTCCGTTCCGCGCCCGCCGCCCGGCCCGGCGGGAGTCAACCGGCCGTCCCGCCGCCACGCTTTCGGGCCCTCTCGGTGCGCACAACCTGCCCGGGTTTGAAATGACTTGTGCGGCAACGGATGCCATCGAGACGGCGAATCGCTGTTCTCCGGTCACAGGCGCGTGGTTACAGTGCTCACGTAGTCACGCAGTGAAGTCAACTCGGTGCGCCGGAGGAACACCGGCGGGCCGACCGGCGGCAGACGGGGAGCTGGCGTGTCAACTGCGATCGCGGTGACCGGCGCGGACATGGCACTGCCCGCCCAGGACGAACGGACCGTGCCCGCAGCGGTCCTCGGGGACCTGGCCCGGGAGCCCCTGGAGCGCACGCTCGACGGCATACGGACCCTGCTCGACCAGCATCCGCACCTGATCGTCGTGTACTCGCGCGCCCTGCCCACCGGGGCCGAGCGCCGGCTGCACACGGTGCGCTCGCTGCTGGAGAGCGACCGCATCGCCCTCTTCCGCTCCGACCTGCCGCCGCTCGGAGTCGCCGTCCTGGCCCGCCAGTTACGCCAGCTGGCCTCCTGCGACCTCGGCCCCGGAGTGCTGGCCTCGGCCGCCCGCCTGCTCACCCACTACGTCCACTGCGGTGCCGTGCTCAACTCCGTCACCCGCCTGGACCGCGTCCCCGTCGACCTCAAGGCGCACGCCAGGAGCTGGGTGCCCGGCAGCCAGTTCGGCGTCCTCGCCCATCCCCAGCCGCAGTTGGTGCGCGTCGGCCCCGAAGCCGTCCTCGCCGGACCGGACTTCGCGACCTGGATGCTCGTCGCCAAGGGCCAGCTCCAGTCCGACTGGATCGGCGGCCACCTCGCCCCGGCCTGGCGGACGCTCGGCCTGCGCGAGGCCGCCCTACCGGCCGAGTCCGCCACTTGGTGGGGCACCGGGAAGCTGATCGAGTTCTGCGGCTATCTGCCCGACCTGTCGGTCCTCTACCAACTCGTCGCCTCCGTACGGCAGAGCGTGTGCCACTGGTGCGGTATCGACGTCATCGGCGACCGCTGCGTCTTCTGCTCCGCCGCACCGCCCGACCCCGGGGAACGGCCGCACGGCCAGGGGGAGTACGGCGCGTACGGCGCTTCCGGTGCGCGTGGTGCGCCAGGTGCTCACGAGGGGCACGAGGCCCACGAGCCGTACCGGACCCAGGAGAACCGCGCCCCCGCCGGCTGAGCCCGCGCCCCGCCCTCCGGCCGGGCCGCACCGTCAGGCACCGCCCGCACCCCGTCGAATCCGTCGAATCCGCCGAATCCGCTCGAACGAACCCCCAACGAGGTCGTACGGCTCATGAACTCCCGTCAGCGCCGCGGCGTGATACTCCTGCTCCTGTCCGTGCTGTGCGCCCTCGGCGCGTTCGCCGGCGTGCTCTCCCTCATCAGCGACGTCAGGTCGAAGGTCGGCCCGGAGGTCACGGCGTACCAGCTGAAGGCCGACGTACAGCCGTACACACCGCTGAGCGCGGGCCAGTTCGAGAAGATCCGGATGCCCGAGCGCTGGCTGTCGCCCAACGCCGTCACCGACCTCGGCCAGATCCGGGGCAAGATCGCGGTCACCACGCTGCGCCAGGGCTCCCTGCTCCAGAGCGACATGATCGTGAACCAGCCCGCGCTGCGCCCCGGGCAGCAGGAGGTCGCCATCATGATCGACGCGGCCACCGGCGTGGCGGGCAAGATCACCCCCGGCGCCACCGTCAACGTCTACGCCACCTTCCCCGGGGCGCGGCAGGGCGACCCCGCCCAGTCCAAGATCATCGTGACCAACGCCCGCGTCCTGGACGTCGGCCGGATCACCGCCCTCGACCCCGGCGCCGACAGCCGCGACCGGCAGCCCACCGAGGCCGTGCCCATCACCTTCGCGCTCTCCACCATCGACGCCCAGCGCATCACCTACGCCGAGTCCTTCGCACAGCGGGTCCGGCTCGCGCTGGTGGCGCCCGGCGGCGACACCGACGTGCCGGCCAAGGACCGGACCTACGAACTCGCGAACGACAAGTGAGAGGCCCGCAGCCATGCCCACCAGGATCCTCCCGGCAGCCGGCGACGCGGACGCGGTCCGGTCCCTCACGACCCTGCTCAGCCAGCTCCCCGACGCGGAACCGCTGGCCGCCGCCGGTGACTCCACCCACCTCGTCGACACCCTCGCCCGGCTGGCCGCCGAATCCATCGACGAACTGCCCGAGGTCGTGGTCGTGCACGAACGCGTCGGCCCCGTCCCCGCGCTGGAGCTCATCCGCGAGGTCGCGCTGCGCTTCCCGGCCGTCGGCGTCATCCTCGTCACCTCCGACGCGAGCCCCGGCCTGTTCTCCGCCGCCATGGACGCCGGTGCCCGCGGCCTGGTCCCGCTGCCGCTGGGCTACGAGGAACTGGCCAGCCGGGTCCAGGCGGTGGCCCAGTGGTCGGTGGGCGTACGGCGCCACCTCGGACACGGCGCCGACCTGTCCGGCGGGGCCGGCGGACGCGTGGTCACGGTGAGCGGGGCCAAGGGCGGGGTCGGCACCACCCTGACCGCCGTCCAGCTCGCCCTGGCCGCCCAGGCGTCCGGCCACAGCACCGCCCTGGTCGACATGGATCTCCAGACCGGCGACATCGCCTCCTATTTGGACGTCCAGTTCCGCCGCTCGGTCGTCGACCTGGCCGCCATCACCGACCTCTCCCCGCGCGTCCTCGCCGACGCCGTCTTCCGGCACGACACCGGCCTCGCCCTGCTGCTCGCCCCCGGCGAGGGCGAACGCGGCGAGGAGGTCACCGACCGGGCCGCCCGCCAGCTCGTCGGCGCGCTGCGCTCCCGCTACGAGATCGTCGTGCTGGACTGCGGGTCCCAGCTGGGCGGCGCGGGCGCGGCGGCCGTGGAGACCGCCGACACCGCGCTGCTGCTCACCACCCCGGACGTGATCGCGGTGCGCGCCGCGAAGCGGACCGTGCGGATGTGGGACCGGCTGCAGGTCCGCAAGGCGGAGGAGACCATCGTGGTGGTCAACCGCCACAACCGGGCCACGGAGATCCAGCCCGCGCTCATCGGCCGGATCACCGGCACGCCGGTGGCCGCGACCGCCGTCCCCGCCAACTTCAAGGAGCTCCAGGGCCTGGTCGACGCCGGCCGTATCCACGAACTGGACGCCCGGAGCACGGTCAAGCAGGCCCTGTGGGGCCTGGCCGCCGAACTCGGTCTGGTCAAGCGGCCGGTGACCGCAGCCAAGGGACACGGCCGGATGCGCGGCGACCGGGGCTCGGTCAGCTTCCGGCGGCGCAGGGAGGCGGGGGGATGAGCGGGGGGACGAGTGGGGCGACGAGGGGGCGAGGGCGGTTACGGGGTGACGTGCGGGGCCGGTTGCGCGGTGGCGTGCGGGGCGGTCGCGCGCGGGGCGCGGGCGCGTGGTCTCCGGTGCCGTACGGCGGGGCGCGGGCGCGGCTGCGGTCGGACAGCGGGCAGGTCGCCGTCGAGTTCCTGGGCATGGCGCCGACCATCATCGTCACGCTCGTCCTGATGTGGCAGTGCGTGCTGCTGGGATACACGTTCACGCTCGCCGGGAACGCCGCCGACGAGGGAGCGCGGGCGGGCACCGCGGCCACCGGCGACTACCAGGGCGCGTGCGAGCGGGCCGCCCTGGGCGCGCTGCCGGGCGCGTGGCGCGGCGACGCCGCGATCGACTGCGGAGGGCGGGGGAGCGGCTATGTGACGGCGACCGTGCACCTGCGCGTCCCCGTCCTGCTGCCGGGTCTGGTCGGCTTCCCCGTCCCGGTGAGCGGCCATGCCGCCGCCGTGGAGGAGGTGAAGCGCTGAGATGCCGTGGATGCGGGTGCGCGAAGGTCTGGGGCGGCCGGGACCGTCGAGGGGGCCGGGGCGGCTGGTGAGACCGGGGAGGCCGGGGCGGGTGAGACCGGGGAGGCCGATGAGTTCGGGGCGCTCGGGACCGTACGGCTGGTGGCTCGGATCCGGTCGACCGGACCGGTGGGACCGGTGGGTCCGGCGGTTCCGGCACGGGGCGCGCGCCGACCGCGGTCAGGTCGCCATCGAGTACCTGGGCTTCGTCCCGGTCCTGCTGCTGGTCGGCCTCGCGGCCATCCAGATCGGACTCGTCGCCTTCTGCGCCCTCCAGGCCGGTACGGCGGCACGGGCGGGGGCGCGCGCGGCCTCGCTCGGTCACGACGCGCAGGGGGCGTGCGCGGCGGCGGTCAGCGGCGGGCTCTCCGGACGTACCACCTGCGTCCCCGCGCCCGGAGGCGACACGGTCACCGTCACGGCCACCGTGCGCATCCCCTCCGTCATCCCGCTGTGGAACCCGGTGGGCACCGTTCGCAAGACCGCCACCATGCCGCTAGACGACCCCCGCTCGACCAGTGACCGAGGACGAGGAGCCCCGCCCCCATGAGTCTGCGCGCACGCATCAACTCCCCGCAGGAGCAAGGCAGCCGGGGCGAGGACGCCCACCTGGTCGCCTCCTACCGGGCGAAGCTCCTGGAGGAGATCGACCTCGCGGAGATGAGCGCGCTCGCGCCCGCCGAGCGCCGGGTACGGCTGGAACGGGTGCTCGGGCACATCATCAGCCGCGAGGGCCCGGTCCTGTCGACGGCCGAGCGCTCCCAGCTGATCCGCCGGGTGGTCGACGAAGCCCTCGGCCTCGGCATCCTCGAACCCCTGCTCGAAGACGCGTCCATCACCGAGATCATGGTCAACGGCCCCGACGCGATCTTCGTGGAGCGCGGCGGCCGGGTCGAACAGCTCCCGCTCCGCTTCGCCTCCCACGAGCAGCTGATGCAGACCATCGAACGGATCGTCTCCACCGTCAACCGGCGCGTGGACGAGACGAACCCCATGGTCGACGCCCGGCTTCCGTCCGGCGAACGCGTCAACGTGATCATCCCGCCGCTGTCGCTGACCGGCCCCGTCCTCACCATCCGCCGCTTCCCGCGCTCCTTCACCCTCCAGGAGCTGATCGGGTTCGGCTCGCTCGACGAGCACATGCTCTATCTGCTCGCCGGACTGGTGCAGGCCAGGTTCAACATCATCGTGTCCGGCGCCACCGGCACCGGCAAGACCACGCTGCTCAACGCCCTGTCCGGGCTGATCCCGGACGGCGAGCGCATCATCACCATCGAGGACTCCGCCGAACTCCAGCTCCAGCAGCACCACGTCGTACGCCTGGAGGCCCGCCCGCCCAACGTCGAGGGCCGCGGCCGGATCAGCATCCGCGACCTCGTCCGCAACTCCCTGCGCATGCGCCCCGACCGCATCGTCGTCGGCGAGGTCCGCGGCGGCGAGTCGCTGGACATGCTCCAGGCCATGTCGACCGGCCACGACGGCTCGCTGGCCACCGTGCACGCCAACAGTGCCGAGGACGCCCTGATGCGCCTGCAGACCCTGGCCTCCATGTCCGAGGTGGAGATCCCCTTCCCGGCCCTGCACGACCAGATCAACAGCGCCGTGGACGTCCTCGTCCAGCTCACCCGCTTCGCGGACGGCGCCCGCCGCGTCACCGAGATCGCCCTGCTCGACAGCCACGGCGGCGAGCCGTACCGGCTGGCGACCGTGGCCCGCTTCGCCGCCCGGCCCATGACCGCGGACGGCCGCATCCACGGCGCCTTCGAGCACCACCCGCTGCCCCGCCGCGCCGCCGACCGCCTCCACATGGCGAGCCAGCCCGTCCCCGCGGCCTTCGGCGTCGCCCGGTCCACGGACCAACTGGCCACCCGGGAGGCCGTATGAGCCGTATGAGCGGTATGAGCCGCACGACGAGCACGACGAGCACGACGAGCACGACCACCACCCGGCCACGACGAGCCTGGACCAGGCGGTCGGGAGCCGTCCCGCGGTCAGGAGCCACCCCATGGAACTGAGTACCCTCGTCACCCTCACCACCGGTGTCGCCCTGCTGGCCTGCGTCCTGGCCGTCGTCGGCCTGCACGCCTACACCTCCGGCCGGGCCCAGCGCGCCGAACTCGTCGACCGGCTCGCCCTGACCGGCGGCACCGAGACGGGCCGCAGACGCCGCTTCCGCTCCCTGGACCGCAGGCTGCGCCGCACCGCCCTCGGCCGCAGACTGGAACTGCGGCTCGCCGCCACCGGCCTCGACGTCACCCCCGGCGAGTTCTTCGCCTGCATGCTCGCCGTGGTGGCCGCCCTCTGGCTGATCGGCCAGGCCGCCCTGGCCCCGTTCTTCGGACCGCTCGCCGGGCTTCTCGGCGTCTGGGCCGCGGTGCAGTTCCTCAACTGGCAGCGCGCCAAACGCATCGAGAAGTTCATCAACCAGCTCCCCGAACTCGCCCGCATCCTGGCCAACGCCACCCAGGCCGGCCTCGCCCTGCGCACCGCGATCGGCATGGCCGCCGAGGAACTGGAGGCCCCCGCGGGCGAGGAGCTGGGCAAGGTCGCCCACCAGCTCGCGCTGGGCGCCTCGATGGACGACGCCCTCGGCGAACTCGCCGACCGGCTGCCCTCCCGCGAACTCGTCGTCCTGGTCACCACCCTCGTCCTGTCCAACCGCGCCGGCGGCCAGGTCGTCGGCGCCCTGCGCAACCTCACCGAGACCCTGGAGGAGCGCAAGGAGACCCGCCGCGAGGTCCGCACCCAGCTCTCCCAGGTCAACATGACCTCGTACGCGGTACCCGTGCTCGGCGTCGGCGCGCTCTTCCTGATGAACGGCGTCAAGTCCGGCGCCCTGGAGCGCATGACGGGCTCCCCGCTCGGCCAGGGCGCCGTGATCGTCGCCTTCGCGCTCTACGCCGTCGGCTTCTTCCTCATCCGCCGGATGTCCCGCATCGACGTGTAGCACCGCGAGAACCGCGAGAACCGCGAGAACCGCAGGCGTGGGAAGACAGACGGGACGACAGAAAGGAGAGAACCGACGATGGCATGGCTGCTCGCCCTGGTGGCGGCGCTCAGCGTCGCGGGCGTCTTCGCCGGTGTCCGCATGTACCGCGCGGACGCGCGGCTGCCCAGCGACCTCGCCCTCGCCCTGGAGGTCGGCGCCACCCGCACCGGCGCGGTGGGCTCCGTCATCGACCGCCTGGGCATGCGCTACGCCCCCGCCGTACTGCGGCTGATGGGCCCCAAGCTGGTCGCGCGCTACCGCCGCAAGATCGACCTGGCGGGCAACCCGGGCGGCCTGACCATCGACCGCTACGCGGCCCGGCGCGCGGTCTACGGCTTCCTCGGCGGCTTCGGCGGCCTGATCTCCCTGCTGCGCGGCCAGTACGTCGTCGCGCTCCTGCTCTTCGCCTTCGGCGCGTTCTGGACCGAGGTCGGCATCTGGTCGGCCATCCGCATCCGCCGCGACGTCATCGAGCGCACGCTGCCCGACTTCCTCGACGTCCTCGCCGTCGTCGTGAGCGCCGGGCTCGGCTTCCGCCAGGCGCTGGACCGGGTGGCCTCCCGGTACGAGGGCCCGTGGGCGGACGAACTGCGCATCACCCTGCGCCAGATGGATCTCGGCATGAGCCGCCGCGAGGCGTTCGCGGAACTGCGCCGCCGCAACGACTCCGAGCAGGTCGCCATGTTCGTCACCGCCCTCCAGCAGGGCGAGGAGCTGGGCGCGCCGATCGTCGACACACTCGTGTCCCTGGCCAAGGACATGCGCCGCACCGACGCGCAGAACGCCCGCCGCAAGGCCGCCCGCGCGGTGCCCAAGGCCACCATGATGATCACCACCTTCATGGTCCCGGCCACCCTCATCCTCCTCGCCGCGGGCCTCCTCCTGGGCTCCGGCGTGGACTTCGGCTCCGTCACAGGGGAGTAGGGGCCAGATGCGTACGACCATGCCGACCACGGAGGAACGCCACCTCCGCACGGGCTCACTCCGGCACGCGCCTCGCACGGCGGCGGAAGCGGGGGGAGGGGGAGGGGCGCCCGAGCCTGCGCCTGCGCCCGCGCCTGGGCCCGCGCCGGTCCCTGCCCCGATACAGGTGCAGGTGCACGTACAGGCGCCTGAGGGTGTCCCCGCCCTCGGACCCGCTCCCGCCCCGCACCCCCTCGCGCCGGAAAAGCTCCAGATCAGCGCCCTACAAGCGATGTGCCGCCATGTCTTCGCGTTCCGCCTGGCGATGATCGCGCTGGCCGCCCCCGTCGCCCTCGTGCACGCCGCCCCCGGCCTCGCCGTCCGCCTGGTGGGCGCCGCGGTGGTCGTCACCTTCATGGGCTCCTACGTCCTCTTCCGGGACTGGGAGCGCTTCGGCCCGCTGCTCCTGCGGCACCCCACCCTCCTCGTCCTGGACACCCTCTTCGGCGCGCTCCCGCTCATCGCGGCCGGACCGGACAGCGTCCTGGCGTACGTCAGCGTCTGCACCCCGCTGCTGGCCGGCCTCGTCTACGGCTGGCGCGGCGCGGCGCTCTTCGCCTCGCTCCAGTCGCTGATCCTCTTGCTGGTGCACATCGCCGCCAGGCAACCGCACGCCGACCTGGCCCAGTCCGCCCTCTTCCCCGGCCTGTGCCTGATCGTGGGCGCGGTCGGCGCCACCCAGCGCACGCTGCTCCTCCGCTTCGGCGAGGCCACCCGCACGCTGACCGCGGTCCAGGCACGGCTCGCCGTCACCGAGGCCGTGAACGCCGAACGCGCGCGTCTGGCACGGGAGATGCACGACTCGGTGGCGAAGACCCTGCACGGTGTGGCCCTGGCCGCCGACGGCCTGGCGTGTTCGGCCGGGGCGGGCCGCCCGGACCCGGCCCTGATCCGGCGGCAGGCCGACCTGGTCGCCCGCTCGGCCCGCCGCGCCGCCGCCGAGTCACGGGAACTCCTCACGGACCTGCGGCGCGCGCACGACCCGGACCGCAGGACGGATCTGCGCGCGGAACTGGCCGCCGAGGCAAGGGCGTTCAGTTCCCGCACGGGCGTGCCGACGACCTGCCGCACGAGCACGAGCACGACTTCGACCACGACACCGACCACGACGACGGTCCCGGTCACCAGCCGTGAGCCGGTGACCTGCCCCCCTCCGCTCCCCCCGCTGCCGCCCGCCGTCGCCCGCCATCTCCTCGCCATCGCCGCCGAGGCGATGGAGAACGCCCACCGCCACGCCGCGCCGACCTGCGTCGAGGTCGGCGCGGACGTCGACGGCGGCCTGCTCCGCCTCACCGTCCGCGACGACGGCCGGGGCCTGCCCCCGGGCACCACTCTCGAACACCTGTGTGGCAGCGGCCACTTCGGACTGCTCGGCATGACCGAACGCGCCACCGCGATCGGCGCCCGCCTCCGCGTGGGCCCGGCCGACCGGCCCGGGACCGGTACGGAAGTACGCGTCGAACTCCCCCTGGACGCTCTGCCGCCCCACCCACCCGACCGCCTCTGACCGCCCCCCTCGCCCTCCCCGCACCGCCTCCGGACCCGCCCGCACCCGAGAGGAGGCCCCGATGCCGCCCGCGACGCCGTCCCCGCCCCCCGCCCCGCCGCCGTCCCAGGAACCTGGACCGGGCCGCCGCCGGCCCCTGACGGTCGTGGTCGCGGACGACAACCCGGTGGTCCGCGCCGGGCTGACGGCGCTGCTCAGCGGGCGCGAGGACATCACGGTGGTGGCCCAGGCCGCGGACGGCCGCGAGGCGTGGGAGGCCACCTGCCTGCACCGGCCGGACGTGGTCCTGCTCGATGTCCGGATGCCCGGGGTGGACGGCATCTCCGCCCTGCCGTACCTCGTACCGGTCGCCCCGGTCCTGATGCTCACCTACAGCCGTGAGCCGGAGGTCGTCCAGGAGGCCCTGCGCCGGGGCGCGGGCGGCTATCTGGTCCACGGCGAGTTCACCGCCGACCAACTGGTCGACGCCGTACGGGACATCACACGCGGACGTGCCCACCTCACCGCCACGGCGGCGGGAGCCCTGCTGGGCCGGCTGCGGCAGCTCCCCGCACCGGCGGCGGGTTCCCTGCCGGAGAGCCTCGGAGATGCGAATGCACACGAGTCGATGACCTCAACTCCCGTTCCTCCCAATATTTCTGTCGAATCACTTTCGCAGATGCAACCGACTGTGAGACAGTCGTCCCCGGTCGACAGGGCGAGGTTCCGACTCAGCGCGAGGGAGGCGGAGATCATGGACCTCATCGCATCCGGCATGACGAACCAGCAGATCGCCACCGCCTGCTTCATCAGCGAGAAGACCGTCAAGAACCACATCAACCGGATCTTCGCCAAGCTGCACAGCACCAGCCGCGCCGAGGCCGCCGCCAAGTGGCTCGGCACGGCCCCGGACTCCCCGTCGCAGGGACGGGGGTGACCCGGGATGCCGACGCCCCGGATCTGGGCCCGGAATTGGGCCCACGGGCCCTCGGAACGGTCCTTCGCCCCGCCCTACCCTTCCCCTGCCGCGACCGGCACCGAGCCCGAACCCGGAGGGGATCACCATGAGCAACCTGATGCTGAAGACCGCGGTTGCGGCCAAGGTCCGCGTACAGGGCTGGAAGAACACCACCGCGGCGGCGATGCGCCGGCGCACCGGCGACCGGGGGCAGACGGCGGTGGAGTATCTGGGCATCCTCGCCGTCGTGGTGGCGATCGTGCTCGTCATCAACGGCACGAGCATCGGGCAGACGATCCTCAACAAGATCACAGGGCTGATCGGCAAGGTCGGCAATTGACACACCGCCGCCGGTACGGCGACGCGGGACAGGCCTTCCCCATCTACATCACGGTGGTGGCGGGCCTGCTCTTCCTCGCGTTGGTGTACTTCGCGGTCGGCCAGGCGACGGTGAACCGCAGCGGCGCCCAGACGGCGGCGGACGCCGCTGCGCTCGCGGCGGCCCAGGACACCAGGGACCAACTCGCGGGTGAATGGGTGGCGGCGGTCCTCGACCCGAACGAGTGGCAGGACATCCTCACCGGTCACGGCAGGGAGGTCCGCTCCTCGTGCTGGCGGGCCGCCGAACTCGCCGCTCAGAACGACGCGCATCTCTTGGACGGTGCCTGTCGGCAGCGTCTCCTGGGCTACACAGTCAGGGTCGAGACCAACAATCCCATGGGAGAGTCCGTCGTCCCCCTGACGAGTACCAAGCACTCCAAAGCGTCCGCCACGGCCGTGATCGAGCCGCGCTGCGACATCGGTCCACCGGCAGCGGATGCCGGGTCCGATCCGTTGCCGGTGCTCACGTGCCACGGCAAGCAGTGGGACCTGGACCCGAAGAACCCCGCGGACCTCCCCGAGCCCCAGGATCTCTTCGACGTCCACCTGGCCGACCGACCTGCGAACGACGAGTGAAGAAGGAAGCAGAGCGATGAGCATTCGGTTCACTGCGAGGACCCGCAGGGGTCTGCTCGCGTTGACCATGGCGGCCGGGCTGGCCGTCGGTGCGGTCGGCTGCGGCGGTGGCGGCGAGGACAAGCACCCGGAACCCAAGTCCGCGGTGTCCAAGGACAGCGGGGGGTCAGTTCCGAGTGCTCAGCAGGGTCAGTCGCAGGCGCCCCTGGCGGAACTGCGGGGGCCGGACGGGCTCCTCTTCCAGGCCACTTCGGCGCAGCGCGACGCGGGCGGATTCGTCACCGTCAACGGCGTCCTGAAGAACGACGGCGCGAAGTCGGCCGTCATCCCCTCACAGATGAGCGGCGACGAGACCGAGATCATCAAGCACGGCCAGTCGCTCGGCGGAGCCACGCTCGTGGACTCCAGCGGGAAGAAGCGCTACTACGTGCTCCGGGACACGGACGGGCGGCCGCTGACGACGGTGGGCCTGACGACGATCGAGTCGGGGCAGACACTCCCCGTCTTCATGCAGTTCCCCGCCCCCCCGACCACCACCACCGACGTCACCCTCCAACTCCCCACCTTCTCCAGCGGCACCATCAAGATCTCCGGGTGAGGCGGCCACCATGACCCACACCCCCACCCGCACCCCGCCCCGCCGCGGCCCCCTCGTCCTCACCGCCGCGGCCGCCCTCCTGCTCACCGCGCAGCTCTACGGCGCGGCGGCGGTCCGTGCGGACGGTACGGACCCGAGCGTCCCGCCGGGCACCGAGGCGTCCGCGTCGCCGCCCGTCCGGGTCGACCCGAACGACCCGGACCTCAAGCTCCCGGAGGGCGCCACCCTCGCCGCGCCCAAGGTGCTGGACATCAAGTCGGTGGTCGAGGACCAGGGCGGTGAGGAGCGCCGCGAGGACACCAACACCGACGTGACGTTCGCGCTCCAGGCGGAGGTGCTGTTCGCCAAGGACAGCGCGAAACTGAGCGACCAGGCCCGCTCCCGTATCGACGCCATCGCGCAGGAGATCAAGAGGCAGCACGCCCCCCAGGTCCGTGTCTTCGGCTTCACCGACAACCTCGGCACCCACGAACACGGCGTCGTCCTGTCCAAACAGCGCGCCAACGCCGTCCAGGACGTCCTCTCCCAGGAGCTGAACGACCCGAACGTCACCTTCGACGTACGCGGCTACGCGGAGGACTACCCCATCGCGGACAACTCCACGGAGGACGGCCGCAAGAAGAACCGCCGGGTGGAGGTCACCTTCCCCCGCACCCAGAGCTGACGGACCCCGCCCGTGCCGACACCCCTGCACCCGCCCGTACGCCCGCCCGTACGCCCGCCCCTACGCCCGCCCGTACGCCCGCCCCTACGCCCCTCCTTACACCCGCACCTCCACCCGGACCCCCGCCCGCAGCCCCCACCCCGCCATCGCCCCCGCCGCCGCCTCCAGGACGTGCCGGGAGCGGAGGCGGGGCAGGCCCAGGCGGCCCGGACGCATCGTGACGACGGCGAGGACGCGCAGCCGGCGGTCGAGGTAGGCGACGTCGATCGGGACGCGCATGCCGAAGGTGTGGACGCTGCCCGCGGGCGAGAGCAGCAGCGCACCGTCCACCCGGTCCCGGCCGAGCAGCCCCTTCGTCCGGGCGCGGTAGGACGTGGCCAGCTCAAGGGGCACCACGACCCCGTCCACGACCTCGCCCGCCTTGCCCACCTCGCCCACCTTGTTCACGTCCCCGTGCACCAGCAGGCTGCCCCGCCCGTCCCGCCATCGCGCCCCCATGCCGCCGGCCGCCTCCTCCCCGCCGCTGCGCCGCGTACGTTCCCCACCGACCGTAGCCGCACGGCGAACAGGCCCGCCAGACTCACCAGACCCGTCCTGGGCACCCGCCGCCCGAGCCCCGACGGCCCCGCCCCGCTCAGGGTCCCCGCGTGCGCGTACTCCTGATCGTCGTCGCCGTCCTGTGGGGCGCGGGTGCCGGGCTGCTGGTGCCCCGCGCCGCGCACCGGCTGTCGGTGGAGGCCGGTGCGCCGTGGCGGGCGGAGTGTCCCGGCGGGCATCCGTTCGGCGGGGCGCTGGGCGGCTGGGTGGGGCGGGCGCGCTGCGCCGCCGCCACCGGGCCCTGCGGGGGGTACGGGCCGAGCACCCCGGCCGTCGCGACCGTCACCGCGCTCGTCTGCGCCGCGCTCGCCGCTGCCACCGGGCCCCGCCCGGAGGCGGGGGTCTGGCTGCTGGCCGCGCCGGTCGGCGTCCTGCTCGCGCTCGTCGACCACGGGGTGCGGCGGCTCCCGGACGTCCTCACCCTGCCGCTCGCCGCCGGAAGCGCGGTGCTGCTGGGCCTGGCCGCGCTGCTGCCCGCCGCCGCCGGATCCTGGCCGGGCGCCCTGCTGGGCGCGCTCGCCCTGGGCGCCGCCTACTTCGTCCTCTTCCTCGTCAACCCCTCCGGAATGGGCTTCGGCGACGTCAAACTGGCGCTGTCGCTGGGGGCGTCGCTCGGCTGGTACGGCTGGCCGGTGCTGATCACGGGCGGCTTCGCCGGGCTGTTCTACGGCGCCGTGTACGGTCTCGGCCTCGTGCTGCTGCGCCGGGCCGGGCGCGGGGCGACGATGCCGCTGGGTCCGTTCATGCTCGCCGGGGCGTGCACAGGCATCCTCCTGGGAGCCGCCGCGGCCTGACGGGAACACATCGCGCCGCGGACGGCATGAGTGGCGAAGTCCCTGGGGAGGAAGCCCGCATGACCGTTCTCGGCGCTGTCTTCCGTCCCCAACTTCCCCCCGAGCGACTGCGGTCGATGGCCCGTCTCGCCGACGACGCGGGTATCGAGGAGCTGTGGCTGTGGGAGGACTGCTTCCTGGAGGGCGGCATCTCCACGGCCGCCGCCGCGCTCGCCTGGACCGAGCGGGTCCGGGTCGGCGTCGGCCTGCTCCCCGTGCCGCTGCGCAATGTGGCCGTGGCCGCGATGGAGGCGGCCACGCTGCACCGGCTCTTCCCGGGCCGCGCGCTCATCGGGGTGGGGCACGGCGTGCAGGACTGGATGGAGCAGGCCGGGGCGCGGGCCGAGTCCCCGATGACCCTGCTGCGGGAGTACGTGGACGCGCTGCGCGGCCTGCTGGGCGGCGAGCGGCTCACCACACAGGGCCGGTACGTCCGGCTGACCGACGTGGCCCTGGACTGGCCCCCGCCGCCGGGCAGCGAGGTCCCGGTCCTCGCCGGTGCCACCGGGCCGCGCACGCTGCGGCTGTCCGGCGAGGTCGCCGACGGCACGATCCTCACCGTCGCCACCTCACCGGAGGGCGTCCGCCGGGCCCGCCGGCTCATCGACGAGGGGCGCGAGGCGGCGGGCCGCACCGGGCCGCACCGCGTCGTCGTCAACCTCCTCACCACCACCGGCCCGGACGCCCTGCGCCGCCTGCGCACCGAACTGGCCAACGAAGGCGTGGACACCGTGCCCGACCTGGGGGTGGCCGGTGACGCGCAGGCCGTGGCGAAGGCCGTCCGCGCCCTCGCCGACGCCGGTGCGGACACGGTGGTCCTCCAGCCCACGGCCGACGAACCGGACCCCGAGGGCTTCCTCCGCTTCACCGCCGAACAGGTGCGCCCGCTGGTGCCCTGACCGCCGCCGCGCCGGTCCGCGACGACCGACCGCCGCCCCCCGCCCCCCGCCCCCCCGCCCCCCGCTCCCCGTAAACCGGTCGGCGAACCGCGCCCCCTGCTGAGAAGATCGCGGCCATGGCACCAGACCGCGACCACCGCCACCCGAACCCCCTTCCGCGCACCCGCCCCCGCTCGTTCGAGGACCTCGTGGCCGAAGGTGCCGCCGTCCCCACCGAGGGGTGGGACTTCTCGTGGTTCGCGGGGCGGGCCACCGAGGAGCGGCCCTCCTGGGGGTACGCCGTGTCGCTGGCGGACCGGCTGGCCGGCGCGGACGCGGTGCTCGACGTGCAGACCGGGGGCGGAGAGGTGTTCGACTTCGCGCTCGGGCGGGCCGCGCGGGTCCCGGCGCTGCTCGCGGCCACCGAGGGCTGGCCGCCGAACGTGGCGAAGGCCACCGCGCTGCTGCGTCCGCGCGGCGCCGTGGTGGTCGCCGCCGGCGAGGCCGCGCCGCTGCCGTTCGCCGAGGGCGCCTTCGACCTGGTGGCGAGCAGGCACCCGGTCCGCCCGCACTGGGCGGAGATCGTCCGCGTACTGCGCCCCGGGGGCACGTACTTCGCCCAGCACGTGGGACCGGCCAGCGTCTTCGAACTCGTCGAGTGGTTCCTGGGGCCGCAGCCCGAGGCGACCCGCACCGCCCGGGACCCCGGCCGGGAGCGCGTGGAGGCGGAGGCGGCCGGACTCGACGTGGTCGCGCTGCGGGCCGAGCGGCTGCGCATGGAGTTCCACGACATCGCGGCCGTCGTCCACTTCCTGCGCAAGGTGGTCTGGATGGTCCCCGGCTTCACGGTCGAGGCGTACGAGGACCGGCTGCGCGAGCTGCACGGGCGGATCGCGGCGGACGGCCCGTTCGTGGCGTACAGCGCGCGCCACCTTTTCGAGGCGCGCAAGCCGGTCTGACCGGGTCCGGAGCCGTTCCCACCGGTCACAGTTTCCACATCGTTATCGTCTGTCCCTCCCGTCACTGCTCCGTCTGGCGTAAGTTCAGACCAACGAAATTCGCGTGAGCAAAGCTGCGCGAGGGGCATCGCGCAGTGGAGGGGGCTGCGCGGCGCCGTGCCCCCTGATGGCGGCGGCCGTGTCCGGTCCGGCCGGCCCGGGGTGAGGCACCCCGGGCGTCAAGCGGGTGTGAACGCCCGGGTCGCCCGTGCGGGGTAAGCAAGGACAACTCGCCGCGCTGACCTCAGATGGCGCAAACCCTTCGGTTTCTGGCTCATTCGGTCGCTTTTGCCTGTGATGTCGCTGTGAACCGGCCATGATCCGGTAAGGAATGGCAGATTCCATCGCTGCCGAAACGTCGTCGGGCGAATCCGGAGAGTAGTTGTGGCGCGCTGATGCACGCAGCATCACTTACGAAGGGTTATGGTGGAAACCCCCCCCTCGGGCCGGTCCGTCTCCCCCCCACGGACCGGCCCGTTTTATGTCCGGGGCCCTGCCGCCTCCCCGCCCGGGGAGCGCCGTCCCCCGGTCAGCGATCCGTCGTCGGACCCGCCGTCGGACCCGCCGTCCCGCTGTCCAGAACCCGGCCCCGCGGCCGCCGGGCATCCGGGGGCGGCGGGCGGCCCGTTGGGGGACCCTGGGGGTGGCCGGGGGTAGGCTTCGCCCCCGGGGACCGCCATACGGACGAGGCCGCCGCACGGACAGGGAACACCCCCGGCCGCGCCTGTCCGATCCATACGGAGGGGCTGACGAACACGTGAACCTGCGCGACAAGCTGCGCAGCCTGCTGGTCAGGCTGTACGCGCGCCGGGTGGAAGGCCACCTGGACCACGCTCAGGTGCCCAAGCACATCGGCGTCATCATGGACGGCAACCGACGCTGGGCCAAGGCCGCGGGTTCCACCACCGTCCACGGACACCGGGCGGGTGCCGAGAAGATCGAGGAGTTCCTCGGCTGGTGCACCGAGACGGACGTCGAGGTCGTCACCCTCTGGCTGCTGTCGACGGACAACTTCGACCGCCCCCAGGAGGAGCTGGTCCCGCTCCTCGGCATCATCGAGGGCGTCGTGCGCGCCCTGGCCGCCGACGGCCGCTGGCGCGTGCACCACGTCGGCACCATGGACCTGCTCCCGTCCGGCATGCAGGCCGTGCTCAAGGAGGCCGAGGAGGCCACCGCCGACGTCGAGGGCATAGTGGTCAACGTGGCCATCGGCTACGGCGGCCGGCAGGAGATCGCCGACGCCGTGCGCTCCATGCTCTGCGAGGCCCACGACCGGGGCACCTCCCTGGAGGACCTCGCCGAGGCCGTCGACGTCGAGATGATCGGCCGGCACCTCTACACCCGGGCCCAGCCCGACCCCGACCTCGTCATCCGCACCAGCGGCGAGCAGCGGCTGTCCGGATTCATGCTCTGGCAGACCGCGCACTCGGAGTACTACTTCTGCGAGGTCTTCTGGCCGGCCTTCCGCAAGGTCGACTTCCTGCGCGCGCTGCGCGACTACGCGGCCCGCCACCGCCGCTACGGGGGCTGACGCGACACGCCGCTCCCGAGGCCGCGTACCCGTTTTCACGAGGAGTTCATCCGTGCGCCGTCCCGTGCTCCTGCATGGCGGTGCATGTTCGAGGGCATAAGCCAGACAGGTCGACACCCGAACCACGGGTGTCGGATCTCAGCGGGCGGCTCGGGGCCGTCCGCCCGGGAGGCCCCTTGCACCAGCCCGACCGTGCGGTCACAGCGCGGACGAAGACGTGGCGGGCCGGTCACCGGCCCGCGCATCGCGGCCGGCGTCCGGCCCCGATGCCCCCGCTCTCCCGGCCCGGCATCCACCTCGTCGCTCCCCGACCTCATCCGAGGGGGTACGTCCTTCCGTGGTGACCAGCACAAAGCGCCACAAGCCAGACCGGCGCACCTACGTCCTCGACACCAGCGTCCTGCTGGCGGACCCGAACGCCCTGACCCGCTTCGACGAGCACGAGGTCGTGCTCCCCATCGTCGTGGTCACGGAACTGGAGGCCAAGCGGCACCATCCCGAACTCGGCTATTTCGCCCGGCAGGCGCTGCGCCTGCTGGACGACTACCGGGTCCGGCACGGTCGCCTCGACGCCCCCATCCCGATCGGGGACCTCGGCGGCACGATCCGGGTCGAGCTGAACCACTCGGACCCCAGCGTGCTGCCCACCGGCTACCGCCTGGGGGACAACGACTCCCGCATCCTCGCGGTCGCCCGCAACCTCCAGGCCGAGGGGTACGACGTCACCGTCGTCTCGAAGGACCTGCCGCTGCGGATCAAGGCGTCCTCGGTGGGGCTGCTCGCCGAGGAGTACCGGGCGGAACTCGCCATCACGGACGCCTCCGGCTGGACCGGGATGTCCGAACTCACGCTCCCCGCCGAGCAGGTGGACGCCCTCTTCGAGGAGGGCCGCGTCCATGTCCCCGAGGCCGCCGCGCTGCCCGTGCACACCGGGCTGACGATCCATTCGGAGCGCGGCAAGGCCCTCGGGCGGGTCACCCCCGACGGCGACGTCCGGCTGGTGCGCGGGGACCGCGAGGTCTTCGGCATCAAGGGCCGCAGTGCCGAGCAGCGGATCGCGCTCGATCTGCTGCTCGACCCGGACATCGGGATCGTGTCGATGGGCGGCCGGGCCGGCACCGGCAAGTCGGCGCTCGCCCTGTGCGCCGGTCTGGAGGCGGTGCTGGAGCGCCGTCAGCACCAGAAGGTGATGGTCTTCCGCCCGCTGTACGCGGTCGGCGGGCAGGAGCTGGGCTATCTGCCCGGCACCGAGGCGGAGAAGATGAGCCCGTGGGCGCAGGCCGTCTTCGACACGCTGTCGGCGGTCACCTCGCGCGAGGTCATCGAGGAGGTCACCGCGCGCGGCATGCTGGAGGTGCTGCCGCTCACCCACATCCGCGGCCGGTCCCTGCACGACGCGTTCGTCATCGTGGACGAGGCGCAGTCCCTGGAGCGCAACGTCCTGCTGACGGTGCTGTCCCGGATCGGCGCGGACTCCCGGGTGGTGCTCACCCATGACGTGGCGCAGCGGGACAACCTGCGGGTCGGCCGCTACGACGGAGTCGTCGCCGTGGTGGAGAAACTGAAGGGGCATCCGCTCTTCGCGCATGTCACCCTGACCCGTTCCGAGCGGTCGCAGATCGCGGCCCTGGTGACCGAGATGCTGGAGGACGGGCACATCTGACCCCGCTTCGCACCCCTGTCCTGTTACGGGGGGCTTGTACGGGAGTCGGCGCCGTCCGGCAAAGGCCGAGAGCCTAGCCGGGCGGCGCTGCCGTGCGTGGGTCATTCCCGAAATCCCGTGGGCCGAACGGGGTGTGAGCTTTCCCACGCAACGCAGAATTGCCTCGCGGCGTCGGGTTGCGGCAGAGTCTCCTTCCTGTCAGGCCCCCGCATACGACACAGCTGTGCCCCCAGCGGCACCGCGCCCCCTGAGCACCACCGTCAACTCCATAACGTCGTCGTATGCCGCCCGAAGCAGCACGCGGCGCTTCCCGTAGGGGGAGTTGCGCACCGGGCCCGTGCCTCCGTGACCCCGCAGTTGGGAGGCCAGTGCCAGGGGCACGATCGCGTCCGCCAGGGTCACCGAGGCGGGCGATGCTGGAAGGAAACCGTGTGAGCCGGATCTCGGTCCGGGGATTCGCAGTGGCCTCCGCCACCGCGGTCACCGCTGTCGGAAGCGTCGTCGGTGTTGCCTCGGGCAGCACCGCCCAGAACAACGACGTCGAGGCGACGGCAGCCGACGCCACACTCCTCGCGGACATCCCGGTGGGCCAGCAGGCCCCCGTGCAGACCGCGTCCCTGACGCAGCAGGCGGACGTCCAGGCCATCGCCGCGGACGCCGACGCCAAGAAGGACGCCGAGGAGGCGGCCCGCAAGGCAGCCGCCGAGACCGCGATCGCCAAGAAGAAGGACGCCGAGAAGGCGGCCCAGGAGGCCAAGGAGCGGGAGGAGCGCGAGAAGGCGACCACCCGCAGCACCCGGGACGCCTCCGACTTCCCCGCCCAGGGCTCCTACACCGTGGCCCAGGTGCAGGCGATCGCCCGGCAGATCGTGCCGAGCGGCCAGTTCCAGTGCTTCAGCAACATCGTGGACCACGAGTCCACCTGGAACTACCGGGCGGTCAATCCCTCCTCGGGCGCGTACGGCCTCGTCCAGGCGCTGCCCGCGGGCAAGATGGCCTCCGCGGGCGCCGACTGGCAGACCAACCCGGCCACTCAGATCAAGTGGGGCCTCAACTACATGAACGTCCGCTACGGCAGCCCGTGCGGTGCCTGGTCGTACTGGATGGCGAACCACAGCTACTGAGCTGCCCGTCGAGCTCAACCTGGCGCAGCCCCTCCCCGTCCTAGGGGGAGGGGCTTTTGCCATGTAGCGTCTGTCGCAACGACTCCAGGGGGCGTGGTGGTCAGAGACGGGGGAAGAGGACGGATCATGTCGCGAGTTCCACAATGGCTCGGCCGGCTCGGCGCCGGACTGACCGAGATGGGTGAGCGGTTGGACGAGCGGCGGGCCGAGGTGGAGCAGGAACACACCGGGCCCGGTCCCGAGCGCCCCGCCGAACCGGTACCGGCCGCCGAACCCGAACACGTGACGGTCGTCCCGGTCCGCCCCGACCCCGCTCAGGCCGTGCCCTGGGGCGTGCGGGTGGCCGCCGAGGCCGGCTGGCGCGTCCTCGTCCTCGCCGGCACCGTCTGGGTGCTGATGAAGGTGATCAGCGCCGTCCAGCTCGTGGTGCTGGCCTTCGTCGCCGCGCTGCTGATCACGGCGCTGCTCCAGCCCACCGTGGCCCGGCTGCGCCGCTACGGGCTGCCGCGCGGACCGGCCACCGCGCTCACCGCGATCCTCGGCTTCGTCATCATGGGCCTGATCGGCTGGTTCGTGACCTGGCAGGTCATGGAGAACATCGACAACCTCTCCAACCAGATCCAGGCCGGCATCGACGATCTGCGCAAGTGGCTGCTGAACAGCCCCTTCCACGTCACCGACAAGCAGATCAACCAGATCGCCAAGAGCCTGAGGGACGCCATCGGCGCCAACACCGACCAGATAACGTCGGCCGGACTTGAGGGCGTCACGGTCATCGTGGAGGCCCTGACCGGGATCCTGCTGACCATGTTCTCGACGCTGTTCCTGCTCTACGACGGACGGCGCATCTGGGAGTGGACGCTGAAGCTGGTGCCGGCGGCGGCCCGTCCGGGCGTGGCCGGGGCCGGTCCGCGCGCCTGGCGCACGCTGACGGCGTATGTGCGCGGCACGGTGATCGTGGCCATGATCGACGCGATCTTCATCGGGCTCGGGATCTACTTCCTGAACGTGCCGATGGCGGTGCCGCTGGCCGTGTTCATCTTCCTGTTCGCCTTCATCCCGCTGGTCGGCGCGGTGGTGTCCGGTGCGCTCGCGGTGGTGGTCGCGCTGGTCACCCAGGGGGTGTTCACCGCGGTGATGACGCTCGTCGTCGTGCTCGCCGTGCAGCAGATCGAGGGACACATCCTCCAGCCGTTCATCCTGGGCCGCGCGGTGCGGGTGCATCCGCTGGCCGTGGTGCTCTCCGTCGCGGCGGGCGGTCTGGTCGCCGGGATCGGCGGCGCGGTGGTGGCCGTGCCGCTGGTGGCGGTGACCAACACGGTGGTCGGCTATCTGCGCCAGTACGCCCGGAAGGCGGCGCTGCGGCAGACGCAGCAGCGGCCGACGGGCGCGCCGGCCGCGACCGCCGTAGTCGGCGCACCGGCGGCCCTTCCCGTCACGGCGGCCCCGGCGGAGCCGTCCGCACCGGCCGTGCCGCCCGGGGTCACCCCGCCCTCCACGGGCACTCTGCCGGACGGCCCGGCGCAGACCCCGCCGCCCGCCATCGAGGAGACGTAGCGCACGGCGGGGGGGGCGTCGGCGTGCGCGCCGGCGGGCCCCGGGTGACGATGGCTCCGGTGCGGCCCCGCCGCGGACGGCGGACACCACGGACGCAGCCGTACGACCCGAGGCCGCGCGGCCCGCGTCCCTACGGCTGTCGCGACCGTACGGTCCGGGGCCGGACGCGCCGGAGCGCGCGCCCCGCGCGGCCGGAGGGCAGGAACCGACAGGAGGGCAGGGCCCCATGACCGAGGCGCATGTCGGCCACACCCATCTCTTCCCCGGCGCCCGGGTGCGCGTCGACGGCCTCACCGCACCGCGGCCCTGCGGACTGCGGCTGCGCTTCGCCGACGGGGAGGAGACGGCGGCCGAGGTACTGGTCTCCGAGGCGGGCGAGGCGGCCCTCGCCGTCGAGGCGTACACCACCCGCGCGGGCACCCGGCTGCCCGCCCGCACCTGGACGGTCCGGGAACACGGCGCCGACGACGGCGGTCTGACCCTGCGCCTGGGACCGCCGCTCCCGTAGCGCCGGCCGCCCGCCGCACGGCGAAGGGCCCCACCCGCACGGCGGATGGGGCCCTTCGGACGTATGCGCGACCTCACTCGGAAAGGACGGCCTCCGCCTCCAGCGTCACACCGACGGCCTGCACGACCGAGGCGATCTTGAAGGCTTCCTGGACGACCTCACGGTCGACGCCCGCCTTGCGCAGCACCTGCTCGTGCGAGTCCAGGCACATGCCGCAGCCGTTGATCGCCGAGACGGCGAAGGACCACAGCTCGAAGTCGGTCTTGTCGACACCGGGGTTGCCGATGACGTTCATCCGCAGCCCGGCGCGCAGGGTGCCGTACTCGTGGTCCGACAGCAGGTGCCGGGTGCGGTAGAAGACGTTGTTCATCGCCATGATCGCGGCGGCGGACTTGGCCGCCGTGTACGCCTCCGGCGTGAGGTTGGCCTTCGCCTCCGGCTCCAGCTCGCGCAGCACGATCGGCGAACGCGAGGCGATGGCCGTGGCCAGCACCGTGCCCCACAGCTGCTGCGCGGGCAGGTCGCTGTTGCCGATGACCGAGCCGAGGTTGAGCTTCAGGTCCTTGGCGTAGTCCGGGACCGCGGCCTTCAGGGAGTCGAGGGACATGCCTCACTCACCAGCCAGCAGCGCGACCGGGTCGAGGGTCTCGTCGCCCTTGCTCCAGTTGCACGGGCACAGCTCGTCCGTCTGGAGCGCGTCCAGGACCCGCAGGACCTCCTTGGGGTTACGGCCGACCGAGCCCGCCGTCACCATGGAGAACTGGATCTCGTTGTTCTGGTCCACGACGAAGACCGCGCGCTTGGCGAAGCCGTCCTCGTCCTCGATGCCCAGCTCGCGCATCAGCTCGTGCTTGGAGTCGGCCATCATCGGGAAGGGCAGGTCGCGCAGGTCGTCGTGGTCCTTGCGCCAGGCGTGGTGGACGAACTCCGAGTCACCGGAGAAGCCGAGGATCTGGGCGTCGCGGTCGGCGAACTCGTCGTTCAGCTTGCCGAAGGCGGCGATCTCGGTCGGGCACACGAAGGTGAAGTCCTTGGGCCAGGCGAAGATCACCTTCCACTTGCCCTCGTAGGTCTTGTGGTCGATCTTCTCGAACTCGGCGCCCTTCTCCAGCGAGACGCAGGCGGTCAGTTCGAACTCGGGGAACTTGTCACCGACAGTGAGCACACGCTCTCCTTGCAGCGAAGAAACACGGGTATTGCTCGTGTTTCCCATGGGTTGGACCTTGATGATGTTGGCACAGACTCGATTGATTACGGAAATAGCTACACTCGGTCGTGTTGATCGGAGGTAGTTATCAGTGACTGTCGGTAATGCCGCACGGCGCAGGCCCCTGCCCAGCCTCTCCCAGCTCCGCGCCTTCGCGGCCGTCGCCGAGCATCTGCACTTCCGGGACGCCGCCGCCGCGATCGGCATGAGCCAGCCGGCGCTCTCCGGTGCCGTCTCCGCCCTGGAGGAGACCCTCGGCGTCACGCTGGTGGAGCGTACGACCCGGAAGGTGCTGCTCTCGCCCGCCGGTGAACGCCTCGCCGTGCGGGCCAAGGCGGTCCTGGACGAGGTCGGCGCGCTGATCGAGGACGCCGAGGCGGTCCGGGCGCCCTTCACCGGCGTCCTGCGGCTCGGCGTCATCCCCACCGTCGCGCCCTATCTGCTGCCCACGGTCCTGCGCCTGGTCCACGACCGCTATCCCGACCTCGACCTCCAGGTCCACGAGGAGCAGACCGCGAGCCTGCTGGACGGGCTGTCCGGCGGACGCCTCGACCTGCTGCTGCTCGCCGTGCCGCTCGGCGTTCCCGGCGTCACCGAACTCCCGCTGTTCGACGAGGACTTCGTGCTGGTCACCCCGCTCGACCACCGGCTCGGCGGCCGCGAGGGCATACCCCGCGAGTCCCTCAGGGAACTGAACCTGCTGCTCCTGGACGAGGGCCACTGCCTGCGCGACCAGGCGCTGGACATCTGCCGCGAGGCCGGGCGCGAGGACGCCCCGGTGACCACCACCGCCGCCGGTCTGTCCACCCTGGTCCAGCTCGTCGCCGGGGGCCTGGGCTGCACCCTGCTGCCGCGCACCGCGCTCAAGGTGGAGATCTCCCGCAGCAACCAGCTCCTCACCGGCTACTTCGCCGATCCCGCCCCGGCCCGCCGGATCGCCCTGGCCATGCGCACCGGCGCCGCCCGCGCCGCCGAGTACACCCAGCTCGCCACCGCCCTGCGCACCGACCTGCGCGCCCTGCCGGTCCGGGTCCTGGACACCGGGGCCTGACCGGGTAGAACGGCCCTGGGCCCCTCCCCGGTGCGGGGAGGGGCCCAGGGCCGGTGAGCCGGTGAGCCGGACGGAGGTCACTCCGTACGCAGGCCCTCCGGGCGCATCATGCGCAGCAGCGGCGGCAGGCTGAGGACCGCGACCGCGAGTGCGATCGCCGCGCCCATGCCGGTCATGGTCAGCACGCTCGTCCAGTCGATGCCGACGGTCGTGGCCGTCATCTTCAGCAGGACCACGCCCAGCGTGAGGCCCACCGCCAGGGACAGCAGCAGTCCCAGCGTGATCGGGACGATCGTCTGCCACAGCACGGACAGGCTCAGCGTGCGCCGCCGGGTGCCGAAGGCGACCAGCGCCGACAGCAGCTTCCGGCGCTCGCGCAACTGCTCCAGCTGGGACACCAGCAGGCTCGCGCCGATCAGCGCCAGCACACAGACCGCGCCGACCAGCAGCCCGGTGCGGATCGAGGCGAACTTCTTGGACTCCTCGCTGCGCGACCAGGTCATCACGTCGGCCAGCCGGTCCACGCGCGCGGCGGTGTTGCGCACCTGGTCGCGGGCGTCGCGCACCGACTCGTCGAGCGAGACGTAGACCTGCGCGCCGGCCTTCTTCGCGACCGCCGCCGGCACCGCGCCGCGGGTCAGCAGGAAGCCGCCGTGCTCCATCCCCGTGGGGTCCTTGATGGCGTGCACCGCCTTCAGGCCCTTCGGCACGGTCCAGCGCACCTCGCTGCCGGGTTCCACGCCCTGGGAGCTGTCCATGAAGAGCTTCCTGCCGGGCTTGGCGAGCGCCGGGGTGTCGGTGTCGTAGTCGACGCCCTGGACGACGAAGACGTCGCCGTCGCGGCAGGTGGGCAGCTTCGCCACCTCGCGCAGGGAGGCGCAGTCGCCGATGGTGACCTCGGAGCTCTGCTGGGGTCCGTCGGCCGCCGTGTGGGACGTGGCGCTGACGTTGGCGCCCGACAGGGCGACCGCCCGGGTCACGCCCCGGGTCGCCTTGAAGTCGGCGACGGCCGGGTCGGTGGCGACCCCGTGCGAGAGCTGCACCTGGATCTGGGCCCGGTCCAGGTCGTTCTTCGACGCCTTGGTGTAGTCGCCCTCGACGCCCGCGAAGAGCATCTGGAGGGCGATGGCGCCGGCCACCGCGACCGAGATGCCGTTCACGGTGCGGGCCGCGGTGCCGCTGCTGAGCTGGAGCCGCCGCACGGCGAGCTGCCAGGAGACCGAGCCGCTGCCCAGCCGGGCGACGACCGCCTCCACGATCCACGGCAGCAGCGCGGTCACGCCGACCAGCAGCAGGACGACACCGCCGGAGACCAGGTACTGGTTGAAGTCGCCGTCGCCGCGGCCCTTGCCGATCATCGGGGCGAGCATCGCCAGACCGGCCACCGGCAGCACCAGCCGCCACCACAGGCGGCGCCGCGAGGGCTTGGCCGTGCGGACCACGCCGAGCGGTTCGATGACCACACCGCGCAGTGCGAGCAGGGTGACCAGCACCGCCGCTGCCGGGACGGCGACGGCGACCAGCGCGGCCAGCGCGGGCGTCGGGTTGAGGTAGCTGGGGAACACGCTGATCCCGACGACCTCCACCGAACCCGCCGCCTCACGGCCGATCAGGAAGAAGACCGTACCGAAGACCAGTCCGAGCAGCGAGCCCGCCAGCGCCTCGCCCGCCGCGATCCGGCGGGTCATCCGGCTGTCGGAACCGACCAGCCGCAGCGCGGCCAGCCTGCGGTCGCGCCGCTCGCCGCCGAAGCGCACGGCCGCCGTGATGAACACGGCCACCGGCATCAGCAGCACCACGAAGACGACCAGCACCAGCAGGATCAGCACCGGGTCCTGCTTCTCGGGCAACCGGTTCGGGGAGCCGTACTCGGTGATCCGGGCCGTCTTCCAGCCGTCCATGTACGGCGCGAGGCCCTGGGCCCCCGCGTAGTAGGCGAGTTCCTGCGAGCCGATCAGCCCGTCCTCGGCGATCGTCCCGGCGATCCGGTACGGCAGCCGCTTGCGCAGCAGTTCGCCGTCACCGGACTCCAGCAGCTTCTTCAGCGCGGGGGAGACGACCATGTCGCCCACCGCCGGGTACGCGCCGACCCCCGGGGGAAGCGCGGCCCGCGGGCCTTCCGGCTCCACCAGGCGGCCGCGGATCTCCTTGTCCTTGTACGTGGTGTCGATGTCGGAGATGACGAAGGTGTTGTCGGCCTTGGCCGGCACCTTCTGGCTGTACGTGTAGTCGGAGCGGGCCTCGTCGCGCTGGTGGCGCACCGACAGCGCGTCGGGGATCGCGGTGGTCAGCAGCAGCAGCGCCACACCGAGTCCGACGCCGACGGCCGTCAGGAGCACCCGGGTCCAGCCCTCGCGCCCGCCGGTGAAGGCGAACTTGGCGCCCATGCTGAGATCGCGGGCCCACTGGCGGGCGTTCATACGATGCGCTCCATGTCACGGGACTTGCCGTCGCGGACGACGATCTCGCGGTCGGAGTACGCGGCCACCCGTGCCTCGTGCGTGACCAGCACGACGGCGGCGTTGGTGGACCGGGCGGCCTCGGTGAGCAGTTCCATCACGCGCTCGCCGTTGAGCGAGTCGAGGGCGCCGGTCGGCTCGTCGGCGAACAGCACCCGCGGGCCGGTGACCAGCGAGCGGGCGACGGCGACGCGCTGCCCCTGACCGCCGGAGACCTCGCCGGGCCGCTTCTTGGCGAGGTCGTCGACCTCCAGGCGGCTCATCCACTTCAGCGCGGCGCGCTCGGCCTCCTTGCGCGGGGTGCCGTTCAGCCGCAGCGGAAGGGCGACGTTCTCCACGCAGGTCAGCTCGGGCACGAGCTGGCCGAACTGGAAGACGAAGCCGAACTCCGACCGCCTGAGCGCGCTGCGCTGGGTGTCGGTCATGGTGGACAGCTCACGGCCGTCGTAGAGGATCGAGCCCGAGTCCGGGGTGACGATCCCGGCCAGGCAGTGCAGCAGCGTGGACTTGCCGGAGCCGGAGGGGCCCATCACCGCGACGACCTCGCCGGGGTGGATGGAGAAGTCGGCGCCGTCCAGCGCGGGGGTGGCGCCGTAGGCCTTGTACAGGTTCTCGGCAGACAACAGGGAGCCGGGGGGAGGAGTCACCGGGTCACCGCCTCACGGAGTTTTTCGAGGCGCGCGGCGGTGAGTTCGAGCCACCGCAGGTCGGCCTCCAGATGGAACAGGGCATGGTCGCAGATCAGCTGGTCGGCCAGGTCGCCCTTGCGCTTGCGGTCGGTGAGGATCCGCATGCTGCGCAGGTGCTCGCTGCGCTGGGTGTCGAGGACGTCGGCCGCGTCGCGCTCGGTGAGCAGCGCCAGGACGACCTTGGTGTAGAGGGTCGACTGGAGGTACGGCTCGGGCTTCTCGGGGGTGGCCAGCCACTGCTCGACATCGGTGATGCCGGCCTCGGTGATGGCGTAGCGCTTGCGTTCGGGGCCGCCGCCGGCCTCGATCCCGTCGACTTCGACGAGGCCGTTCTTCAGCAGCCGCGACATCGTCGAGTAGACCTGGCCGTAGTGCAGCGGCCGGTCGTGACCGAACGTCTCGTCGAAGGCCCGCTTCAGGTCGTAGCCGTGGCGTGGCCCGGACTCCAGGAGACCCAGGAGGGTGTGACCGATGGACATGCGGAGCACTCTACACACCGCGTATACACACCATGTATACGCCCAGTGTGCAGAGGATCTCGGGAGGGCGGATGAGGGGGTGAAAGCCCAGGTCAGGGCCTATTGTCACGTTTCCGCTACGGGCGGCGGGCGGCGCCGGGAGGGAGGGCGGCCCCGAGCGGAACCGGAGGGCTACTGCGGGCGCGGCGGGGTGCTCCGCGGGGGCCGGCCGCGGCGCGGCAGGGGGCCGGTCTCGCCCGGCAGGCGGGCCGCCTCGGCGAGGGCGCGGCGCAGCAGGAACTCGATCTGGGCGTTGGCCGACCGCAGCTCGTCGGAGGCCCAGCGTGCGAGCGCGTCGTAGACCGACGGGTCCAGCCGCAGCAGCACCTGCTTGCGCTGCTGCGGCCGCCGCCGGGGGGCGGCTCCCTCGGACGGATCCGTCGCGGAGGTCACTGGTAGAGCGTCCCGGTGTTGAGGACGGGCTGGGGCGCCCGGTCCCCGCACAGCACGACCATCAGGTTCGACACCATCGCCGCCTTCCGCTCCTCGTCGAGTTCCACGATGTCCTGCTCGGCGATCCGGCTGAGCGCCGCCTCGACCATGCCGACCGCGCCGTCCACGATCTCCCGCCGGGCCGCGACGACCGCGCCGGCCTGCTGGCGCTGGAGCATCGCGGAGGCGATCTCGGGAGCGTACGCGAGATGGGTGAAGCGGGACTCGATGATCCGCACACCGGCGGCCTCCACGCGCGCGTGCAGTTCGACGGCGAGCTTCTCGGTGATCTCCTCGGCGTTGCCGCGCAGCGACAGCTCGTCCTCGTCGTGGGCGTCGTAGGGGTACTCGATGGCGATGTGGCGCACCGCCGCCTCGGTCTGGGTGGAGACGAACTCCAGGTAGTTGTCCACCTCGAAGGACGCCTGCGCGGTGTCCTGGACGTTCCACACCACGACCGCGGCCAGCTCGATCGGGTTGCCGTAGGCGTCGTTGACCTTCAGCACGGCGGTCTCGTGGTTGCGCACCCGGGTGGAGATCTTCTCCCGGGAGGTGAGCGGGTTCACCCAGCGCAGGCCGTCCTCGCGGATGGTGCCCCGGTAGCGCCCGAAGAGCTGGACGACGCGGGCCTCGCCCGGCGCCACGGTGTTCAGTCCGCACATGGAGAACAGCGCCGCGACGCCGACGAGCACGCCGACGGTGATCAGCGCGGCCTTGGCGCCGGTGGCGGTCACGGCGGCGCCGGCCGGGATCAGCGCACCGGCGATCAGCAGCCCGAGCAGCCCGAGCAGCAGGGCGAGGCCGCCCTTGATGCTGTGCGCGGTGAACTCCCGGACCCGGGGCGCGGGCATCTCGGGTGCGTCTGCCGTGGTCACCGCGGGTGGGGTGGGTGCGGGCATGGTGGATCCCCCGTTTCTCGTGGACGTCAGGAGTGGATAGGAACAGAGCAGTCGGAGCAGTCGGAGCAGTCGTAGCGGTCAGAGCGGGCAGAGTGGAACGCGAAAGCATCTGCTTATCTAAGTGATATCACTTTATCGGCTCACGGCAACCCTCAACCGGCCCCGGACGTCGGTTCACTTGGCGGCGGGTGCTGATTGTCACGTCCGTAAAAGCACGGATCGGGGGCCCTTTGTCACAGAGAGCGGTGTTAGTTTTCTGAGCTGATCTGAACGTCGTACGCAAGTGACAGCCGAGACGGAAGCGGAGCGGACGGACGCATGGGACGAGCGGAAGAGAGACGAGCGCGACAGCGCGGTGGCCGCCGCGCGGCGCCCAGGCGCTCGTCCGGGACGCCGGCGGCCGGTGTCGGAGGCGGCAGTGCGCAGTCCGGTGCCGGGACCGGACCCGCGGGCGGTGCCCCGGGCGGCCGGGCCGCGGCCCGGCGCGCGGCGGCCCGGCCCGCCAAGGCGAAGAAGAGCCTCATACGCCGGCTGTTCACCTGGAAGAAGATCCTCGGCACGGTCCTCGGCGTCTGCCTGCTCGGCATCGGCGCCTTCGTCGTGCTCTACATGCTCGTGGACATCCCGCAGGGCAACGCCGCCGCCGAGCGGCAGAGCAACGTCTACAAGTACAGCGACGGCACCGTCCTCGCCCGGGACGGCGAGGTCAACCGCGAGAGCGTGTCGCTGGACAAGGTGCCCAAGGACGTCCAGCACACGTTCGTCGCCGCCGAGAACAAGTCCTTCTACCACGACTCCGGCGTCGACCTGAAGGGCACCGCCCGCGGTCTGCTCAACACGCTGACCGGCAAGGGCACCCAGGGCGGTTCGACGATCACCCAGCAGTACGTCAAGAACTACTACCTCACCCAGGACCAGACCGTCACGCGCAAGCTGAAGGAACTGGTCATCTCGCTGAAGGTGGACCGGCGCGAGTCCAAGGACGAGATCCTCGCCGGATACATCAACACCAGCTACTACGGCCGCGGCGCCTATGGCGTCCAGGCCGCCGCGCAGGCGTACTACCGCGTGGACGCGCAGCATCTGACCGTCGAACAGGGCGCCTACCTCGCCGCGCTGCTCCAGGCGCCGAGCCAGTACGACTGGGCGGTGGCCGGCCCCAACGGCAAGCGGCTGGTGCAGGCCCGCTGGAACTACGTCCTGGACAACATGGTCGGCCAGCACTGGCTCGACGCCGCCAAGCGCAAGGCCATGAAGTTCCCGGTGCCGAAGGAGCCCAGGGGCGCGCCGGGCCTCGGCGGCCAGAAGGGCTATCTGATCGACCTGGCCAACAAGCAGCTCGAACAGCAGCTGATGAAGGAACAGGGCATCACCCAGGCCCAGGCCGAGGCGGCCGTCGTCGACCGCGGCTGGACCATCACGGTCAACATCGACAAGAAGAAGCAGGCCGCGCTGGAGAGCGCCGTCAAGAAGCAGCTCACCGGCAAGCTGGACCCGAAGAAGCGCAAGGCCGACAAGAACGTCCAGGCGGGCGCGGTCTCCGTCGACCCCAAGACGGGCAAGATCGTCGCCCTGTACGGCGGCCAGGACTACTTCAAGCACTACTCCAGCAACGCCACCCGGCGCGACTTCCAGCCGGCCTCCACCTTCAAGCCGGTGATCCTCGCCGCCGCCCTGGACGAGGAGGCCAAGACGCAGGACGGCCTGCCGATCGACGCCAACACCGTCTACGACGGCACCAGCGGCCGGCAGGCCGTGGACCACGGCACCAAGGTCGGCTTCGGGCCGCCCAACGAGGACCACGTCAGCTACGGCCAGATCACCGTCCAGTCCGCGATGAACAAGTCGGTCAACTCCGTCTTCGCGCAGATGGGCATCGACGTCGGCATGAAGAACGTGATGTCCGTCGCGGACAAGCTCGGCATGGACACCAAGGGCATGCAGGCCGTGCCCGCCCAGACGCTCGGCTCCATGGGCGCCAGCCCGCTGGAGATGGCGGCGATCTACGCCACCCTCGACAACCACGGCAAGAAGGTCACCCCGACCATCGTCGCCTCGGCCGAGAACGGCACCCGCAAGGTGGAGATGCCCGACGCGGTCGGCGGCCAGGCCATCACCCGGGAGGCGGCCGACACGGTCACCTCGGTGCTGACCGGCGTGGTCGACGACGGTACGGCGAAGACCTCGGTGGCCGACAACCCGCTGCGCGAGGACCAGCAGGTCGCCGGCAAGACGGGTACCTCCGACGAGAACAAGTCCGCCTGGTTCACCGGCTACACGCCCGGCCTGGTCACCTCGGTCGGCCTCTTCGGCGAGGAGCCGGTGGCGCCGTACCGGCATGTGAGCCTGGCCGGTGCCACCGGCCTGATCCCGGGCAGCGGCCGGATCAACGGCGGTGGCTACCCGGCGCAGATCTGGGCCGAGTACACCTTCGGCGTCATGGGCGACACCAGCAAGTTCGACCTGGACACCACGCAGGGCGCGGCCAAGCAGTCGCCCAGCCGGCCGCCGACGTCGTCCCAGTCGCCCAGCCACTCGCCGTCGCAGTCGCCCTCGCAGTCGCCGAGCCACGCCCCGACGCAGTCGTCGCAGTCGCCCAGCCACTCGCCGTCGCAGTCGCCGAGCCACAGCCCGTCGCAGTCGCCGTCGAAGTCGCCGACCGCGCCCGACCCGTCCGACAGCAGCACCGCCGGGAACCCGCCGGACCCGGACGACCAGCTGCACGACCAGCACCAGCTGCACGACCGGCAGCCCGCCGACTGACCGGCGGCACGACGGCGGAGAGCCGGGAGCGGGACATCCCCGGGGGATGTCCCGCTCCCGGCTCTCCGTCCGTGTCCCTACGACTGGCCGCGGTGCAGCTCGAACCAGACCACCTTGCCGGTGCTCAGCCGGGTCGCGCCCCAGCGCCGGGCCAGCCGGTTCACCAGGTACAGGCCCCGGCCGCCCTCGTCGGTGGCGCGCGCCTGCCGCAGCCGCGGCAGTTGCGGCACGTCGTCGCCGACCTCGCAGCGCAGCACGTCGGTGCGGAGCAGCCGCAGCGTCACCGGCCGCGAGGCGTACCGCACGGCGTTGGTGACGACCTCGCTGACCAGCAGCTCCACCGAGTCGGTCAGCTCCTCCAGACCCCAGCGGGACAGCGCCCGGCGGGCCAGGCGGCGGGCCCGGGACGGCGCGGAGTCCTCCGGCTCCAGGAACCAGTACGCCACGTCGCTCGGCGCGATCCCGTCGAAGCGGGCGGCGAGCAGCGCGATGTCGTCGTCCCGGTCGCCCGGACCGAGCATGTCCAGCACCTCGTCGCACAGGGCTTCCAGCGGCGGCGGATGGTCCGGGCCGGTGAGCTGCGCGGTCGCGGCCAGCTTCTCGCGCAGCTGCTCTATGCCGGTCCACACGTCCCGCAGCCGGGACTCCACCAGACCGTCGGTGTACAGCAGCAGTGTGCCGCCGGCCGGCGCGTCCAGCTCCACCGCCTCGAAGTCCACCCCGCCGACGCCGATCGGCGCGCCCGGCGGCACCCGCAGCACCTCGGCCCGGCCGCCCAGATGCAGCAGGACCGGTGGTGGATGCCCGGCGTTGGCGATGGTGATGCGGTGCGAGACCGGGTCGTAGACCGCGTACAGACAGGTCGCCATGCGGTCGGTGCCCAGCCGCTGCGCCTGCTCGTCCAGGTGGTGCAGCACCTCCTGCGGGGGCAGGTCGAGGCCCGCCAGGGTCTGCGCGGTCGTGCGCAGCTGGCCCATGATGGCCGCCGACGTCATGGAGTGCCCCATCACGTCCCCGACGACCAGGGCGACCCGGCTGCCGGGCAGCGGGATCGCGTCGTACCAGTCGCCGCCGACCCGCGCGGTCTCCGCCGCCGGGAGGTAGCGCGACGCCAGCCGTACGCCGGTGGGGCGGGGCAGCGTCTCCGGGAGCATGGTCCGCTGGAGCTCGTCGGCGATGTACGCCTCGCGCCCGTACAGCACGGCCTTGTCCACGCCGAGCGCGCTGTGCGTGGCGAGCTGGGCGGCGACCAGCAGGTCGTCGCCCTCGAAGGCGGGCCGGTCCGGGCGGCGCAGGAAGAGCGCCGCGCCGATGACCCGGCGCCGCCCGCGCAGCGGGGCGAGGATCGTGCGCTGTCCGCGCGGCACGGCCAGCTCCGAGCCCTCGCCGAGGAGTTCGGCCAGCGCGGCACCCGCGGACGGGGTGTCGGTGAACACCGGCCGCA
Source organism: Streptomyces sp. SAT1 (assembly GCF_001654495.1). Lineage (GTDB taxonomy): Bacteria > Actinomycetota > Actinomycetes > Streptomycetales > Streptomycetaceae > Streptomyces > Streptomyces andamanensis. Next base: position 4,663,811 of record NZ_CP015849.1, read on the forward strand.
CCCCGCGCAGCACCTCGCCGAGCGCGCTGCCCGGCCGCACCTCGCACAGCTCGTTGGTGACCACGGACAGCTCGGCCGGCTGCTCGGGCGCGGGCACCGGCAGGAAACCCACCTCGGCGTCCCGCTCGGACGGGATCCGGTCGGTGCGCCGCAGCCGCAGCACCAGCGGGCCCACCGGCCGTTCGTCGCCCACCGGCAGCGGCTCGCGCAGATAGACCAGGATCGCGTCGGAGAAGGTCGGCACGGTCGCCCGGCACAGCCCCATGACGATCTCGTCCAGGTCCATGCCGCGCGCGATGCGCCGCGTCGCCGCGCCCACGAACCGCAGCCGGTCCCCGTCGCGCCGCATCGGCAGCGGCCGTCCCGGCGGCAGCCCCTGGCCGGTACGGCGGTCGGAGTCGCCCTGGGCGCGCCGGTCGGGGGCGCCCGGCGCGGGGGCGGCGCCGTCGGCCGTCACGGAGACCGCCTCGGTGTCCTCCGCGGTGCGCGCCGCCGCGTCCGGCTGGGCGGGGATGCCCTCCGGGACGGGGCGCGGCCGGTGCGGGTCCGGTTCGGCGGCCACCGGCTGGGAGTGCTCGGGCCCCGGTCCGGGCGGCCCGCCCGCGGCGGGCGCCGCGCCGGGGCGTACGGGAGCGGCCGGGGGCTCACCGTCGGCGCCGCGCGCCGCCGGGCAGGGTGCCGCGTCCTCCGGCCGCGCCTGCAGCGGTAAGGCCGCCTGCGGCGGTTCGGGGGTACGCAGAACCGCCCCGCGGGGCTCCGTGGGGTCGGCGCCCGGCTGAGGGCGTTCGAAGGAGGTCGGCTGCTCCGTCACGCGTGTCGAATCCATCCGTCCGGGGCTGCGCGCCGGGCGCGCAGTTCGTCCCGCCGAAGACCCGATACCCGGAATACGTGCCCCAGGAACGGATTTCCGGCGTGGTCAGAGGCTGTTCCTGTGCCACCGGCGGGTCCTGTGCGGCCCGCTCGGGTCGTGCCCTCGTACCCCTCGCTCACGTCCTGCCGCCCCTCGGTGACATACGGTCAGACTCCGCACCGGCTGCGCAAGTTGCGCCGGTCATGTGCCTCCCTGCGCCCTTGCGGAGGACGATCCTACGTTTCCCGACCGGGGGCGCATCAAGGGTCTCATGAGGACACATGCGCGGGCGTACGATCCCAGTCCTGCGGCAGTGACGGTACCGGCCAGGACGGATCCGGTCGCCACCGCGGCCAGTTCTCGCAGAACGGCGGGCCCCAGGAACGGATCACCGCCACCGCCGCCCGGCCGGCCTCCTGTACCCTTCCGGCCAGCTCGGCGTCCATCAGGCCGTCCCGCTGGGCCTGGGCGAACTCGTCCTCGTCGCGCCAGTGCCAACTGCGGTCCGGGTGCACGGAGATGTCCAGAAAGTGGTCCTCGGAGTCGACGCCGCCCGCCCAGCGGGCCAGGGGCTCCTCCAGGTTCACGTACCAGTTCTTGAACTGCCAGCCCGGCTCCCAGAACAGCCACACCGACCAGGGCTCACCGGGCCGGGCCAGCTTCAGCACACCGGTGCCGAACCACCGGTCCCGCTGCACCGCGCGCGGCTTGGTGTAGCGGGACTCCAGCGGCTCCAGATGGACGGGCGTGCCGTCGGCGAGGACGGGCTTGACGCACTCGGTGCCCGGCGCCAGCCACACCGCGAGCAGCCCGGCGTCGTCCCGGACGACGGTCACGGGCCGCGCGATGTGGAAGCCCGTGCCGCCGTTCTCCCGGTAGCGCCACAGGATCTGGCTCCCGGGCGCCCAGCGGGCCGCCCGGCCGCCCGCTCCCGCTTCGCTCACCGCCGCGTCGTCGTCTGCCATGGACAGATATTAGGTGGCACGGGCATCGGGCGCCGCGGTGGGCGGCAGGGTTCACACGCGCGCGGCGGCGCCGTCACGGGCGCGTCATGCGCAGCACGTCCAGCGCCTCGTCGAGCTGCTCGGCGGTGAGGTCGCCGCGCTCCACGTACCCGCTCTCCAGGGCGACCTGACGGATCGTCTTCTGCTCGGCGAGCGCCTTCTTGGCGACCTTCGCGGCCTCCTCGTAGCCGATGTACTTGTTGAGCGGGGTGACCACCGACGGGGAGGACTCGGCGTACTCGCGGGCCCGCTCCCGGTGGGCGGTGACACCGTCCACGGTGCGGTCGGCCAGCAGCCGGGAGACGTTGGCCAGCAGCCGGACGGACTCCAGCACGTTCTTCGCGATGACCGGCAGCATCACGTTCAGCTCGAAGTTGCCGGCGGCGCCCGCGGTGGCCACGGTCGCGTCGTTGCCGACGACCTGCGCGGCGACCATCAGGACGGCCTCGGGGATGACCGGGTTGACCTTGCCGGGCATGATCGAGGAGCCGGGCTGGAGGTCGGGCAGGGAGATCTCGGCGAGCCCGGTGCGCGGCCCGGAGGACATCCAGCGCAGATCGTTGGCGATCTTCGTCAGGCCCACGGCGATGGTCCGCAGCTGCCCGCTGGTCTCCACGATCCCGTCGCGCGCGCCCTGCGCCTCGAAGTGGTCGCGGGCCTCGGTGAGCGGCAGCCCGGTGGTGCGGGCCACCTCCTCGATGACGGCCGCCGAGAAGCCGGGCGGGGTGTTGATGCCGGTGCCGACGGCGGTGCCGCCCAGCGGCAGCTCGGCCAGCCGGGGCAGCGAGGCCCGCAGCCGCTCCACGCCGTAGCGCACCTGCGCGGCGTACCCGCCGAACTCCTGGCCCAGGGTGACGGGCGTGGCGTCCATCAGGTGCGTACGCCCCGACTTCACCACGTCCGCGAACTCCTCGGCCTTGCGCGTGAGCGCGTCCGCGAGGTGGTCGAGGGCCGGGATCAGGTCCCGGGTGACGGCGGCGGTGGCCGCGATGTGGATCGAGGAGGGGAAGACGTCGTTGGAGGACTGGGAGGCGTTGACGTGGTCGTTGGGGTGCACGTCGCGGCCGAGCCGCTCGGTCGCCAGGGTGGCCAGCACCTCGTTGGTGTTCATGTTCGACGACGTGCCGGAACCCGTCTGGAACACGTCCACCGGGAAGTGCTCGTCCCACTTGCCCTCGGCGACCTCGTCGGCCGCCGACCTGATCGCCTGCGCGACGTCCTCGTCGAGCACGCCCAGTTCCGCGTTGACCTTGGCGGCGGCGCCCTTGATCCGCGCGAGCGCCTCGATGTGCGCGCGCTCGATCCGCTGCCCGGAGACGGGGAAGTTCTCCACGGCCCGCTGCGTCTGCGCCCGCCACTTGGCGTCCGCCGGAACCCTGACCTCGCCCATGGAGTCGTGCTCGATACGGTATTCGCTCATACCGGGTACAGCGTGCCGGGCGGTGCGGTTGTTCCGTCACTGGGCCGAACGAGGGCGTGTCGCACCCCGCCCGGCCCACCGGACGGTCAGGCCAGGCCCGGACCCCGGACCGGAATGCTGGTGAACGTCGGCGCGGGCGCCGGGTCCTGGAAGAAGTCGTTGCCCTTGTCGTCCACGACGACGAACGCCGGGAAGTCCTCGACCTCGATCCTCCAGACGGCCTCCATGCCCAGCTCCTCGTACTCCAGGACCTCGACCTTCTTGATGCAGTCCTGGGCGAGCCGGGCCGCCGGGCCGCCGATGGAGCCCAGGTAGAAGCCGCCGTGCGCGTCGCACGCGTCGGTGACCTGCTTGCTGCGGTTGCCCTTGGCGAGCATCACCTTGGAGCCGCCGGCCGCCTGGAACTGCTCGACGTAGGAGTCCATCCGGCCGGCCGTGGTCGGGCCGAAGGAACCGGAGGCGTACCCCTCGGGGGTCTTGGCCGGACCGGCGTAGTACACCGGATGGTCCTTGAGGTACTGCGGCATGCCCTCGCCCGCGTCCAGCCGCTCCTTGATCTTCGCGTGCGCGATGTCGCGGGCCACCACCAGCGGGCCGGTGAGCGACAGCCGGGTCTTGACCGGGTACTTGGTCAGCTCGGCGAGGATCGAGTCCATCGGCCGGTTCAGGTCGATGCGCACGACGTCCCCGGCCTCGTCCAGGTGCTCGTCGGTGGTGTCCGGCAGGAAGCGCGCCGGGTCGGTCTCCAGCTGCTCCAGGAACACGCCCTCGGCGGTGATCTTGGCGACGGCCTGGCGGTCGGCCGAGCAGGAGACGGCGATGGCGACCGGGCAGGACGCGCCGTGCCGGGGCAGGCGCACCACGCGCACGTCGTGGCAGAAGTACTTGCCGCCGAACTGCGCGCCGATGCCGATCCTCTGCGTCAGCTCGAAGACCTTCTCCTCCAGCTCCTTGTCCCGGAAGCCGTGGCCGAGCGGCGAGCCCTCGGCCGGGATCGTGTCCAGGTAGTGCGCGGAGGCGTACTTCGCGGTCTTCAGCGCGAACTCGGCGCTGGTGCCGCCGACCACGATCGCCAGGTGGTACGGCGGGCAGGCGGCCGTGCCCAGCGAACGGATCTTCTCCTCCAGGAACTTCATCATGGAGGACTCGTTCAGGACGGCCTTCGTCTCCTGGTAGAGGAAGGACTTGTTGGCGCTGCCGCCGCCCTTGGCCATGAACAGGAACTTGTAGGCGCCGCCGTCGGTGGCGTACAGCTCGATCTGCGCGGGGAGGTTGGAGCCGGTGTTCCTCTCCTCCCACATGGTCAGCGGGGCCATCTGCGAGTAGCGCAGGTTGAGCCTGGTGTAGGCGTCGTAGATGCCGCGGGAGAGGGCCTCCTCGTCGCCGCCCTCGGTCAGCACGTTCTGGCCGCGCTTGCCCATCACGATCGCGGTTCCGGTGTCCTGGCACATGGGCAGGACACCGGCGGCGGCGATGTTGGCGTTCTTCAGCAGGTCCAGGGCGACGAACTTGTCGTTGGAGCTGGCCTCCGGGTCGTCGACGATGCGCCGCAGCTGGGCGAGGTGGGCGGGGCGCAGATAGTGCTGGATGTCGTGGACCGCCTCCTCGGCCAGCTTGCGCAGCGCATCCGGCTCGACCTTGAGGAACGTACGCCCGTCGGGCCCCTCGGCGGTGGAGACGCCCTCGGACGTCACCAGCCGGTACGGGGTCGTGTCCTCACCCTGGGGGAGCAGATCGGTGTACGCGAACTCAGGCATCTCAGCCCATTCCTCACTCTGCGGACGGCCGCCCGTCGACGCCGACGGGCACCGAACAGCGTAGGACCTGCCGCGCGGGACCGGTTTGTGAGGTCAGGCTCAGTTCCTCGTCCCCAGAGGTGTCGCGATCTATCGTGTTTGGGTACGCTGCTCCCGTGGACCTTCAGAAGCAGACCGCTCCCCCCGTCACGGAGCTGCGCGCCTCGGACGCCGACCGGGACCGCATCGCCGACATGCTGCGCGACGCCCTCGCCGAGGGCCGACTGACCGCGGACGAGCACGCCGAGCGCGTCGAGGGGGTGCTGAACGCGAAGACGGTGGGTGAGCTGGAGGTCTTCGTCCAGGACCTGCCCGCCGCCCACCAGGGCCGTCCCGCACCGGCGTACGCCCCCCGGCGCCCGGCCGAGGACGGCATACCCCAGCAGGCCGACGAGAACGTGGTGGCGGTGTTCAGCTCCGCCACCCGCCGGGGCCGCTGGCGCGCCGGGCGCAGAGTGCACGCCTACTCGGTCTTCGGCAGCGTCGAGATCGACCTCAGCGAGGCGGTCTTCGAGTACCAGCAGGTCGTCATCAAGGCCGTCTCGGTCTTCGGCGATGTCCAGATCCGGGTCCCGGAGAACGTCTCGTTGCGCGGCACCGGCGGCGGCGTCCTCGGCAACTTCGAGGTGGACACGCTGGACGCCACCGACCCCGACGCCCCCGTCGTCTACGTCGACGGCTGGGCCGTTCTCGGCAATGTGGAGGCGCGGCCCAAGCGCGGCAAGCTCGTCGCGGACATCCTCGACCGCGTGCAGCGCAAACTCGACAGGCATGTGCGCAAGCACCTGTGAGCAAACGGCCGGTTCACAACTGAGTGCATAGGCCCGCGCACAGCGGGTAGGCCTTGCTGCATCGTCTCTCGCTCGCGAAGCCGTCGTCAGGAGTAGACCGTGCTGCAACCGCCGCCTTCGTCCCCGCAGATCGCCGTCGTTCCGGCCCAGCGGGTGCCGACGCGAGACAGGGACCAAGACGCACCCTGGCACACCGAGGCGGTGTGCAGGCGCGACGAGGCCGGGCTGTTCTTCGCGCCCTCGAAGGAGCCCACCGCCGCCCGGCTCTCGCGCGAGGAGGCCGCCAAGCGGGTCTGCGCCCGCTGTCCGGTGATGGTCGAGTGCCGCGAGCACGCGCTGCTCCAGCCCGAGCCGTACGGCGTCTGGGGCGGCCTGACCGCCGCCGAGCGCCGGGTCGTCCTGGCCCGCCGCCGCCGGCGCGACGTGGAGCTGAAGAACGCCGCCCGCGCCACGGGCCGCATAGCGGCGGCCGGCTGACCCACCGGGCGCGCTCCCGGCCTCCGGCCGCTGCCCGGTCTCCGGCGCGGGCGGCACGACTGGCGCGTACGGCACGACTGGCGCGCGCGGTACGACTGCGGGGCGCTCCCTCCGCACCGGGAGCGCCCCCATGGCCGGGGCGGGGCCGTACACACGTCCGTGCGCGGGCCGCCTGCCGGCCTCCGCTACTTCGCGCGGTCGAAGTCGATCGCGCTGTACGCGCGCAGCTTGCTCAGCCGGTGCTCGGAGTCGATCCGGCGGACCGTGCCCGACTTGGAGCGCATCACGATCGAGTCGGTCGTCGCCGTCTCCGAGCGGTAGCGCACCCCGCGCAGCAGCTCGCCGTCGGTGATGCCGGTGGCGACGAAGAAGACGTTCTCGCCGGTGACCAGGTCCTCGGTGGTCAGCACCCGGTCGAGGTCGTGCCCGGCGTCCAGCGCCCGCTGCCGCTCGTCGTCGTCCTTGGGCCACAGCTTGCCCTGGATGGTGCCGCCCAGGCACTTCACGGCGCACGCCGAGATGATGCCCTCGGGCGTGCCGCCGACGCCGAGCAGCAGGTCGATGCCGGTGCCGTCGCGCAGCGCCAGGATCGAACCGGCGACGTCACCGTCGGAGATCAGCTTGATCCGGGCCCCGGTCTCCCGGATCTCCCGGATGATGCCCTCGTGCCGCGGCCGGTCCAGGACGACCACGGTGACGTCCTCGGGCGTCGCCCGCTTGGCCTTGGCGACCCGCTTGATGTTCACCGACACCGGCGCGTCGATGTCGACGAAGTCGGCCGCCTCCGGGCCGGTGACCAGCTTGTCCATGTAGAACACGGCGGACGGGTCGAACATGGCGCCGCGCTCGGTGGCGGCCAGGACCGCGATCGCGTTGTGCATGCCCTTGGCGGTCAGCGTGGTGCCGTCGATCGGGTCGACGGCGATGTCGACCTCCGGGCCGGTCCCGTCGCCCACGCGCTCCCCGTTGAAGAGCATCGGGGCCTCGTCCTTCTCCCCCTCGCCGATGACGACGACGCCGTTCATCGAGACGGTGGAGACGAGGGTGCGCATGGCGCGGACGGCCGCGCCGTCGGCGCCGTTCTTGTCACCGCGCCCGACCCAGCGGCCCGCGGCCATCGCGGCGGCCTCGGTCACCCGGACCAGTTCGAGGGCGAGGTTGCGGTCGGGAGCTTCGGAGGGAACGTCGAGCTCGGACGGCAAGTGATGATGTTCGGTCATCGGAGCGCACCTTTCTGATACGACGACGGCCGGATGAGGGTTATGGCCATGACTCTATCCCCGGGTAGGCACTATGAGCAGGGGACCCCACGGATGAGCGCTCCGGGCACCTGCGACGATAGGGGGCGTGGCAGGCTCGAACGGCAAGCAGAAGACAGTCCGGGGCACGATCCTCACCCTGATCGTGATCGTGGCGACCGCGGCGGTCGCCTACCTCTTCGTCCCGCACGACGATCACGCCCCCGACATCAAGCGGGTCGACTACCGCGTGGAACTGATCACGGCACGCCGCGCCGCCGCCTACCCGGTGGCCGCGCCCGAGGGCCTGCCCGACACCTGGAAGGCCACCTCGGTCCGCTACCGCGCCGACGAGGGCGACCGCTGGCACCTCGGTTTTCAGGACCCCGACGGCCAGTACGTCACCGTCGAGCAGTCCACGGCCAAGCGCAAGGACTTCATCGACGACGCCAGCCAGGGCTCCCGGGCCACCAAGGTCACCCAGGAGATCGCCGGCCGCACCTGGACCCGGTACACCGGCGGCCGCTACGACGCCCTGGTCAACGAGGGCGCCAAGGGCGCCACCACGGTGGTCGCGGGCACCGCGTCCTTCGCACAGCTCACGAAGATGGCGGAGGCGCTGAAGACGTCCTGAGGGGGCGGGCCGGGGCGCTCCTCCGCGCGCGCTACTCCTCGCCGCCGTCCGCCGCGTCCGCGTCCTGGGCGGCCTCCTCCGCGAGGGCCGCGTCCAGCCGGGCGCGGGCGCCCTCCAGCCAGCGGCGGCAGACCTTGGCCAGTTCCTCGCCGCGCTCCCACAGGGCGAGGGACTCCTCCAGGCTCGTCCCGCCCGCCTCCAGCCGCCGGACGACGTCGATCAGCTCGTCCCGTGCCTGCTCGTAGCCCAGCGCCTCGTCCGCCGGTGCCGCCGCCTCGCCCGTCATGCGTTCATCCCTGTCGGCTCGTCCCTGTTCGTGCGGGTTCGTATGTCGTTCATTCGTCGGTGCCGGTGCCGGTGCCGGTGCCGGTGCCGGTGCCGGTGCCGGTGCCGGTGCCGGTGTCAGCGTTGGCGTCCGCTTCCGGCCGCCGGTCCGCTTCCGCCGTGCCCGCCGTGTCGACTGCTTCCGCCGGGCTCACGTCGTCGTCCGCGCCGACCCGTACGGTGAACTCTCCCTCGGAGACCCGCGCGCGCAGCGTCTCGTCCGCCGTCACCTCGGCGGGATCGCGGACCACATGACCGTCGGCGCGCTGGAGCACGGCGTATCCGCGCCGGAGCGTGGCGGCGGGGGAGAGGGCCACCACGCGCGCGCGGGTGTGCGCCAGCTCGGAGTCGGCGCGGTCCAGCAGATGCCGCAGGGTGCGCCGGCTCCGGTCCACCAGCGCGGCCACATGGTCCGCCCGCTCGTCGACCATGCGGTGCGGATCCTCCATGCACGGGCGCGCGAGCGCGTGCGCGAGCCCGCGCTCCTCGCGCTCGACATGCGCCTGTACGCACCTGCGCGCCCGGTCGCGCAACTGCCGTACCCGCTCGGCCTCCTCGCCGACGTCCGGCACGACCTTCTTGGCGGCGTCGGTGGGCGTGGAGGCGCGCAGGTCGGCGACGTAGTCCAGCAGCGGGGTGTCCGGCTCGTGGCCGATCGCGGAGACGACCGGCGTACGGCAGGCGGCGACCGCGCGGACGAGCTGCTCGTCGGAGAAGGGCAGCAGATCCTCCACGCTGCCGCCGCCGCGCGCCACGACGATCACATCGACCTCGTCGAGCGCGTCCAGCTCTTTGACGGCCTGCACGACCTGCGGGACGGCGTGCACCCCCTGCACGGGCACATTGCGTACCTCGAAGCGGACGGCGGGCCAGCGGTGCCGGGCGTTCTCCAGGACGTCCCGCTCGGCGGCGGAGGCCCGGCCGCACACCAGTCCGATCAGCTGCGGCAGGAAGGGCAGCGACTTCTTGCGGTCCGGCGCGAAAAGACCCTCCGCCGCCAGGCTCTTCTTCAGCTGCTCCAGGCGGGCCAGCAGCTCGCCGACGCCGACCGGCCGTATCTCGGCGGCCCGCAGCGACAGCTGCCCGCGCGGGGCGTACCACTCGGGCTTGGCGTGCACGACGACCCGGGCGCCCTCCCCGACGACGTCGGCGACCGCGTCGAACACCTCGCGGAAGCAGGTCACGCCGACGGAGATGTTGTACGACGGATCGCGCAGCGTCAGGAAGACCACGCCCGCGCCCGGCCGCCGCGACAACTGCGTGATCTGCCCCTCGACCCACACCGCGCCGAGCCGGTCGATCCAGCCGCCGATGAGCCGGGAGACCTCGCCGACGGGCAGCGGAGCGCCGGGGGACGTGGAGACAGCCATGCCCGCGAGCGTAACGGTCACCACCGACACCGCCGGCATCACCGACGCCACGGGGACGGTCCGCGCGCCCCCGGGCCGCCGGCCGCTGCCTCGGCTCCCGGGCCGCGCACCCTCGGGATCTTCGGCGCGGCGCGGACGGCCTTACGATGGGGGCCATGACTGCTACGTCTGGCCGCCGTGTCCTGCTCGCCGCCCCCCGGGGCTACTGCGCGGGTGTGGACCGCGCCGTGATCGCCGTCGAGAAAGCCCTGGAGCAGTACGGGGCTCCGGTGTACGTCCGGCACGAGATCGTCCACAACAAGTACGTCGTGCAGACCCTGGAGAAGAAGGGCGCGATCTTCGTCGAGCGGACAGAGGAGGTGCCGCCGGGCAACATCGTGATGTTCTCGGCGCACGGCGTGGCACCCGTCGTGCACGAGGAGGCCGCGCGCGGCCGGCTCGCCACCATCGACGCCACCTGCCCCCTGGTCACCAAGGTCCACAAGGAGGCCGTCCGCTTCGCCAAGGAGGACTACGACATCCTCCTGATCGGCCACGAGGGCCACGAGGAGGTCATCGGCACCTCCGGCGAGGCCCCCGACCACATCACGCTCGTCGACGGCCCCGAGGACGTGGCGAAGGTCGAGGTGCGCGACCCGTCGCGGGTGGTGTGGCTCTCGCAGACCACGCTCTCCGTCGACGAGACGATGGAGACGGTCGACGCCCTCAAGGAGAAGTTCCCGCAGCTCATCTCGCCGCCCAGCGACGACATCTGCTACGCCACGCAGAACCGCCAGCTCGCCGTCAAGCAGATGGGCGCCGAGGCGGACCTCGTCATCGTGGTCGGCTCGCGCAACTCCTCCAACTCCAAGCGCCTGGTGGAGGTCGCCAAGCTCGCGGGCGCGGACCAGGCGTACCTGGTGGACTTCGCCGACGAGATCGACGAGTCCTGGCTGGAGGGTGTCAGCACGGTCGGTGTGACCTCGGGCGCCTCGGTGCCGGAGATCCTGGTCGAGCAGGTGCTCGAATGGCTCGGCGCACGCGGTTTCGAGGACGTGGAGATCGTCAAGGCGGCCGAGGAGTCCATCATCTTCTCGCTGCCCAAGGAGCTGCGCCGGGACCTGCGCGAGGAGGCGGCGACCCTGGCCACCGAGCGCGGCGGCTCGGGCACGCCGGAGGACTGAGGGCCGCCGGGCGCCCTCACGGCGGCACGTGACTGTCGGTGGCGCGTCGTAACGTGGTGCCATGCAGATCTTCGGTGTGGACATCGGCGGTTCGGGGATCAAGGGCGCCCCGGTGGACCTGGACAAGGGCGACCTGGCCCAGGAGCGTCACAAGGTGCTCACCCCGCGACCGGCGACGCCCGACGGGGTGGCCGACGGCGTCCGGGAGGTCGTCGCCCACTTCGGCTGGACCGGCCCGGTCGGTCTGACGTTCCCGGGCGTGGTCACCGGCGGTGCCACCGTCCGTACGGCGGCCAATGTCGACAAGAGCTGGATCGACACCGACGCGCGCGCGTTGTTCGGCGACCGGCTGGGCGGCCTGCCGGTGACGGTGGTCAACGACGCGGACGCGGCGGGCGTCGCCGAGATGCACTTCGGCGCGGGCCAGGGGCGCAAGGGCACGGTGATCCTGCTGACCTTCGGCACCGGCATCGGCAGCGCGGTCTTCGTCGACGGCGTCCTCGTCCCCAACACCGAGCTGGGCCACCTGGAGCTGGACGGCCACGAGGCGGAGAAGCGGGCCTCCAGCAAGGCCAAGGAGGACCACGACCTGTCCTGGGAGCACTGGGGCCACCGCGTCCGCGCGTACCTCGCCCATGTGGAGATGCTCTTCTCCCCCGAGCTGTTCGTCATCGGCGGCGGCGTCAGCCGCAAGTCCCACAAGTTCCTGCCCTACCTGGACGGCCTCCGCGCGGAGATCGTCCCGGCCCGCCTCCAGAACAACGCGGGCATCGTGGGCGCGGCGATGCGGGCGGGGGAGAGCGGGGCGGCGTAGCGGCTCCCCTCCGGCCCGGCGGCCCACCGGCTCACCGGTCTACCGGCGGGTGCGGCCGCGCATGCGGGCGGACCCGGACGGTGCCGCCGTCGAGGCCGAGGACACCGGCCGAGGCCGCTGCCGGGACCGGGCCGGGGCGGCGGAGGCAGCACGCTCGGCACCATGCGCGGCACCCCGTGCGGCACCGCGCCGTACGAGCGCGACGACCCCCGCGAGCAGCGTGCCGCCGTACAGCCACAGCGCCTGGGTGGCGAGGCCGGTCACCAGGCCCACCAGTGTGCCGAGGACACCGCTGTCGCCGTCGGCCACGGGCAGCAGGCCCACGGTGAAGCCGAGGGGCGCCACCACGGGCGCGGTCAGCACGTCGCCCGGACGCATCCAGAGCGCGGTAAGTACGCACACCGGCAGGAACAGCACGCCGTAGACGGCGGGCGAACCGCCCAGCAGCAGTGCGTCCAGGCAGCCGAGCACGAGCATGGCCGCACCGCAGAAGAGGCCGCCCCCGAGGCCGGTCAGCCGGGGGTTCGGCGACTGCCGCAGCCGCCGCACGAGGGCGGCCGGGCCGCGGAGGCCCGGCCCGGCTGTCGGCCGCGGCGCCCGCGCGGCCGGGCCGGGCCCGCGCCCCCCCGTCCGCTCCGGGCGGGGAGCGTGGGGGCGGCCCCGGGCTCCTTGTCCGGGCAGGGGCGGCCTGCCGCGTCGCGGTCCGTGCTGCTGAGGTCGCGTCCTGGGTTGCTCCACTGCTCCAACCTAGGTCTGTTTATGTGTTGAATAGGCCGTTTGACACGCCGCACGGCCCGGCGGGCCGGGGAGCCGGCCGGCGTGCGAACCGCCGCGAGGGGCGGGGCGCCGCACGCCGTAGACTGGTGGATCGGCCGCCTGGCCCCCAGTCTCCTCACGTACGGGAAGTCGCAACGTGTCGCTCACGATCGGAATCGTCGGTCTGCCGAACGTCGGCAAGTCGACCCTGTTCAACGCCCTGACCAAGAACGACGTGCTCGCGGCCAACTACCCGTTCGCCACCATCGAGCCCAACGTCGGTGTCGTGGGCGTCCCGGACGGTCGCCTCGCCCAGCTCGCCTCGATCTTCAAGTCGGAGCGGATCCTCCCGGCCACCGTCGACTTCGTCGACATCGCGGGCATCGTGCGCGGTGCCAGCGAGGGCGAGGGCCTGGGCAACAAGTTCCTCGCGAACATCCGCGAGTCGGATGCGATCTGCCAGGTCATCCGCGCGTTCAAGGACGAGAACGTCGTCCATGTGGACGGCAAGGTCTCGCCCAAGGACGACATCGAGACGATCAACACCGAGCTGATCCTCGCCGACCTCCAGACCATCGAGAAGGTCCTGCCCCGCCTCCAGAAGGAGTCGCGGATCAAGAAGGACGTCGCCCCGAAGGTGAAGGCCGTCGAGGAGGCCCAGGCGATCCTGGAGAAGGGCGACACGCTCTTCTCCCAGGGCATCCTCCAGGGCACCGAGCGCGCGGAGCTGCTGCACGACCTCCACCTGCTCACCACCAAGCCCTTCCTCTACGTCTTCAACGTCGACGAGGACGAGCTGACCGACGAGGACTTCAAGAACGAGCAGCGCGCCCTGGTCGCCCCCGCCGAGGCGATCTTCCTCAACGCCAAGCTGGAGGCGGACCTCGCCGAGCTGGACGAGGAGGAGGCCCTGGAGCTGCTGGAGTCCGTCGGCCAGCACGAGCCGGGCCTCGCCACCCTCGCCCGCGTCGGCTTCACCACCCTCGGCCTCCAGACCTACCTGACGGCCGGCCCCAAGGAATCCCGCGCCTGGACCATCAAGAAGGGCGCCACCGCCCCCGAGGCCGCCGGTGTCATCCACACCGACTTCCAGAAGGGCTTCATCAAGGCCGAGGTCATCTCCTTCACCGACCTCCTCGAAACCGGCTCGGTGGCCGAGGCCCGAGCCAAGGGGAAGGCTCGCATGGAGGGCAAGGAGTATGTGATGCAGGACGGGGATGTGGTGGAGTTCCGGTTCAACGTGTAGCGGCTGACATATCACCACGTCGCTGATCTGGCAAACATGCAGGTCAGGAGGGTTCCGGCTCTTCGGGGTCGGGCCCTTTGTTTTTTCCCGTGCTGGGATGGTGCTGGGATAGCTGACCCCTCGTCACCTGTCATCACCCCTGCTCATCCCTACCGTGCTGGGATCGTGCTGGGATGGGATGGGGGTGCCCGTGCTGGGATTTGCGTGAGCTGGGCGCTGACCGAGCTGTGAAGGTAGTGCAGACGTGGCGCTTTTCCTACTCGTTTGACACAATCGGGGATATGGCTGAGGCGACGTACAGCATCGGGGAAGGGCCAGCGACGCGGGTGAGCTTGTCGCTGCCGGAGGGGACCGCGGAGGCGATCCGGGCTCGCGTGGGCAAGCGGGAGTTCTCCGCGTTCATCGCCGAGGCGGTCGAGCGTGAGCTGCGCGGGCAGGTCCTGGACGAGTACCTGGCGGACTACGAGAGCCGCAAGGGGCCGGTCTCCGAGCCGGCTCGTCAGCGGGCGCGGCAGGTCTTCGACGAGGTGTTCGCCGAGGAGGCCGAGTGGCCCGCCGCAGGCTGAGTCACGAGGGGACGCTCGTCCTCGACAGCGAGGGACTCTCGAAGCTGCTCGCTGACGAAGAACAGGTGGTGGCTCTGATCGCCGAGGCGCGCTCGCGTGGCATGGAGGTCGTGATCAGTGCGCTCACCATCATCGAGGCCGTCCACGCCCGTACGAACAAGTCACGCCTGAACTGGGTGCTTTCCGGGCTGCGGGTCGTCCCGGTCGGTGACGAGGAGGCGAGGGCTGCCTCGAAGTTGCTGATGAATGCCGGATTGCACGGACACAAGTACGCGATCGATGCGGCCGTCGCCGAGGCCGCGCTGCGACAGCACCGCCCCGTGGTCATGCTGACTTCCGATATTGACGACATGGCCAAGCTGTGCGGCGAGCGGGTCCGGCTCGTGGCGGTGTGATTTCCCTGGTCCGGCTTCTTCCTTGCGACGGTTGACTGGTGGGTGGCGGTGCAGTCCAGGCCGGGGGCCGAGACGCCGCACGTGCGGTCGGCGTTCACTCGCCAGAACTGAAGCAGAGGATCACCTGGGCGTGGTCGGTCAGGGGCATCATCTGCGGCGATGGCCGGTCCAGCCGTTCAGAAGGGGCCCGACTCCGAGGAGTCGGGCCCCTTGTTGTTTCCTCGCTCGCGGGAGGCGTCCCGGGAGGCAGTCGGTTACCGGATCAGCTCGCCGTTCTCGTCGTCCTCGTCCCGTGGGTGGGGTGCGGTGGGGCGGTGGGGGGTTTGGGTGGTGTCCCAGAAGTACGGGGATGTTGCGGTGGTGTCGCTCGGCTGCTGTCGGTTCTCGGGGCGTACGTCCGTGTCGCTCGGCGGCGGCCCCGGCACGAAGGTGTCGGTGTCCGGGGCCGGGGGTGCGGCGCCCTCGGTGAAGGGTGCGCCGGCCGGACCCGGGTAGGGCCGGAACCAGGGGCCCGGGGTGTCGTCGCCTCCGTTCGTGGGGCCGTTCGAGGGGCCGTTCGTGGGACCGTTCGGGGAGGCGTCGTCCCGGCCTTCCTCGTCGTCCGGGTCGGGTGCCGGGAGGACGGTCCGCCTGATCTCCTCGGCGGCCTCGTGGAGACCGGCCGCCTCCAGGCTTCGCACCACGCGGTGCACCAGCACCGTGTACTCGTCCATGTCCGGCTTGAGGCCCACCGCCTCCAGCAGCAGGAGCAGCCGCTCCGGGACTCCTACCTCACGCTCGCGGTCGAACGCCGCTCCGCCCTGGCCGGGGTCACTCCACAGCGGGCCGCCGACGGGCGCCTCGGTCCGCGCGTCCGCGGGCGGGACGAGCAGGTGGCGGAAGAGCTCGGGCACCTCCTCGTCGTTGGCCGCCGCCGTGATCTGGGCGAGCGGGCCGATCATGTCGACGGCCTTCTCGATCTCGTCCTCGTGCCGGGCCAGCCACCACACGACCGCGCTGCCCGTGCTCCGGAGCACGTCGTCCCCGAGGTAGCGCCGCTTGTTGCGCTCGTGCTGACGCTCGTGCTCCCAGATCTCCTCGTCCTTGCGCAGGTCACTCAGCCTCTGTAAGCGGTCGCGGTCGGCGGGGGCGAGGGTCAGGGTCACACCGCCCGCCCGGGTCTCCACCCGGCCGCTCGGGTCCTGGAGCGGGATGCTCAGTTCCCCGTCCAGGACGTACCGTGCGAAGTCCGCTCTGGCGGGTTCCTCGCGGTGGACGAGCCCCACCGCCCGGCTGATGACCGCGGAGAGCGCGAGGGCCGGGGAAGCGCAGTCGGACCAGCCGGTGTGGTCGGGCACCGGCCTCCACCACACCGTGGCGGAGAAGAGGAAGTCGTAGCCGTCCACCGCGCTCGGCAGCGTGGCGTCGATCACCCGTGCCTCCTGGTACGGCTGCTCGACCGGTGCCGCCGGCGGCTCGGGCGGGGCGGGCTCGTACGGAGCCGCCGGCGTGCGGCCGCCGCTGAGGACCGTCATCACGAGCAGCAGCGAACCCGAGGCGGTGACCATGCACATGAAGCCCCACAGCCAGGGCGACCAGTGCAGGAGGCTTCCGAGCGCAGCGGGGGCGAGGCCGCAGAGAGCGACGAACAGCAGGCTGAAAAAGCGGTGTCTCATCGTTCCTCTTCCGTGGTCTGTGGTCCGGTGTCCGGTTCCGTGCGGGCGTACTGCGCGCGGTCGATGTGCCGCCAGAAGAGGGCGGCGACGGCCGCCCGGGACGAGTGGCGCGCGGTTCCGGCCCAGCCGTAGGCGATGGCGTAGAGGCGGTGGAGGGCGGCCGTGTCCCCGTGCGTCGCCCTGACCATCACGTCCAGCGCCATCTCCCGCGTACCGTCACCCGCCACGGTGTTCAGCCAGCTGGTCACCAGCGGGTTCCAGAGGTCCGTCGGCGGCTGGGAGAAGACCGCCTCCCAGCCCACGAACAGGGACGGCCACGGTGGCGGGTCCGGGGCCCGGTCGCTTCCCAACAGCTCGGTGAGCAGCCGGAGATGGGGCTCGGACCCGCGCGGCTCCCGGCGCACCCGCTCCCGCAGGCGGTCGATCAGCAGCCGGTAGAGCCGGTGCTCGCGGCCGGCCAGGTCGAGCAGTGCCGTGCGGGCCTCGCCCGCCGCCTCTCCCTGCCGTACGGCGAGGTGGTGGAGCCGCACGATCGCCTGGTCCGGATGCGTGGCGGCGAGACTCTGGACGCAGGCGGCGGTCAGGACGCGGGTGAGTCCCTGCGACAGGCCGGACCGCAGGCACTGATACATCCGGCTGCGGAACCAGCCGCCGAACGTCGCGTGGCTGAGGCCGAGTTCGAGGGCCGCCAGGGCGCGCTGGTCGCAGGAGGTGCCGGTCGCGCCGTCCGCCCAGCGGACCACGAGGTCGAAGAGATGGTCGGGCCGTCCCACGGCAAGGGACTGCTCACCGAAGCGGACGACGACGTTCATCCGGTCGTCGGTGGTCAGCTCGCGGAGCCCGGTGGCATGGCCGATCCAGTCCCTGAGCGCGTCGCGCATCCCGGGGAAGTTCGCCCAGAAGTACGTCCGCACCGCTTCGGCGTAGGCCAGCTGTCCGAAGCGGAGCCGTCCGTCCGCGTCCCGTTCGATGCCGAGTGTCGTCAGGTGCTGTCCGAAGTCCGTCCGCGCCAGCTCGATGGTCGTCTCTTCCTCGTGCCCCACCGTCCTCATCAGGCCGCGCCACACGGTGTGGACGGTGTCGGCGCGGGCCCCCTCGAACACCGCCGCCGCGAGCAGCAGGCCCCGCTCGGGTGCGGTGGGGACCGCGGCCACCTGCCGGCCCACCTCACCGGCCCGGTCGGTCACCGCGTGCAGCGCCTGGTCGAGCCAGTCCGCGAAGCCGGTGCCGAACCGCCCGCTTTTCTTCGCGGTCCTCACCAGCCCTGCGAGCCGCGCCAGTTCCTGCATGGGGGAGCGGTCGTACAGGGGCTGGAGTCCGGCGCCTCGCAGGTCGGCGGGCCGGAAGGGCATCCGGTCCATGCGGAGGTATCGGGTGAGGACGCTGATGCCCCGGGGGCGCTCCAGCTTCACCGTGAGCGGTTCGAGGTCCGGCAGGCGGGCGTGCTCCATGCCCCACGGCAGGACGGCGACCATGTGGGCGCCCGCCTCCTGGACCTGTGACCGGTACACGGCCAGGCGGCGCTGGGCCTTTGCGTACAGCTCCTCGTCGGCGATCGGGGAGAGGTCGAGGAGGAAGCGGTCCCCTTCCCCGAAGGGGGCAGGCGCCCCGCCCTCGTCGTTGCCCAGGACGGAGAGTTCGTCGAACCGGACCGGCTCCTCCTCGGCGTCCCCGTCCTCGTCCTCGCCGAGCCCGTGCAGCAGCATGACCGCCGCGGCGTGGCGGCCGGTGCCGGGCCGGGCCTCCAGCAGCACCACCGACCCGGGCTTCTCCAGGCGCTCGGCGGCGTCGCGGTAGTGCACCGGCGGGACGAAGCGGTCGGCCAGGCGCAACCGGTCCTCGCGGACGATCCGGAGGGACTCGACCCCTCGGCGGATCATCCAGTCCGCGCCGCCGTAGAAGACGTACTGGTGTCCCGCGCCGTTGTTCACAGGGGCCCGCGGCTCGTTGACGGTGACGTGGTTCTCTTCGGTCATCGTTCGTCGTCCGAGCGCCGGCGGTCGCGCTCGAAGCGCTGGTGGACCGTCCCGCTGTTGTCGCCCGCCGTGAACTGGACCCCGGTGTTGTCGCCCTCGAAGTGAGGGGCGTTGTACTGGTGGCCGCGGCCGGTGTTCACCGGTCCCCGGGGCTCGTTGACGAAGGTGCCGGACAGGTCTCCGTTGAGGTTCCCGATGCCGCCGCGCACCCGCTGCTCGACATCGCGTGTGCGCATTCTGGTGTGTCCGGCGTCGCGGTCCTGCTTCTTGCGGGACTTCGACTCGGTCCGCTCCCGCGCCGCACGGGCGTCGTGGTCCGCCGCGCCCAGGTCGGGCAGCAGCCGGGCGAGGGCGTCGCCGAGCGCGGCCAGGTCCGACTCGGCGTTGCGGTGGTCGAACCGCCTGTACTGGCGGTCCGCCAGTTCCAGGAGGTCACCGGGGAGGACGGCGCGGTCGATCCGCGTGGCCTTCCCGACGAGTACCGGGATCACCAGGATCCCGCGGTCGAGCGCGGTCTGGATCTCACGGCGGGTCCAGTCCTGCTCGGCTTCGAGGGCGGGGCGGCCGTCGGCCCCGCGCACCTCGGCCCAGCGCGGACCGATCACGGCGAGGAGTGCCTCGCACTCCTCCACCGCCCTGACCAGCTCCGCCGGGAAGCGGTGGCCGGGCTCGGTCGAGTTGCTGGCGAAGAAGACCCGGTCGCGGCCGAAGCGCCGGACGAGTTCCCGGGCGATCATGGTCGCGGCGGATTCCTCGTCGCCTGTGCGGTAGTTGACGAAGACGTCGGGCATGAAGATTCCTTTCGTGAGGCATATGCGCAGAACGGGATGAAGGGCCACTGGGCCCTGGGGCGTCCGTTCGGGCCGTGAGGCAACGGCCGCGTGACGGCATGACGCGTCCACGGGAGGGCGTTGGAGTGGAGGCGCGCCACCCCGTGCGTCACCGGTCGCGGGCGGCCCGAGGAAGCCGGGCGCGCGGCGACGCGGTGGACGGGGAGCAGAGGGTCCCGCAGGGGATCGTGCGATCCCCCGGGGCCCGGGGTGACCGGCCGGACCAGCTCGCTTCGAGGCGGGGCCGGCGGGGAGGGACCCGGGTCAGCTGTGCGCGGGGGCGAGCACCCGTGCCAGTGCCGGTTGCAGATCGCGTACGGCCTGGTTGTTCCTGAACCGGGAGAGCTCCCGCGCGAGACGGCGGACGTCGCTGTTGACCGTCGCAGAGGGCACGGCCGGCATCACCGCCAGGAGTTCCCCGGCGATGGCGCACGCGTGCTCGACCTCTCCGGAGGCGGCGTGCGCCAGGGACCGGCGGAAGCCGTAGCGGGCGCGGGTGCGCAGGGCGTGCGGCGGGAGACGGCGGCACTCCCGGTCGAGGATCTCGGCGGCGGCCCTGGGGCGGCCGAGGTCGTGCAGGCACCAGCCGGTCGTCACCGCCGCGGGGTCGCTCACGTGGGTGGTGCCGATCACGGGTTCGGTGCCGTCGCGGGCGTCGTCGCCCAGCAGTTCCCGTGCCCGGTCGAGACTGCGGAGGCAGTCGCGTTCGTCGCCGACGAGCGCGTGTCCCTAGGCCTCCCGCTGAGCCGCCAGCCCACGGATGCGCGGCGGGAGCCTGCCGTTCTGGGCCCGGCGCGCCAGAGCGACGGTGCCCGCGGCGTCCCCGCCGTAGAGCGTGACCAGGGCACGTCGAACGAGCGCGTAGGAACCGAGGTACGGATCGCCCCCGGCACGCGCCAGTTCGGCGGCCTCACCGGTCCAGCCGAGCGCAGCGTCGTCGTCGCCGGCCTCCTGCGCCATCCAGCCGGTGAACTCAGCGAACCGGGACGCGAGCCGGAGCGCGGGGGCCCGGGTGGCGGAGGGGGTGTCGCCGGCCAGTGCGGCGACCATGCGCGTCTGCGTCTCCAGCAGGGGGAGCAGCGCCTTCGGTGCGGTGGACTGGCCGAGCTTGCGCAACTGGTCGAACTGTATGCGGAAGGACGGAAGGAGGGGCGCGGCGGCGGAGGACGCCTGTCCGCCGAGTTTCAGGCCGAGGTCGATCAGCGACCCCGCACCCGTGGCGAGGACCGCCCGGCGTCCCACGCGCCGGCCGCCCGGGGCGGTGGGGGAGCCGGCGGCGCCGTCCGAGGCGGCCTCGGGGCCGGCGCCCAGGCGTTGCAGCGCACCGTTCGCGCCGAGGAACGCGTCGCATCGGCGGGCCAGTTCGGGAGAGGCGGCTCGCTCCCCCCGCTCGACCTTGCTGAGGTACCCCTTGTCGTAGTTGAGCGCCACGGCGAACTGGGTCAGCGTGAGGTCCGCTTCCAGTCGTAAACGGCGAAGTTCCGGGCCGAACGGTAAAGCCGTACTCATCAAGAGCCTCCCCTGGAGCAGTGGCCGTGAGAGTCCTGCGCCCTCACGGGGAACTTCCGTTCGACTTTCACTGGTCGTACGAAGACCCGACGGCGAAACCCGTCGTGATGGAGCTGTCTCGCTGTGCAGCCGAGAGTGAGTTTGACACGAGGCGCGCGTCGGGAATCGGGGTTCGGCGGGGTTGCCTGTTGCCTCTTCCGTCTTCTGTTGCCCCCGGCTGCTCCTGGACCGTGCCCGGGTGAAGCGAGTGCCCCGGCTTTCCCGTGCGAGCTGATCCGCGGGCCGATGCGACGGCATGCGGTGGGAGGATGCGGCACGACGGCAGAAAGGGGCGGGGCGGGTGGGGCGGCGGGAGCGGGAGGTCGTGGGGCGGGGGGTGCGGCTGGGGGAGGCCGCGCAGGGGGTCGTCGCGGAGTACGGGCGGGCCGTGGAGGCCGTGCGGGAGGCGTTGCGGCCGCTGCACGACGCGCTGGTGGAGCGGGAGCTCGGGGCCATCCCCGTCGCGCGGCTCCAGGACGTCACCGAGGGGCGGCTGCGGCTGGGCGGGGTCGAGCGGAGCGGCTTCGGCACGGTGGGGCGGGTGCTGGCGGCGGGGCCCTACCGGCTGCGGCAGATCCCGGGTGTCGGGCAGCGTACGGTCGACCAGATCCTGGCCGCCGCGCACCGGCTGGCCGAGGCCGTGCACGAGACCGTGGCCGTCCGCATCGATGTGGACCGGCCGGAGCCGGGCACCACGGCGCTGGTCATGGCGCTGCACGTCCTGGTGGAGGCCGGACCGGACGCGCGGCGCGCCGTCGACCGGGCCGCCGCCCTCGCGGAGCGGCTGGGGCCGCTGCTGGCCGACGCGCGGCCCGCCGGCGGGCGGCTGCGCATGGCACTGGCGGGCCGGGAGAAGCGGGCCCGTGCGCTGGCCGCGGTCGCCGAGGTGCGGGCGCTGGTGGAGGAGGCGGAGCAGGCGGGGCTCGCGGAGCTGTTCGCGCAGACCTCGGTGGATCTGCTGCGGCCCTCGGCCGACCTCGCTGCCTGGGCGGACTTCGAGCTCCGCTCCGCCGAGTACTACGGCCTGCTCGCCGAGGTCTCCGGGCGGCTGCCCGACGCGGCCGCCGCCGAGGGCTTCCTGCCGGAGGAGGTCGCCGAACGGGTACGGAACCAGCGCCTGGACGATTCCCGCCGCCGGGTGTCCCTGCGCGGCTACCAGGCGTTCGGCGCCCGGTTCGTGCTCGCGCAGCGCAAGGTGATCCTCGGCGACGAGATGGGGCTGGGGAAGACCGTGCAGGCGATCGCCGTGCTGGCCCATCTGGCCGCCGAGGGGCGGGACCACTTCATGGTGGTCTGCCCGGCGAGCGTCCTGGTCAACTGGACGCGAGAGATCGAGGCCCGCAGCGCCCTCCCCGTCCGGGTGCTGCACGGCCCCGACCGGCACGAGGCGTTCGCCGACTGGCAGGCGCAGGGCGGGGTCGGGGTGACCACGTTCGACGCCCTGCGCGGCTTTCCCGCCCCCGACGGGGGCACGGTCTCCCTGCTCGTCGTGGACGAGGCGCACAGTGTGAAGAACCCGCAGGCCAAGCGCTCGCAGGCGGTCGCCCTGTGGGCCGGGCGGTGCGAGCGCGCGCTGCTGATGACCGGGACGCCGATGGAGAACCGGGTCGCGGAGTTCCGCAACCTGGTCGGCATGCTCGATCCCCGTCTCGCCGACTCCCTGGGCGAGGGCGACGCGCTGGCCGGATCGGTCGCCTTCCGCACGGCCGTCGCACCGGTCTACCTGCGGCGCAACCAGGAGGACGTGCTCACGGAACTGCCCAGTCTCCAGCACACCGACGAGTGGGAGGAGCTGAGCGCGTCGGACGAGGAGGCGTACCGCGAGGCCGTGCGCGCCGGGAACTTCATGGCGATGCGCCGGGCCGCGTATCTGCGCCCCGAGAAGTCGGCCAAGCTGGAACGGCTGCGGGAGATCGTGCAGGAGGCCGCGGCGAACGGGCAGAAGACCGTCGTCTTCTCCCACTTCAAGGACGTGCTGACCGTGGTGGAGCAGGCGCTCGCCGCCACCGGCGGCACACCGCTGTCCGGTCCGCTGACCGGGAGCGTCCCGGCCGGCCGGCGGCAGCGGATCGTCGACGACTTCGCCGCCGCGACCGGTCCGGCGGTGCTCCTCGCGCAGATCCAGGCGGCGGGCGTCGGCCTCAACCTGCAGGCCGCCTCCGTCGTCGTCCTGTGCGAACCCCAGATCAAGCCGACCCTTGAGCACCAGGCGGTGGCTCGGGCCCACCGCATGGGCCAGGTCAGACCGGTCCGCGTGCACCGGCTCCTGGCCACCGGCGGCGTCGACGAACGCCTGGTGCGGATGCTGGAGCGCAAGTCCCGCCTGTTCGACGCCTACGCCCGCCGCAGCGCCGTGGCCGAGGCCACGCCGGACGCCGTCGACGTGTCCGACACGGAACTGGCCCGGCGGATCGTCGAGGAGGAGCAGGAGCGTCTGGGCCTGGAGAAGGAGCCGGTCACCGACAGCGGTGGCAGCAGCGGTGGCAGCGGCCGGGCGTAGGCAGTGGCCGGAGCGCCGCGGTCATGCGCCCGGCGCCGGGCCCCGTACGGACGACGGGAAGGGGCCCGGCGCCGAGCCGAACGCGTCGCCGGTCGCTCCTCAGACCCCCGCGACCGACTGGATCCACGACCGGTACGCCGTGACGTTGGCGTACGCCGTGCTGGACTGGCGGTCGCTGGTGGAGGCGACGCCGACCTGGACGCCGCCGGCCATCATGGGGCCGCCGGAGTCGCCGCCGGCGGTGATGCCGTTGCCGCGGGAGGCGCAGATCGCGGAGCCGCCGTAGGCGTCGCTGCAACCGCCGCTGACGGTGACGTCGGCGACCTTCAGATAGCGGGACTGGCAGTTGATCTCGGAGCCGCACTGGGAGGTCGCGCCCCAGCCGTAGACCTGGACGCTCTGGCCGACGCGTACCGTGCCGGGCTGGCCGAGGGTGGCGTACGTGGTGGACACCGAGCGGTCCAGGCGGACCAGGGCCAGGTCGGCGCTGTGGGTGTAGATCTGGACGCCGTTGGCCGTGGTGCCGCCGCTGTACTGGTCCAGGCTGCCGATGCGGAACGACAGGGAGCCGCCGGAGACGCAGTGCTTGGCCGTGAGGATCCAGGTCGGCGCGATGATCGTGGCCGAACAGCTCTCCTGGCCGTTGGCGTACAGCCGGGCCGCCCAGGGGCCGCTGGAGGCGTAGCCGCCGCCGATGATGGGCTGCGGGGCCCTGGTGGTGGGGGGCGCGGCCGGGGCGGCGCTCGCCGTGGGGGCGAGCAGGGCCAGGACGGAGACGGTGGCTGCGGCGAGTGCGGGCGCGAGTCGGGATATGCGCAAGATTCCTCGATCCGGAGGACACGTCGGGTGGACGTGTGCGGGCGGGTGGGGAAGGTGACGACGGCCTCGTGGGCCCGGCCCGCGCCGTACGGCCGCCCGGAGGGCAGTTGTCGGCGTGGGCATGACACAACCTTCCGGACGGGGAAGCGGCTCGGGTACTCCCATCCGGCCATAACGCGGTGATATGGCCGCGGCCGGGCCGCCCGCCGGGAAAGTCGAGGGGCGGGGCGCCGCCGCCCGTCCGGCCCCGTGCCCGGGATCGGCAGGTGGGGCACGGTACGGGTGGGCTTCCCACGTATCCTCGGCACGGGACGGGGCCGCGGATCAGGAGGTACACAGGGTGGAGTTCCGGCTGCTCGGATCCGTCGCCGTGGTGACGGAGAACGGAGACTTCGCCCCCGGTCCCGTGAAACGCTGCAGTCTGCTGGCCATGCTCCTGCTGCGGCCCAACACCGCGGTCAGCGTCGACCAGCTCACGGCCGCGCTGTGGGAGGACGAACCGCCCACCCACTTCAAGACGGTCCTGCAAGGCCACGTCTCGCGGCTGCGCGCCCTGCTCGCCGACCACGGCGCCCGCGAGTACGGGGTCGAGCTGACCACCCAGGGCACGGCGTACGAGCTCCAGATGCCGGAGTCCCTGGTGGACGCCCACCGCTTCGAGGAACTGGTCGCCCTCTCCCGCGTGCAGCGCCGGCCCGCCGACACCGTAC
This sequence comes from Streptomyces sp. SAT1, assembly GCF_001654495.1. Lineage (GTDB taxonomy): Bacteria > Actinomycetota > Actinomycetes > Streptomycetales > Streptomycetaceae > Streptomyces > Streptomyces andamanensis. Next base: position 4,688,693 of record NZ_CP015849.1, read on the forward strand.
GCATGCTGCGCGAGGCGCTCGCCTGCTGGCAGGGCCCCGCCCTGACCGGCACGGTGCGCAGCGGTCCGCTGGAGGCGGCGGCCGGCGGCCTCGAAGACCTGCGGCTCGCCTCGGTGGAGGCGCTGGCCGAGGCGTACGGGCAGCTCGGCGAGCACGGCAGGGCCGCCGCCGTACTGCGCACCGAGGCCGTCGCGCATCCGCTGCGGGAGTCGCTGGCCGCAGCCCTGATGCTGGCCCTGGGCCGCTCGGGACGGCAGTCCGACGCGATCAACTGGTACCACCGCACCCGGCGGCTGCTCGCCGACGAACTCGGCGTGGACCCCGGCGACGCGCTCACCGAGGCCTACGCCGTCCTGCTGCGCGCCGCCGATCCCGCGCCGCTGCCCGCTCGTACGGCCGCGGAACCGGCCACCGGACCCGCGGCGGGGCCCGCGGCGGGATCCGCGACCGGCACTGCGGCCGGTGCCGCGACCGGTGCCGCGGCCGGTGCCGCCGGTGGGTCCCCCGCCGGTCCCGCCGCGGGTGCCGCCGCGGGCACCGCCGAAGCCGCGGGATCCACCGCCGGACCTGCTGCCGGAGCCGTTGAGGACGCCACCCCGTCGGCTGCCGGACCGGTCGACGGGCACACCCCCGGACCGGGCACGGCAGCCGCCGCGGCCACCCCGACCCCGGCCGCCGATGCCGCCCCGCAGCCCGCATTCCCGCCCGGCCCCCCGTCCGGACCCTTGCCCGGCCCCGCGTCCGCACCGCCGTACGTCCCCCAGTCCGGCCCCCAGCCCGTCCCCCAGTCCGTCCCGGCCGCAGGCCACCTCGTCCCGCCGCACGCCGATCCGCCCGTACCGCAGCTGCTGCCCCGGCCGCCGCGCGGCTTCACCGGCCGGGACCCGGAACTGGCCGCGCTCGGCCGGGCCGTCACCGCCACCGACGCGCCCGTCTGCCTGATCACCGGGGCCGCCGGGGTCGGCAAGACCGCGTTCGCCCTGCACTGGGCCCATCAGCACGGTGCCGCCTTCCCCGACGGACGGCTCTTCGCCGATCTGCGCGGCTTCAGCGACACCCCGGCGCCCGACGCCGGAACGGTGCTGCGGGAGTTCCTGCTGGCCCTGGGCGTCGCCCCGCAGCGCGTCCCCGAGACCACGGCCGCGCGCGGCGCGCTGTTCCGCACCCTCACCGACGGCCGCCGACTGCTCGTCGTCCTCGACAACGCCCGTTCCTCCGAGCAGGTCAGACCGCTGCTCCCCGGCGGCGACCACTGCGTCACGCTGGTCACCAGCAGGGACCGGCTCGGCGGCCTCATCGCCTCCGACGCCGCCCGGCCGCTGCCGCTCGCCCACCTCCCGGCCGCCGACGCCGAGGCGCTGCTCGCCAGCGTGCTCGGCGAGGACCGGATCGCCGCCGAACCCGAGGCCGCCGCCCGGCTGGCCGGACTCTGCGACGGGCTGCCGCTCGCCCTGCGCGTCACCGCCGCCCGGCTCGCCCAACGCCCCCAGTGGACGCTGGGCGCGATGGCCCACGAACTCGCCGACGAACACGGCCGCCTCGCCCTGCTCGACGTCGAGGACACCGGCGTCTCCGCCGCCCTGCACCTCACCGTGCAGCAGCTGCCCGAGCCCGCCGCCCGCATGTTCCGCGCCATCGGCCTGCACACCGGCTCCGACCTGGACCGGTTCGCCGCCAGCGCGCTCGCCGGGACCACCCCCGCCCAGGCCGGAGCCGACCTGGACCGGCTCGCCGCCGCCCATCTGCTCACCGAGTCGGTCCCCGGCCGCTGGACCCCGCACGACCTGGTCCGCCTCTACGCCCGCCACCTCGCCCCGCAGGCCGACCCCGAGGGCCTGCGCCGCCTGCTGGACCACTACCTGTTCACCGGGCTCGCCGCCGACGCGGCCGCCGAACCCGGCTCCCAGCCCTGCTACGCGCTGCCCGCCGACGCCCGCCGCCCGGCCGCCACGCGGGAGTTCGACGACCGGGCCGCCGCCCTCGCCTGGTACGCGGCCGAGCGCCCCGCGCTGGAGGGCGCCGTGGCCGCGGCCGCCGCACTCGGCCTGCACGACCGGGCCTGGCGGCTCGCCCTGGTGCAGTGGCCGCTGATGCTGTGGCGGATCACCGACGGCTGGACCCCGCTGCTGGAGGCCGGACTCGCCTCCGCCGAGCACGAGGGCGACCTGGACGCGCAGTCGCGGACCCGGGCCCTGCTCGGCTGGATCCTGCACGAGGAGGGCCGGGACCCCGAGGCCTTGGTCCATCTGGAGGCGGCACCCGAGCTGGCCGCCCGCGCGGGCGACGCCATCAGCGAGGCCATCGCCTGCGTCAACCTCGCCGCCGTCCTGGACTCCACCGGGGACAGTGTGCGGGCCGGGGAGCTGATGACCCGCGCGGTCGCCCTCGCCGACAGCACCGGCCACCCCGCCACCCAGGTGCTGGCCCTCCAGCACCTGGCCCAGTACTGCCTGCGCACCGGCGCCCACGAGGCCGCACTCGCCCACACCCTGCGCGCCACCGAGCTGGTCTCGCCGCACGCGGTCGTCGGCCGGGCGCAGCTGCGGATCCTGCGCGGCGAGGCACTGGCCGGGCTGGGCCGGACCGCCGAGGCCGCAGACGAGTTCCGGCAGGCGACGGCGGCGTCCGAGGCGGCCGGGTTCACCCAGGGTTCGGAGCGCGCCGCACGGCTGCTCTCCCTGCTGGCAGCGAAGCGTTAGCGGGACGTAAGCAGGACGGCAGCGCGGACGCCGAAGCTGAGTACATGGCACCGAGCGCGGGACACCGGGCACCGGGACGTCCGGGGACACAGGTGCCGTCCATCTCAGCTTCACACCGCCTCGGGGGAGAACCCACCATGCGCAACCACCGCAAGCACACCGTCCTGGCCGTCGCCGCCTTCGCCGCCCTCTCCCTGGGCCTGACCGCCTGCGGCAGCGGCAACGGCACCAAGGACGAGGGACAGGCCACGACCTCGCAGCAGGCCACGGACTCCGCCACCGCCGCCGCGACGACCGGCACGTCCGGGACCGCCGGCTCCGGCTCGTCCGCCTCGGCCTCCGGCTCCGGCAAGTCCGGCTCCGCGAACTCCGCGACCGCCGCCGATGCCGCAGCCAAGAAGAACAAGGGCGGCTCGGGCACCGGTGCCGGCGCCGGTTCGGACTCCGGTTCCGGTTCCGTTTCTGGTTCTGGTTCTGGCAAGTCCGGCGCGAACGCTCCCGCCTGCACCTTCAGCGACATGAAGGTCACGATGGAGAAGGCCGACGAGACGCCCACCGAGCACATCGTGCTGACCGCGACCAACAAGTCCTCCCACTCCTGCCGCCTGCTGAAGTACCCGCTGCTCGCCTTCGGTCCCATCCAGACCGCCAAGGACGTCCCGGCCGTCGCGAAGAGCAAGCCGGGGGCGCCGGTCGTGCTGGCGCCCGGCCAGCCGGCGTACGCCAACGTCCGGGTCGCGAACGGCGGCGCGCACGAGGACAACAAGGTCGTCAAGGAGTTCGACGTGAACTTCTTCGCCGCCGACGGCCCCGCCGAGGGCAGCATCGTCGTGCACGCCCCGTCCGGCGGCCTCGCGGTCGACGAGGCGGTCGCCAAGACCGGCTACTGGACCGAAGAACTGCGCAACGGCGCCGACGAGTTCTGAGCCGCCCGTCGGCACCCCGCGGGCCCGAGGGCCCGGTACGATTCCCGCCGTCCGGCCGGGTCGCACCGGGCCCTCGTGGCGTACGTACGGCCCTCGTGGCGTGAGTGCATACGGACGCATGGACGGGGGCCGCCCGCCGCGCACCGGGCGGGTGGTCACCTGGCCGAGCGTGACGAGCGGGGCGTTGCCCGCCGTGACCAGGCAGACGCCGAGCCCGGCGACGAGCGCCTCGTACGTCTCCTCGGTGCTCGCCACCTCGGCGCCGATCCGCGGCGGCCGGCCGCCGCGGGCGTCCAGGGCGAGCCCGTGGTCGCGCAGCGGACGGGCGGCCGCGGGCAGGGCCAGGAACGGCAGTCCGGCCAGGTCCGCGAAGTCGATCTCCGCGCGGGCGGCCGGCGGATGCGATTCCGGCAACGCGACCAGCCGCGGTTTCTCGGCGACGACCGTCCACGCGTACCGCTCGGCGGCGGGCAGCGGCAGCCAGACGAAGGCCACGTCCACGGTCCCGTCCGCCAGGCCCGCCGTCGGATTTTCCCAGCTCGCCCGGCGCAGCCGCAGCAGCGCCTCGGGCCGTGCCGCGGTGAACCGCGAGCGGATCGCGGGCAGCAGACCGCCGCGCCCCGGACTGGTGCTCATGCCCAGCACCAGCGTGCTGCGGGCCGCCGCCCGCGCCGCCTCCACGGCGTCCGCGCCCCGCGCCCACTCCTCCAGCACCCGCCGGGCGCGCGGCGCGGCGCCGCACCGGCCGGGGTGAGGGCCACGCCCTGCGCCCGGCGCGTGAACAGCTCGGTGCCCAACTGCCCCTCCAGCGCCCGGATCTGCTTGCTCAGCGCGGGCTGGGAGACACAGAGCCGTCCGGCGGACGAGTCCGGTGTCCGAGGACGAGATCCCAGGAGGAACCGTGAACCAGGGGGAACCATGAACCAGGGGGAACCATGAAAGGTGCGGCTGACCACCGGCGCGAGCAGCGGCTTTCGGACGGGCGCTCACCGAGCGCCGGCCCTGGACGTCGCCGACACGGCCGCCGCCGAGGCCGCCGTACGGGACGTGCTGGCGCCCTGGAGAAGACCACCGAGCAGGAGCTGCGGGACCTGTTCGACGTGCACGCCCTCGGCCCGGCCGCGCTCACCCGCGCCTACAGCGGGACGAAGTTCGCCCTGGAGGGCATGTCGGAGGCACTCGCGGACGAGGCCGCCGAGTACGGGATCAAGGCGCTGATCGTCGGGCCAGGCGCCTCCCGTACGTCGCTCTTCGGCACCGGGAACGCCGGACTCAGCCCGGACAGCGGCGTATACGCCGGTGTGCGCGGGACCCGGGACGCCGTGGCGGCCGGCGACGGCACCCAGCCCGGCGACCCGGCCAAGGCGGCGGCGCCGATCCTCGCCGCGCTGGAGTCGGACGACGCCCCGCCCAGGCTGCCGCTGGGCGACGACGCCGTCACCGCCCTCCTCGGCCGTCTCGGCCGGGTGCGCGACGACATCACGGCCTGGGAGAAGCGCACTCGCACCCGCGCCACCGCCTTCGACGACTGACCGCCGGGACCGGGCAGGCGCCACCGGATCCCGCCCGGACGGAGCCCGGAACTCAGGCCCGCGCCAGACCCGACTTCAGGCCCGCGCCAGGCCCGACTTCAGGCCCGCCCCGCACAGCGGCACCACCGCCGACCTGCCGCCGAGCGCGCCCTCGCGTACGGCCGCCCAGCACACCGCGCTCGTCGACTCGACATACAGCCCCTGCGAGGCCAGGTCGAGCTGCGCGTGCCGGATCCGGTCCTCCGAGACGGTCAGGAAGGTGCCGCCCGAACCGCGTACCGCGCGCAGGATCTGCCGGGCGCGCGGCGGGCGGGGGATGGCGATGCCCTCGGCGTGGGTGGGGGAGAGGGTGGTGTCGCCGACGAGTTCGTCCGCGCCCTCCTGCCAGGCGTGCGCGAGCGGCGCCACCGCCGCCGCCTGCACCGCCCAGAGCGCCGGACGCCGGTCCAGCAGGCCCGCCCCGTACAGCTCGGCGATCGCCAGCGCCGCGCCCAGCAGCAGGGTGCCGTTGCCCACGGGCAGGACGAGCACATCGGGCAGCCGGCCGCCCAGGTCCTCCCACAGCTCGTGGACGTAGGTCTTGGTGCCGTGCAGGAAGTACGGGTTGTAGACGTGCGAGGCGTAGAAGGTGCCCGGCTCGTCCGCCGCCCGCCGGGCCGCCGCGCCCGCCGCCTCCCGGTCGCCGTCGATCACCTCCGGGCGGGCGCCGTGCGCCTCGATCTGCTCCAGCTTCTTCGCGGACATGCCCAGCGGGACGTACACCGTGCAGGGCAGGCGTGCGCGGGCGCAGTACGCGGCGATCGACGTGCCCGCGTTGCCGCTGCTGTCCGCGACCACCCGGGTCGGTCCGACGCGCTGCGCCAGCTGGGCCAGCAGCACCGCGCCCCGGTCCTTGAAGGACAGCGTGGGCATCAGGTAGTCCAGCTTCGCCGACACCTCGTCCGTCAGCGTCACCAGCGGTGTGCGGCCCTCGCCCAGGGACACCGTCGGCTGGGCCAGCGGCAGCGTCTCCGCGTACCGCCACAGCGAGTTCACCCGGCCGCTCAGCGACTTCAGCGGCGCCGGGGTGGGCGCGAAGTCGAGATCCAGCGGGCCGTGGCAGGACGGGCAGCACCAGGCGAGCGAGTCACTGGGCACCCGGACGCCGTCGGTGGGGCAGTAGCGGTCCGGCAGAGGGCTCATGGGGGCAGGTTAGGGCCTGTGCGGCCGATCGGCCGGGATCCGGGCGGGCCGGGGGATCCGCCGGAAGCCGCTGGAAGCCGCCGGGATCTGCCGGGGCTCGTCCGCCGGTCGTCCTCTTCCCGAGGCCCGGCGCGCGCGGCTCCGGTGTGCGCCGGGTGCACGACCCGAGCGCGGATTCCACTCCGCTCAATGCACCCGATGCACCCGATGCACCCGATGCCCCCGGCGACCCGGCTGCCGTGTTCTCCTTCTCCGCTCCGCACCCGGTGGCTGTCACGGGGCGCGAAGCTCTGGGCCGCGGCCGCCGGGTACGCCGTCGAGGACCGGCGTACGGCCCGGGAGACGGCTGTGACGTGCGGGGCGGGGCCCACGTACGACGGTTCCCATACCGGGGAGAAAGTGCCTGGGTAAAGCCCCCCGACACCACAACTCATCACTTCGAGTGATTCCTTGGCCTCGACTTGCAAGTCACAACCTACGGTTGCCACCCTGTTGCTGTCTGTGCAACCTGATGGGAGTGGCCAGTGACTTTCGGTGAGCAGCCGGCGTATCTGCGCGTCGCGGGCGACCTCCGCAAGAAGATCGTCGACGGTTCGCTGCCCCCGCACACCCGGCTGCCCTCCCAGGCCAGGATCCGCGAGGAGTACGGCGTCTCGGACACGGTCGCCCTGGAAGCCCGCAAGGTGCTGATGGCCGAGGGCCTGGTCGAGGGCCGCTCCGGCTCGGGGACGTATGTGCGCGAGCGGCCCGCGCCGCGCCGGGTCGCCCGCTCCGGCTACCGCCCGGCCGGCGGCGCCACGCCGTTCCGGCAGGAGCAGGCGGCCGCCGACGCGCGCGGCACCTGGGAGTCGCGCAGCGCGCAGACCGAGGCGGGCGGCGCGATCGCCGACCGGCTCGGCATCAAGCCCGGCGACCGCGTGATGCGCACCAGGTACGTGTTCCGGGACGCGGGCGAGCCGATGATGCTCTCCACCTCCTGGGAACCGCTCGCCCTCACCGGCCGCACTCCGGTCATGCTCCCGGAGGAGGGCCCGCTCGGCGGCATGGGCGTCGTCGAGCGCATGCGCGCCATCGACATCGTCGTCGACAACGTCACCGAGGAGGTCGGCGCCCGCCCCGGCCTCGCCGAGGAACTGCTCACCCTCGGCGGCGTCCCCGGCCATGTCGTCGTGGTCGTCCAGCGCACCTTCTACGCCTCCGGCCGCGCCGTGGAGACGGCCGACGTGGTGATCCCCGCCGACCGCTACCGGGTGGCGTACCACTTGCCCGTGAAGTAGTCGCCCGTGAAGTAGCCACCCGCCGCCCGCCGCCTCCGCGGCAGGACCCGCGCGGCCTCGGCGGTACCGCCCGCCGCCTCCGCGGTATCACCGGTGCGCTCATGTCACCGGCGTGCGGCGCGGCGCGGGCCGGGTAGTGCGCGCCCCCTGGTGCGGTTCCTGGCGCGGTTCGGCCGGCGCATGGCTCCGTTCCGGCCTGTCCGCAGGGTGCGTGCCCCGTTCCCGCTGCGCTGGATTCCGGCCGTCCTCGCAGGTCGCCGCCGCGCGCACCGGCCGACGGCGCGGGGCTTGCGACCGTGCGCCTCTCATGTCCGCGTGCGGCGCGTTCATCCCTGTGCGCCCCCTGCGGATTGGCCGGTTGCATACCTCTTTGTGAAAACCCGTATCCGCTGAGTGAAGGTTGGGCGTAGGCTCGGGCATATGCGAGCTGCGGTTTCCGCGGCAGGCGGAGACACGGCAGAAGGCCGCAAGCCGGACGCGGCCGGGCGCGCGCGGAGCACGCGCCGGGCGGAAAGGAGCAGTGGGGGCGGGATGAACGACAGTACGGTCACTCTTCCCTGGCTGGTCGTCCGGCAGGACGACAACGGCAACCGCTACCGCGTGGGCAGATACGCCACTCGCGACGAGGCCGAGGAGACCGTCGGCAGCCTGCAGAGCCACGGCCACAAGCAGCTCTACTGGGTCGAGTGCCTCGAAGAGCGCTGAGGCGAAGCGGGGGCGGCCCGGGATGCCGCGGCGGGCGGCTCCGGAGCGGGTGGCGGTGAAGAGCACGCCCCGGCGTGCCCCGGCGCACAGGCCCGCACCGCACTTCTCTCCTTCCCCCCTTGCCTCTCTCACCCTCTCCTTTCCTTCTTGACTTCCCCCGCGTCTTCCTCGACGCCTCCCGCTTCCTCCGCCGCCGCCTCGTCCTCGGGCCGGCCGGTGGCCGCCGGGAGCGCGGCGCGCCGGTACATCCTGACGACGGCCGCGCACTGCGCGGCCATGGACGCCGCCATGGCCGCGCAGATGCCGGGCAGCCCCGAGCCCGACAGCCCGTACGCGAGCGCCAGTTGAAGCAGCACCCCGCACAGCGTGATCCGCGCGAGGGCGGGACTTCCGCCGCTGCCTTCGAACACCCCGCCCAGCGCGATGAAACAGGCGAGCAGCACCAGGTACGGCCCCACGCACCGCAGATAGAGCGTGCCGGCCTCGGCCACCGCGCCCGCACCGCCGAACGCCCGCATGATCCACGGCGCGGCGGTGAGCAGTGCCAGCAGGGCCGTCAGCCCCAGTGCCCCGGCGAGGAGCAGCGCCTGCCGCCCGACGGCCCGTCGCGCGTCGTGCCCGGTGCCGAGCAGATGGGCGGTGCGGATGGCGGCGGCCTGGCGGACCGAGTAGAAAGCCATGGTCGCGACGTACATCGCCTTGGTCGCGATGCCGTAGGCGGCGACCTCGGCGACACCGATCCGGGCCACGAGGGCGACGAGGGCGAGCGCGCCCGCCATCCGGGTGACGAAGTCGGCCGACATCGGCAGCCCCGTCGCGGCGACCGTACGGGCATCGGAGCCGAGTGACCCCGTCCCGTCCGACCACGCCCCGGCGGCCCGGCGCAGCACGGCATTGCGGCGCAGTGCGAGGAATCCGCAGACCAGCGCGGCGGTCCGGCCCAGCACCGTGGCGGTCGCCGCCCCGCGGACACCGAGCCCGCACCCGAGGATGAGCAGGGGGTCCAGCACGAGGATCAGCCCGTTGGCGAGCACGGCGAGTCGCATCGGGGTGCGGGTGTCGCCCGCCCCCTTGAGGATGCCGTCCACGACGTTGGTCGCGAAGAACACCGCGATCCCCGGCAGCGCGATCGAGAAGTAGCCGGTGGTGAGGGGCAGCGAGCCGTCCTCGCCGCCCCCGAGCACGAGCCGGGCGAGCGGTTCGCGGCACAGGAACCCGCCCAGGGCGACGCAGGGCGTGATGATCGCCCACAGTGCCCAGCCGCCGCGCACGGCGGAGCGCAGCGCCGCCGGATCCTGTGCGCCGCGGGCCCGTGCGACCAGCACGGTCGTGCCCGACCCGGCGACGAGGATGACGCCGAGCAGCAGGTTCTCCAGATTGGTGGCGACGGCCACCGCGGCGACGGCCTCCCCGCCGAGCCTCGCCACCCAGACCATGTTGATGATCCCGGCGGTGACGCCCGCGAGCAGCTCGAAGTAGACCGGGAACGCCAGCGACACCAGCGTGCGCCGGTGCTCTGCCGCCGTCACGACCGCGTCCGCCCTCATGGGCATGCCTCCCCCTTTTCGCTGTACCTCGAATCGAGGTACAGCGAAAAGAGATAACATGACCGCACGGGGCGGGCAAGGACGAGCGTTCGCATGGGCGAGAGAACGGGGACGGTGCGTGCTGGAGCTGTCGATTCTGGGATTCCTCCACGAGGAGCCCCTGCACGGTTACGAGCTGAAGAGCCGCATCCAGGGCCTCAGCGGCCACATCCGCCCGGTCAGCGACGGCGCGCTCTACCCGGCCATCACCCGGCTGGTGAAGGCGGGGCTGGTCGAGCAGCGCACCGGGCCCGGAAGCGGTGCGGCGCCCCGGCGGATCCTCTCCCTCACCGAGGCGGGACGCGCCGACCTGCGGGCCCGGCTCCGCCACCCCAAGGACGCCGAAATCACCGACGGGCAGCGCTTCTTCACGCTGCTCGCGTTCCTGCGACACCTCCCCGACCGGGCGGAGCAGGCCGCCGTCCTCCGCCGTCGGCAGGCCTTCCTCGACACTCCGGCGAGCTTCTTCTACCGCGACGGCGAGCCGGTGCGGGCCGAGGAGGCGCCGGACCTCTTCCGGCAGGGCATGCTGCGCATCGCCCGCGCCACCGGTACCGAGGAGAAGCGCTGGCTGGCCGAGGCGATCGAGGCCCTGGAGGGCTGAGGCCCGTCCGCCGGACAGGCGCCGCTCCCGTCGTCGGCCCGCCGGACGGGCGCCGGTCCCCTCGCCGGTCCGCCGGACGGGCGCCGCTCCCGTCGCCCGCACCGGTCTCGTAAGGTCCTGCCTGACGCGGGTTCCGGACGGCGAAGGCGGAGTGATGACGGTCCTGATCGACACGGTGGCGTGGGTGCGCGTGGAGAACGGCAGGATTCTGTGCGCCAGGCCCCGAGGGAAGGACGTCTTCTACATCCCCGGCGGCAAGCGGGAGGGCGCGGAGAGTGATCTGGAGACCCTGCTCCGTGAGATCGAGGAGGAGCTGACCGTGCTCCTCGACCCGGACAGTGCGCTGCACGTGGGCACGTACGAGGCCGAGGTGCCCGAACTGCCGGGCGGTGCCGTGGTGCGGATGAGCTGCTACACCGCCGAGTATCAGGGGAGGTTGGCGGTGAGCAGCGAGATCGAGGAGATGGCCTGGTTCTCGTACGCGGACCGGCCGCTGGTCCCGCCGGTCGACCAACTGCTCTTCGACGACCTCAGGGCCGGTGGCGAATTGCGGTGAGCCGGTACCACCCGGCGAGGCGGGGAGAAGCGGGGCGGGATGGGCCGGGACGGGCGCGGGCCTTCCCTCGCCCGGCCGGACTTCGGGCCGGAAGACCGGCCGGGATTCCGGGCGGCCGGGCGGGTACCGCTCCCGGAAGTGCGGTACTGGCCGCTGGATACCGGGTATGTGCCCATTAACCCCATGAAACCGGACATGGGAGTTCGCTGGCCCGGGAAGTGATCGGCGTGACCGACTCCGAAGGCGACTGCGCCGAGTGGACCTTCTCCGCGGAGCCCGGCGCGGTGCGCACGGCCCGTGCCGCCGTCCGCGGCCAGCTGCGCACCTGGGCGCTGGACAGTGTCGGCGACACCGCGGCCCTGCTGGTGAGCGAACTGGTCACCAACTCGCTGCGGCACGCGCACGGCCCCATCGGGCTGCGGCTGGTGCGTCCGGCGGGGCTGCCGCACGTGCTGCTGGTCGAGGTCTCCGACCCGCTCCCGGACCCGCCCCGCGAACGCCGCGCCCACCCCGACGACGAGGGCGGGCGCGGTCTGCAACTGGTCGCGGCCTCCTCCCGCCGCTGGGGCACCCGGCCGGACCGGTCGGGCAAGACGGTGTGGTTCGAACTGGCGGTGCAGGCGCACGACCCGGCCGCACCGACCGGCGACGGCGTCTCGCCGGAGCGGAACGGCTCGGACCGCTCCGGCCGCTCGGACCGCTCGGACCGCTCGGGTCACACCAGTCGCTCCGGCCGCTCCGGCGGTCCGAACGGCCCGGTGCCGGTCGCCCGTGACGAAGGGTGACGACGGATGCGGAGCGGGTCATCCGGGGTGCCCCTCGCCGGCACTCGTCCGCGGCGGTTGTCCGCAGAGGGGTTCGACGGGGTGTTGCCTGGTTAGAAGACAGGTTGTGTTGTCACAGGACGGATCGGGCCGGACCAAAACGCATCGGGATGCTCCTGTGATCGTGAACACCGTGTTGTGCGGCGCCGTAGTGCTGGATACTGCGGGCAGCCGCCCCCGGTGACCGGTGCCGGACGCGGTGAGCTGGAGGGGACGGTTCGCGTGAGCGAGATACCAGCGAAGGCCACGGAGTCCGAGGACCCGTCGGACGGCGCGAGGACGGGGACCGCGGGCGGCGGGGCCGTCGCGGGACCCGCGGGGGTCGAGGGCGCGCCGCCCGTGGACGCGATGTGGCAGAGCAGTCCGCCCGGCTCCATCTACGACTACATCAAGGTGGCGTCCTTCTCCATCGGCCCCGACGGGCACGTCGACCAGTGGAGCCTGCGCGCCGAGCAGTTGTTCGGCATCCCGGCCGAACGGGCCGTGGGAATGGACCCCATCGAGGCGTTCATCGACTCCGATCTGCGCGAGCAGGGCCAGCGCAAGATGGCCGAGATCCTCGACGGTCGGGAGTGGACCGGGGTCGTCCCGTTCCGCCTGCCCGAACCGGACGACGAGCCCCGCTCCCGTACGGAACACGGCGCGCTCACCGGGACCGAGGACGCGGTCGGGACGGGGACGGGGACCGGGGGCGCGCGCGGCGCACGTGGGACGGGCGGCGCCGACGGCGCACGCGGCACCGGCGGAGCGCCCGGTGCGAACGGCGTGAACGGCGCGAACGGCGCGAGCGGCGTGAACACCGCGACCGCTGCGGGCATCGCGCCCGGCGCAAGCACCGCGAACGGCGCAGGCTCCGCGCCCGGCTCAGGCAGCACCCCGGCTGCCGCGCCCGGCGCGAGCGGTGCGAGCGGCGCACGCGGCGCGCACCGGCCGCGTGTCACGCGCGGCCTCGCCGAGGTGTACGTCATGCCGACCCGCACCGCCGAGGGCGACAAGGCCGCCGTCTGTATCGTCGTCGACGTCCGCACCCTGCGCAGCATCGAGACCGACCTCGCCGCCTCGCAGGCGATTTTCGGCCAATCCCCGTTCGGTTTCCTGCTGCTCGACCCCGATCTGCGGATCCGCCGCGCCAACCAGCGGTTCGCCGCCACCTTCGGCGGCAGCCCCGACGACCACCGCGGCAAGGGCGTCCACGACTATCTGCCCCGGGCCGAGGCCGACCGCGTCTCCGCCACCCTGCGCCGGGTCCTGGCGAGCGGCGAGTCCATCACGGACATGCACGTCACCGGCTTCGTCCCCGGCTCGGACCAGCGCCGCCACTGGTCCATCAACCTCTACCGCGTGCACAGCGGCAGCGGACGCCCCATCGGCATCGCCTGGCTCGGCACCGACATCACCGCCCGCCGGGCCGCCGCCCGCGAGGCCGCCGCGGCCCGGCGCAACCTCGCCCTCCTCAACGAGGCCGGCGCCCGCATCGGCAACTCCCTCGACCTGGAGACCACCGCCCGCGAACTCCTCGACGTCGTCGTCCCCGGCTTCTGCGACCTCGCCACCGTCGACCTGTACCAGGGCCTGCTGGCCGGTGACGAGACCCCGTCCGGACTCGCCGACGGCAGCGCCGAACTGCGCCGGGTCGCGTTCGCCAGCGCGGTGTCCGGCGCCCCCCTGTCCGCCACCGGCGCCCCCGTCGAACTGGGCGCCGTCCACCACTACGCCTTCAACTCGCGCTGCGCGCACGCCCTGCGCACGGCCCGCCCCCAGGTGGTGCCCGGCGAGGACGGCGGCCTGGTGCACTCCACGCTGGCCGTCCCGATGGTCGCCCACGACACCGTCGTAGGACTCGCGCAGTTCTCCCGGACCAAGGGCAGCGAGCCGTTCGGGGACCGCGACCGCGACCTCGCCGTGGAACTCGCCGCGCGCGCCGCCGTCTGTATCGACAACGCCCGCCTCTACCGGCGCGAGCACGAACGCGCGCTCATACTCCAGCGCTCCCTGCTGCCGCCCGGCGACCCGGAGGCGTCCGGCCTGGACATCGCCTGCCGCTATCTGCCCGGCAACGCGGCCACCGGCCGGCCCAGCGAGGTCGGCGGCGACTGGTTCGACGTCATCGAACTGCCCGGCCACCGCACCGCGCTCGTCGTCGGCGACGTGATGGGCCGCGGGCTGCGCGCCGCCGTCGCCATGGGCGAACTGCGCACCGCCGTACGCACCCTGGCCCTGCTCGACCTCGAACCGGCCGAGGTGCTCTCCCAGCTCGACGAGATCGCCCGCGGCCTCGGCGCACCCGGCGGGATCCAGCAGGCCACCCGCGCGGCCCGCCGCCCCCGCGAGGCCGACCTCTCCGAGGTCTACCTGGCCACCTGCGTCTACGCGGTCTACGACTCCGTCACGCGCCGCTGCACGTTCGCCAACGCGGGCCATCTGCCGCCGGTCCTGGTCGAACCGGGTGAGCAGGCGCTCATGCTCGACGTACCGCCCGGCCTGCCGCTCGGCGTCGGCGGCGAGCCCTTCGAGGAGGTGGAGGTCGAACTGCCCGAGGGCGCCCTGCTGGCCCTCTACACGGACGGCCTGGTCGAGTCCCGCGACCACCCGCTGGACGAGGGCCTCCAGGCGTTCGTCGGCGCGCTCACCGACCCGAACCTCCCCCTGGAGGACGTCTGCGACCACGTCCTCCACACGCTCGGCAGCCATCACGGCGAGGACGACATCGCCCTGCTCATGGCCCGCGTCCAGGGCCTGCCCGCCGAGTCCGTGGGCGACTGGACGCTGCCCCGCGAGCCGCGCAGCGTCGGCCGCGCCCGCGAGTACGCCCGCACCCAGCTTCTCGCCTGGGACCTGGAGCCGCTGGTCGACACCACCGAGCTGCTGGTCAGCGAACTGGTCACCAACGCGCTCCGGTACGGCGAGGGCGAGATCCGGCTGCGGCTGCTGCTGGACCGCACGCTGGTCTGCGAGGTCTGGGACTCCGGCCTCGTCCAGCCGCGCCGCCGCCGCGCCCGCGACACCGACGAGGGGGGCCGCGGCCTCCAGCTCGTCGGCCTGCTCAGCGCGGCCTGGGGCTCCCGCCGCACCCCCCGCGGCAAGACCGTCTGGTTCGAACTCCCGCTCCCGGACGGCGACACGCCCCTCACCGATCCGGCGGAAGCGCTGCTGAGCCTCTTCTGATTCCCTTCGGACCTCTTCGGACCTCTTCGGATCCTCTTCTGGTCCTCCTCTGAGCGGGCCCGGTCCGGTGGCCGGGCGCGGCACCGCGCGCCCGGCCGGAGACGTGCCGGTCAGCGCCGGGTGCCGCAGGTGGGACAGAAGGCCGCCGACGCGGGCAGCTCGCCGCTGCACGAGCCGCAGGTGTCAGGCTGTGCCATGCGCAGGCCGCAGCCTGGGCAGAACGGGCTGCCGTGGGTCTCGGTACGGCACTGCGGACACACCAGTTGCCGGGGCGTGTTCACGTCGAAGCGCTGACCCGCCTGCTGACCGGCGGCGTACGCACGGTCGCTGACCGCGTCGTTGAGCCCGCGCCGCTGCGCGGCGAGCGCCTCGGCGGCCGTGTCGGGGGCACACTGGAGGCAGATGCCCTGTCCGGCGTTCCAGCAGCGGTCGCAGACGTAGTGCGTACAGCGCGGACACCGGTTGAAGTGGTCCTGGGCGGTGGATATCGCCCGCTGGAACGCGGCGTCGCGCGACTTGCCGTAACCGGCGCCCGCCAGCCCCTCGACCGCGCTGGACACGCTGCTTCCGGTACGTCCCACCAGCCCCCACGCGGCACTGACACCCTTGTCGACCCAACTGGCCGCTCTGCCGCCCGCGTAGGCCTCGAAGGGCGAGCGCCAGGTGTCGTAGCAGCGCTGGCAGCTGAACTCGAACTGGAATCCTGCGCCCGTGCCGCGCTCCTCACACAGGTCGCGGTAGTTGTTGCTGAAGTAGATCTCGTCGCTCATGGCAGCCCTTTCCGGCCGTCCTGCGGCCGGGCCCCCGCCCGGCCGTCTCCCGCCCCGGCCGACACCCCCCTTGGCGTGACCGCGACGGCGCCCATGGCTCTCAGCAGGGCACGGGCGCAGAACACTTTCCCACACGGCGCCGAGGCGGGCGGCGGGAGTGCCCCGGGTGTGAGACGGCCGGGGTAGGGTCCGACGATGCCTTTCGACGACGACGAACCCGTGTTCAGGCGGAGCAAGTTCGGCACGAACCGCTACGAGTACAACCCGGACAACCCTGTCGGCATGGCACTGATCGTCCTCTCGCTGCTCGTCGCCGGTGTGGTGCTGCTGCTCATGCACGAACACGCCGGGCCTTTCGCCCGCCCCGCGGACCGGGACACGTACACCCCCGCCCCGGCGGTCCCGTCGGCCCCGCCCGCGGACTCCTGGCAGCCCTGACCCACGCCATGTGTCCGGCGTCGGGCAGGAACGCGACAGCGACGACGAGGGGGACGGGGTGAGGGGGACGGTGCTGTCGCAGAGCTGCCAGCACCCCTTCCCGAGCACTGCTGGACTGATGGCGTATCACGCTGCCTCCACAGGACGGGACACCCACCATGCCGGCAACCACCACCACCCCGGCCGCCAGCCGCCCCGCGGCCCCCGGATCCCCGCTGCCGGGGTGGCCGGCCGTGATCGCGGTGACGCTCGGCCTCTTCGCCGTCGTCACCACCGAGATCCTGCCCATCGGCCTGCTGACCTCGATCGGAGCCGGCTTCACCGTCTCGGACGGCACGGCCGGGCTGACGATGACCATGCCCGGCTTCCTGGCCGCGCTCGCCGCCCCGCTGGTCACCGCGGCCACGGCACGCCTCGACCGGCGGCTGATGCTCTGCGCCTTCACGCTCCTGCTGGCCCTGGCGAACTTCCTCGCCGCCGCGGCACCCGACTACTGGCTCGTGCTGGTCTCCCGGATCATGGTCGGAATCACGATCGGCGGCTTCTGGTCGATCGGGGCGGGACTGGCGGAACGGCTCGTGCCGCCCGCCTCGGCGGGCAGGGCCACCGCCGTGCTCTTCTCCGCCGTCCCCCTGGGATCCGTCCTCGGCGTACCCGCGGGCACCCTCGCCGGAGACCTCTTCGGATGGCGAACGGCCTTCACGGCCCTGGGAGTCCTGTCCGGCGGCATCCTGCTGATGCTGCTCCTGCTCCTGCCGCCGCTCCCCCCGGCCGGGGCCACCCGGCTGCGCGTCCTCGGCGGCCTGTTCCGCGCCCCCGGCACCCGCCGCGCACTCCTGCTGACCTTCCTCGTCGTACTCGCCCACTTCGGTGCCTACACCTACGTGACCCCGTTCCTGCACCAGGTCACCCACGCCGCCGACGGCACGGTCACCGCGTTCCTGCTGCTCTACGGGGCCGCCGGCATCCTCGGCAACTTCCTCGGCGGCGCATGGGCACCCCGGCACCCCCGTGCCGTCCTCGGGGCCGCCGCCGCCCTGATCGCCGCGTCGACCCTCCTGCTGCCACCCCTGGGCCACGGCGAAACGGGCGCCGTGCTCCTCCTCCTGACCTGGGGCATCGCCTACGGAGCCGTCCCCGTCGCCTCCCGGACCTGCTTCGCCGAGAGCGCCCCGGACACCCCGGAGGCGGCATCGGTCCTCTTCACCGCCTCCTTCCAGGCGACGCTCTCCCTGGGCGCCCTGACCGGCGGAGCCACCCTCGACCGCACCTCCGCCTCCACGGTCATGCTGCTGGGCGGCTGCACCGCGGCGCTGGCGGCCATGGCGTCTCTGGCGGCGGGGACAGCGGGAGCGACCCGCACCCGGCGGCGCGGCTGAATCCGAATCACCGACACAGACGGCTCAGGTGTCGTACTCCCCGACCCAGGACCGGTCCAGCAGGGCCCGGGGGAGGTAATCGGACTCGACCTCCACGGTGAGGCCCTGGTCGTGGGCGAGGCAGGCCATGGCCAGGGGGCCGAGGGCGACGAGGCCGTCGGCGCTGGTGGCGCGGCCCTCGTCGGCGGTCCAGTAGGCCCTGTGCCGGCGCAGCGCGTCGGTGAGCGCCGTGCCGAACGCGGCGCTGTCGTGGCGGACGACGCGGTAGAGCAGCATCATCGGCGGATAGAGGAGCTGCGACACCAGGTCCGCGTCCGCGTCCGTGTGCCGCCGTACCTCCGGGGCGGTCTCGTCGACCGCGGCGACGAGCCGGTCGCCCAGGTCCCGGCGGCCGAGCCAGAAGCTCTGCAACGCGCCCACCCACGCGTAGACGTACTCGTCGAAGACCGCGCCGGACCCGCGCAGCAGGGAGACGGGCACCTCGGCCAGGCGGCGGAGGCGGTCGTTGGCGCGGCAGACCATCGCCAGGTAGAACGCGGTGACCCAGGTCCCCGCGTTCAGATGGGCCTCGGGACCCGTGGCGGGGACGACCCGTTCCCGGTCCTTGATCCGGCAGGTGACGCTGCCGCCCGCGGGCGCGGTCGCCGCGGCGAAGAGCGCGGACCCGGTCTGCATGGCGGTGACCCACGCCTCCCAGGTCGCGAACTCCGCGGCCCGCGGATCGAGCGCACAGCGCTGCTGCGCCAAGGCGAGTGTGGTGCTCAGTGCCTGCGGACGCAGCACGGGCGAGCCGGCGAACTCGTCGACGATCCAGTCCGCGGTCTCACCGAGCGCTTCGAGGGTGTCCGGCACATCGCCGGTCGGGTACTCGTGCCGGTCGACGTGGGCGGCGCGCGTGCGCATCTCGGTTCTCGGCCTCTCGCGGCTCAGGTGTCGTACTCGCCGACTCAGGACCGCCTCAGCAGGGCCCGGGGCAGGTACTCGGACTCGACCTCGACGGGCATGTCGGCGTCGTGGGCCATGCAGGCGACGGCGAGCGGGGCGAGGGCCACGAGCCCTTCGCCGCTCAGGGAACGGGCCTCGTTGGCCGTCCAGTACTCCTTGTGCCGGGTCAGGGCGTCGGCCAGCGCCGTGTTGAACTGCCCGGGTTCGCGGCGCAGATAGCGCTGGAACAGGTCGAGCGGCGGGTGGAGGATCTTCAGCATCAGCTCGGGACCGGCGATCGGGGCCCGTCGCGGGTCCGTCCCGTCGATCGAGGTGACGAGGGTGTCCCAGACGGCCGGGCGACCGAACCAGAGGTGCTGGAGGGTCTCCACCCAGGCATAGACGTACTCGTCGAACTCCGCGCCCGACGCGCGCAGGAAGGAGACCGGTACCCGGGCAAGCCGGTCGACCCGGCCGTTCTCCCGGCAGATCACCGCGAGGTAGAAGGCGGTCAGCCAGTTCCCGGCGTGCAGCTGGTCCTGCGGCCCGGTCGCGGGGAGCTGCTTGACCTCGCCCCTGCTGCCGATCCGGCACGGCACGGGCCCCTCCGCCGCCGTACCGGAGGCGAACAGCGCGCTGCCGACCTGCGTCGCGGTGACCCACGCCTCCCAGCTCGGGAACTCGGCGGCCCGCGGATCGGTCAGGCACCGCCACTTCGCGAGGGTGAGGGTGCTCGGCAGGGCGTCGTAGCGGTCGTCCTCGGAGGTCTCGATGCCGTCGAGGATGTCCGCGGTGTTCTTGATGATCGGTGCGATGAGTTCCGCCGCGTTGTCGGTACGGAACTCATGGCGGTCGACACGGACGGCTCCGGACGTCATCCCCAAACCTCCGCCTCCCCCGGCCGCCCGCTCGCCGCCCTGAGGCCACCGACGAACGCGGCGAACGCGGTGGAGGGGAAGCTGAGGACGGCTCCGCCGGGGGTTTTGGAGTCGCGGACGGCTGTGCGGGCGGGGCGGGGGGAGATCTCCACGCAGGCGTTGCCGTCGCCGCTACCGGAGTGGGTGGACTTGCGCCAGTTCTCGACAGGTCCCATCAGAATCGCCTCACAGCTCCTTAGCCAGCCTGTGGATGAGGTCACGCGACCGCTCCGGGCCGAGTGAGACGGTCTCCACCCTACGGAAAAGCGCTCGGAAGACGGCAAGTTGGGCCTCGGAGTCGATGAAGAGCGCGCCGTGCGGACCATCCCGTACGACAGTGTCCAAGCGTGGCACCACACCGCCCGCGTACACCATGGCGGCGGTGACGTCGGCGAAGTCGTCCAGTTCGAAAGGAATCACCCGCACACTGACGTGGTCCGCCTCCGAGAGCTCAAGGATGCGGGCGAGTTGGACGCGCGAGGCTGCCCGGCCGCCGACCTTGATGCGCAACGCCGCCTCATGGACCAGTACGTCATACGGGACGGGCGATGGTTCCTCGATGATGACGCGGCGCCGCATTCGGTGTTCCACACGCAACTCCACCTCCTCGCCAGGCGGTTGTGGGACCCGGCAGGCGAAGAGCGCCCGCGCGTAGTCCTCCGTCTGGAGAAGCCCCGGTACGTGCAGGAAGTCCACGTCCCACCGGAAGGTGGCGTGGTGCTCCAGCTCGGACAGGTCCAGGAACGAGGTGGGCAGACGCCCGCGGTACTCCTCCCACCAGCCGCGCGTCCGGTCGGTCGCGAAGGCGGCCAACGCGTCGACGAGTGCCTGGTCCGTGCACGCGTAGTGGGCGGCGAGGCGCCGCAAGCGCTCCTCGCTCACGCCGGTGGTGCCCGCCTCGATCTGGCTGATCTGTACGGAGTTGACGCCTAGCAGCTCCGCGGCCTGGCGCGAGCTGAGGCCGGCCGCGTCCCGGAGTCGGCGCAACTCCGTCGCCAGACGTAGTTGGCGCGCCGCCGGTTCACGCCTGGTTCCCATCGACCTGCTCCTCGCCCAACCTGCCGGGAATCGCGACTCCTTCGGGTGTCAGGTTACGCGATCGGCTTGCCTCAGGTTAAAACTAATCTCTACCGTCGGTGATGCGACGCACACGCTGCGGAACCCCGGGGTACCGGAAGCGCACCGCTCCGTCCTGCCGCGACGGCTGCGACAGGCCACCGCCCGCCGACCGCACAGAACCCCATCCCCTCACGGAGTCGCCCCATGCCCGAGAAACCGGAACCGACATCACGGCAGCCACCACTCCCTGGGAGTACTGCCTCTACATCCCCAACGACCCGCGCGCGGTCACAGTCAGCCGCCGCACCCTGCGCCTGGCCCTCACCCTGCACGGCCTGATCCGGCTCGTGGACACCGCCGAACTCCTCGCCGCAGAGCTGGTCTCGAACGCCGTACGGCACACGAAGGGCCCGGCGGCGCTGCGCCTGCGCTGGGCGGTGGGCGTACTGCGGATCAGCGCGTGGGACACCGACCCCGCGCCCCCGGAGCCTCCCCTGCCACCGGACCGGGTGACAGACCTGGAGGGCGGTCGCGGCCTCGCCCTGGTCAAGGCGTGCGCCGACCTGTGGGGCTGGCAGCCTCTGGCTAGGGAGGGCAACCGGGGGAAGGTCGTCTGGTGCGAACTCTCCACCGCGGCTTAAGGCTCTGAAACGTCCGTCCGTGACTTGCGGCAGGGGCGTGGGGTACCGGCGCTTCTGCAACGCCACTAAAGTCGCTCGAAGGGAGAGGAGCGCTAAATGACCGATCCACGTGCTGCGGCTGGGCGAATGCTGAGTTACGGCGAAGACGCGCGAGAACGGCGCGTAACGGGCCACACCGTCCACTCCGTTGTCACCTATGGAAATGAGGTGGCAGACGCGATCCAGATAGTTGAACGGGAAGGCTGGCGGCTCGATCACGTAAACGCCTACGGCCAAGGCCTTGGGATGAACTCATACGCGTTGCTGGTCTTCCGTAAGAACAATGCCTGAGCGGCTCTGTCGTAGTTGGCCAGCCAAGCGCGTGCATCGCAGGCGAGCCCCGCCGGGCACACCGACAACTCCGGCTGTCCAGCAGGAGTAACTGATCGTTTCAGAATGAGTTGAGCTGCGGGTCTTGTGTCCGACGATCTTGGTCGGCAGGGTGTCCGGGTGCGTGCTGATCTTGTTCCTGACCAGCTGTGAGAGCGGGTGGCCCCGCTGCTGCCGCCCGCCCCCGAACGGCGCCATCGCCACCCGGGACGGCTGCGCTTTCCCGACCGAGTGGCGCTCGCCGGCGTCATGTATGTGCTGCGGACCGGTGTCGCGTGGCGCGATGTCCCCACAGAGACCGTTGGCTGTTCCGGGGTTTGCTCGAACTGCCTGCAGCCTGATCTGCATCCGACGTCTATCCAGCAGTCCCAGAACGCTCGGCCAGGAATCCGAGCGCAGCCCCAGGGCGCTGTGCTGAATCAGCCCGGAGCATCGGAACTCGACTTCCGACGCGTCAACTCGACCAGCTTCGTACGGAGGTCAGTCGCCGACTCTCCAAGCACGATGGCGCTGATCACCAGCTCAAGCATGACGCAGTCGTAGGCATCGTCCGTTCCTCGGTAGCGTTCGGCGTCCCGTTCAACTACGGCACTGCTGATCCGCCATCCACCGCCATCGACAGGCGCGAAGGTCGCCGCGAAGGTTCCGATACCCGTCCAGCTTCGGTGCAGGAAGACGACCTTGCCTTCCGTGAAGACGTCCCACTTCTCGTCCATGTCCCGCGACGCATAGCCGAGCTGGATACGCTTCCAGTCGTCATCTGACCAGATCCGCTGAGGCAGCTCCGGCATCGGCTGAGGAGCCGCTATGGGCTGGATACGACCGGAGAACGTGGACCGGGTTGCGCGTTTGTCAGCAGGCATGGAGTGATCCTACGGACGAAGCCGGGCGTCCCAGCATCCCGTCTCTCACGGACCCCACCGCGAAACGATCAGTTAGACGCGGGTTCCGTACTCGGCTCGGTCTCTCAGTCGGAGTCCTTGGTCTCTCCCATGAGCTCCTCCAAAGACATCTCGGAGACTGCCAGTTCGTCCACCGTCGGCGTCAGACGCAGCACCGCTTCGGCGTTCGCGATCATCCGCACGATTTCGATGGGAAGGTGGTGGAACTCCTCCATCACCACGTCGTACGGCTCGACCCGGTAGTTCCTGCCGTCCAGACCTTTCGCCTCCACCATGTACCGGTAGCCCATGGGTGAGTTCGGGTCCTCGGTCTTCACCCAGCGCGCGGGGTACCGGCGGACGAGCAGGTCACCCAGGAACGACGTCAGGTCCGTGTGCAGCCCGATCCAGTCGGACTGCTCGAATTCGTTCAGCGGAAGTCGCTCGACGTAGCTCTGGAGGCCG
Organism: Streptomyces sp. SAT1; assembly: GCF_001654495.1. GTDB lineage: Bacteria > Actinomycetota > Actinomycetes > Streptomycetales > Streptomycetaceae > Streptomyces > Streptomyces andamanensis. The sequence continues at coordinate 4,711,592 of NZ_CP015849.1, forward strand.
GGCACGGTCAGCAAGGGATCCTCTGCGTAGCGGTCCGGGCTCACTCCGAGGCTGGACGCGAGCCCCGAAGCATTGCGGTGGGCGCCTTCGGCCCAGGCTTCCACTTCGGAAGCCGACCCATCCGGCGTCTGGTTCTGCATCGTCCTCAACCCTTCGATCGGCCAGCGAGCAGTCTACTTCTTCTTGGCCGGCAGGTCCCACTGGTCCTTTTTGGGTGCCGGACCGTATTCCAGGAATATGATCTTCGCCTTTTTGAGGTAGTTCCTCAGTTCGTCGGAAGGGCCGGCGTGGGTGAAGGACCACCGGGGATCATATCCAGGATTCATACGACGGAGCGCGACATCCTTGTGGATCTGCTCCTTGATGTGCTTACTGAGCGGCACTTCGTTCTTTATCGTCTCGTGTGTGCCGTCCTTCAACGTGATGGTCCGGTACTGCCCGTACGTCTTCACCTCGACGGCGACGGTGCGCCCGTCGGGCAAATCGACCGGAACGTCCACCTTGCGTCCGCCGGTGGCGGTCACGGGATACTTCGGATCGGTGTTCGTGGGAACCGGGTAATGGCGTTCGGGGTCGCCGTGCCACAATTGCCGGTGGTATTCCTCGCCCATTTCCCATCGATTGCGTACCACGCGTTCGTTGCGGACATCGCGCAGCGTAAGAGGGCCGTCGCCCGACAGAAGAGCAGGTCGTGAGTAATCCGGCTCGTGCCCGGAGTAGGGGTTCCCGTCCTTTTCATGAGCGGACTCATGCGCGGGAGTGTGATCGTCGGCGTCGTGTACGGGTTCGTCCGGGGAACCGGCGGCGGGATCGTCGCCCTCCTGCCCGTGTCCGTGCTCGTCCCCGTGGCCGTTCGGGTGCTCCTGCCCCTCGTGACGGGGCTCGTGCGTGCCGTGCTCGCCGGGAGGGGTGTGATCGTCGCCTGCGGGAGAGTGGTCGCCGCTCGCCGGCTCTCCGGGGCGCTCCGAGCGGAAGGGGGGAGCCTCCTGCTTCCCTCCCACAGGGCCGTCGTGCGACTGCGGATGAACGGTTTCCTGGTGGTGACCTCGCGGAAGGTCGTGCCCCGGAGCGTGCACACCGTCGCCCGGATAAGTGCTCGGCAGATGATCGACGCTGTTGCTGACCACCGGGAGGTGGTCGCTGCCGGCGTGGATGGTGGGTGTGGTGGGTGTGTGGTTGCCGGTGCGGCCGAGGTCGCCGTGGTCGGTGTCGAGGCTGTTGCCGAGGTGGAGGTGTTCGCCGGTGTGGGCGGCGGTCTCTGTTGCGGTGTGGGGGGCGGTGCCGACGAGGGCGGGTTCGCGGGCGGGGCTGGGGGTGCGGGGCAGGTCGGAGCCCGCCGGGCCCGTACCCGCTCCGGTGGCGGGGGGTTTGTGGAGTTCGTCGGCGTGGATGAGGATCTTGCCGTTGCCGTCGACGATGTGGCCGTCGGGGTGTCCGTAGAGCGGGCCGGTGTCCTCGGGGGTGGGCAGGGGGTGGGCGCCGTCGTGGACGACGGGGACGTCGTCGGGGAGCTTGAAGGTGCCGTTCGGCAGTTTCGTCGCTCCCTCCGGGATCGGGGTGCCCTCGGGGAGGTGGAAGCTGCCGTCGGGGAGTCTGAGGGCGTCCTTGGGGAGGGTGATCGCGTTCTCGGGGAGGGCCGGGATGTCGATCTTGCCGATGCCCTTCAGGGCCTTGGTGATGTCCCCGATCTTCGACAGGCCCGCGCCCGCGCCCTTGGCGACATACGTCATCGGGTCGATGACCCTGCCCGCCTTGCCCGCCACCGAGAGTGCCTTGGCGACCGCGCCGGCCTTGCCCGCACCCGACGCCGCACCCCCCGCACCACCGGTGAAGACGGTGGTCAGCACGTTGAACGTGACCGCTCCGGCCGCGCGGGCGGGGTTCTTGCCCCACTCGTCCCACGCCACCAGCGCCTTCCCCGTCTCCTTCATCGCGGTGCGCGAATCACGGATCCAGGACGGGAGTTTGTCGTCGGGCAGCGCCCAGAACAGCGTGCCCAGGCCCGGCAGGGAGGTCAGGACCAGGCCGGTGGCGAGTTGCGCGAGGCCCTTCCACGCCTGGCCCATCGCCTCCCAGCCGCCGAAACCGACCAGCGTGCCCAGGCCCTTGATCGTGCCCCACACACCGTCCACGATCAGGCCGTCCCACACGAACGACTTGACCCAGTGACCCACCTCGTACCAGTGGTGCTTCTCCTCGACCGGGTCGCCCCAGGGAAGCTTCGCGTTCTTCAGATCATCCGCGTCGAACCCGTACTGGTCCTTGCGGTCGGATCCGTCCCCCGTGACCATCTGCGTACCGTGGAACAACGCGGTGATCTTGTTGTGACAGGTACGCTCCGCCGCCCAGAACGCCGCGACCGTCCGCGTGATCTCGTCCCGGATCCGGTTGTGCCGGTCGACCTTGTCACCGTCGTACTGCCAGTCGTCGTCGTCCTTGACCGAATCGACGAACGTCGTCGCCTCGTCCTTCAGATCCTCCAGCTTCTTGACGAGAGGACGGATCTCCGTCGCGTACCCCGACAACGCCCCCGACACCGACTCCAGCCCGGTCGCGAACGTGTCCGCACGGTCCTTCACCGGCTTCGTCGACGCGAACAACTGCTCCGCCTCCGGAGCCCGGTAATACGCCGACAGTCCCTGGAACTTCGTGTGGACGTCCTGACCGGTCGAGCGGATGTGGCCCGCGTCCGTCTTCAGGTTCCCGTACGCCTTCTCCAGCAGTTCCAGATCACCCGTGAACTGCGGAATCTCCTCAGGCTTGATCACGATGCACTGCCCCCCGTTCGTCGGCCCCGTCCGAGCAGGCCGACTCGCGTCAAGATCTCATCATCATACAAATAAGGGTCACGGCGTGTCAGGAGCTGCGGCCGCCGACGTGACGCGCCCGTGTACGTGGCCCGCCGAAACTCGCGGGCGGGGCCGTGGGGGAGGGCCCGAGCAGGATGCCGCCGAGGACGGCACCGGCGGCGCCGGGAGTACCGGAGAAGCCGGGACCGCCTGTGGGGCTGCCGATGGCGTCAACGTCCGCGTCGGCGCAGGGATTTCCGTGGACGCGGACGTCCTGTTCGGCGCGTTCGCGGGCCGCGCGGGCGAGGGTGTCGGCGGACAGCAGGTCGGCGGTGGCTCCGGAGACGGCGAGCAGGCGTTCCGCCTCGGCCAGCGCCGTACGGGCCTCCGGCCCCACCGCGCCCCGGTGTGTCGTGACGAAGTCTGCCGCCCCGGCGACGGTGCTGCGGGCCACGAGCAGCGCGGCGGCCGACAGGACGCCCGTACGCCCCGTCCCCAGCGGAGTCGCCGCCGCGACGATCCGGCGCAGGGCGTCCAGCGGACCGTACGGCCGCCCGGACGCCAACTCCTGCCGCACGGAGGCCAGTACGCCGTCCAGGTGCAGCACGCGCGAGCGCGTCTCACCGGCCGGTACGTCCGCCGGTACGTCCGCCGGGCCGGTCCGCGCCGCCGCCCGTTCCGCCTCCGCCCCGCTCAGCGCGGCCGGGACCAGGGCCGCTGCCTCGTCCAGCGCGGCGGCGAGACGTTCGATGCCGTCGAGGAACACCGCCGCCTGCGCCACCGCGCCCTCGGCGGCGCGCAGATGGGCGATGGCGGCGTCGCGTTCGTCCCGATCGGCGGACTGGCGTGCCTGGTTGAGGTGGACGGTGGCGAACATCAGGCGGTCCCTGGCCTGTTCGGCGTGGCCTGTCACCTGGTCCGACGCGGAGGGGGCGTAGCGGCGTGCGAGACCGGCCAGTACCGACTCCGCCGCCGCCGTGCGGCCCGTCAGCGCGCGGAAACGGGTCTCGGCGACCCGCACCGCCCCGCCGACCCCCCGGTCCAGGCCCCGCAGCGCGTCGAAGTCGCCCGCCGCCGCGTCCAGCACCCGGCCGGCCTCCTCGCAGCGTCCGATCACCCCGGCCCGCGCCTGCCGCAGCCCGTCCGGGTCCGTCGGAGCGGTCGGAGCGGTCGGAGCGGTCCGGTCGCCGCTCACCAGTCGCACGGCGAAGGCCGCCGCCAGCTCCGTCCCCGCCTCCCGCACGGCCGCGGCGAACGGCGCCACGGCCGCGCCGCCGAACCGCGCCTCGGCGAAGGCGAGTTCCTCACGGCTCGTGCGTACGCAGTCGTCGGCCATGACGAGTGACCGCCGCGCCCGCTCCTCGGTTTCGAGGGGTTCGTCGAGTCCGCGGGCCTCGGCGGGTTCGTCGTGGCCGCCGCCCGGTGTCGTACGGGTCCGGGCCCGCCGGGTGCGCCGTACGTACCCGTACCCGGCGCCCACCGCGACCGCGCCCACCGCGGCGAGCGGCAGGACGAGGTCGGCGCCCGACGTCTCGTCCTGCCCGGGTGCGGCGGCGGCGGCGGTGGGAGCCGCCGCCGGGCCGGGCCCGGAGCGCGGTGCCGCCGCAACCGCGGTGCCGTTGTTGATCGTCATCACCGGAAGCGCCAGCCACATCAGCCCCGCCGTGCCGCCCAGCACGGCCCGCGCCGCCCGCACGCACCGGTGCGGGATCGCGCGGCGGGGCAGGACCCCGCGGGCCGGGGATGACGTCACGTTCGGGAGCGTATGACCGCCGGCGCGGGCCCGCGACCGGGGCCGCGGCACCGGCGGGGACGGATACGGGCGGGCGGACACGGCAACGCGGAAGGGGTCGGAACAGCGCCATGGAGAACAGCACAGGCCACACCACGGGCGACAGCGACGGCGGCAGAGACGGCGACAGCGACGGCGGCAGAGACGACAGCGGCAGCAGGACGGCCGCCCGGCCGGAGGAGACGACGGATACCGCCACGGACATTCCCGCCCTCGCTCTCGCCCCCGACGAGCCCACCCCCCATGAGCCCACCCCCGACAAGAAGTCCCCCCACAAGCAAACCCCCCGCTCCCGCACCCTCCGCCGCGCCCGCCGCACCTTCCTCGCCCTCGTCCTCGTCCTCCTCCTCCCGCTCCTCGCCGCCGAGGCCGCCCTGCGGGTGAACTACACGGGCGACCCGGCCGAGGGCACCCGCACCCGGGGCCAGGACGCGATCTGGCTGGGGCACGCCTGGGTGGACGGGCGGAAGAAGGACGCCGACATCGAGGCGCTGGCCGCGCGGCTGCGCGGGACCGGCATCCGCGATCTGTACGTGCACGCGGGCCCGCTGGAGCACGACGGGACGCTGCCCGCGTCGGCGTACCGGGACGCGGGCCGCCTGATACCGGCCGTGCACCGGGCGCTGCCCGGGGTGCGGGTGCAGGCGTGGCTGGGGGACGTGCTGGCCACCGAGAGCCCGGACGGGCTGCGGCTGGAGCGGGCGGCGACGCGCGCGGCGGTGGTCGAGTCGACCCGGGCGGTGCTGGCGGCCGGTTTCGAGGGCGCCCACTTCGATCTGGAGCCGCTGCACTCCGGCGACCGCGACTACCTCGGCCTCCTCGACGACCTGCGCGCCCTCACCCACGCGCGCGGCGCCGTCCTGTCGGTGGCCGCGCACCAGATCGACCCGCTCCCGGCCTTCCACTCCGTGTGGGGCACCCTCACCGGCCACCCCAAGTGGTGGTCGCAGGCGTACTTCGGCGAGGTCGCGCGCCGGGTCGACCAGATCGCGGTGATGTCGTACGACACCATGCAGCCGTCGCAGAGCCTGTACGGCGGCTATGTCGCCCAGCAGACCTCGCTCGCCCTGGAGGCCACCCCGCCCACCACCGATCTGCTGATGGGCCTGCCCTTCTTCCACGAGAACCGGTTCGGCCACTGGGACCACGCCGAGACCGTGCCCGCCGCCGTCCGGGGCGTCCGCCTCGGCCTCTCGCGTACGGACGCGGACCGCGTGCGCTTCGGTGTCGCGCTGTACGTCGACTTCGCGGCGACGGAGGCGGACTGGACCGCCTACCGGGAGGGCTGGGCCCGCACTGCTCCACCCGAGTGACCTTCCCCCGCCTCCCGTCGTGTCGCCGCCGGGGGGCGGACGCTTTCCTCTTCAGTGGGGCCATAGATCTGATCAGTTCCAAATATGCCCTACGCCACATATACCGCCGAATGCGCACAAGCAGGACAGGGCCAGCAGGACAGGGCCTCACCGGGCACGAGCAGCACGCGGCCCGTGCCCACCGGCGGGAGCGGCTCCCCGGAGGTAGCACAGATGTCGTACGACGGTGTCGGGCCCCGCGCGGTCATGCGCTCGGTCGCCTTCCTGACCGCGGGCGCCCTGGCGGTGCCCCTGCTGGCGGGCTGCGGCTCGGACGACGAGGGCAGCAGACCGCTGGCCGGGCAGGACATCGCCCCCGCGGCCCGCGCCCAGGTCACCGACGGCGGCACGCTGCGCTGGGCGGTGGACACGATGCCCGAGACGCTGAACACCTTCCAGGCGGACGCCGACGCGAGCACCACCCGGATCGCCCAGGCGGTCCTGCCGGCCATGTTCCGCCTCGACGCCAGCGGCCGGCCGCAGCGCGACGCGGACTACCTCGACTCCGCGCGGGTGGTCGAGACCGAGCCCAGGCAGGTCGTCGTCTACCGGCTGAACCAGCAGGCCGTCTGGAGCGACGGCCGGGAGATCGGCGCCGCCGACTTCGCCGCCCAGTGGCGCGCCCTGTCCGGCAAGGACTCCGCGTACTGGACCGCGCGCAACGCCGGCTACGACCGCATCGAGAAGGTCGAGCGCGGCGCCAACGACCTGGAGGTCCGGGTCACCTTCGCCCGGCCCTACGCGGACTGGAAGTCGCTGTTCTCGCCGCTGTACCCCAAGGACGTCACCGGCACCGCCAACGACTTCAACGACGGGGCGCGCAAGAAGCTCAAGGTCAGCGCCGGGCCCTTCGCCGTGCAGAAGATCGACACCGCGGAGAAGGAGGTGGTCCTCGCCCGCAGCCCGCGCTGGTGGGGCCACCCGGCCAAGCTGAACGAGATCGTGCTGCACCAGGTGGCGCGCGACAAACGGGCCGCCGCGCTCGCCGACGGCACCGTGGACGTGGCCGACATCGACCCGGCCGACGCCGACCGGATCACCCTCGCCGACGGCGCCCGGGGCAGCTCGCCCTTCCAGGGCCCGGCCGGCGGGCGCACCGCCGCCAAGGCGCTGCGCTCCTGGGCACTGGTGCACGGATCCGACGAGAAGGCCGCCGGGCGCGAGCGCCGCGCCCTGGCCGCGGGCCGTGGCACGCTCACCACCTATCTCCGCCAGCAGGACGCGCTGCGCGGGGTGAAGGTGCGCAAGTCCCTGGAGCCCGCCTTCACCCAGCTCGCGCTGAACGGCGCCGGCGGCCCGCTCGCCGACGAGCGCGTCCGGCACGCCGTGGCGCACGCCCTGGACCGCAAGGAGCTCGCCGAGATCGTCCTGAAGCCGCTCGGCCTGCCCGCCACCCCGGTCGGCAGCCACCTCGCCCTGTCCGGGCAGGCCGCCTACGCCGACAGCAGCGACGCGCTCGGCGGCCAGGACACCGCCCAGGCCAAGGCGCTGCTCGCCGACGCCGGCTGGGTGGCCGGGACGGGCAAGGAGCAGGACAAGCAGAAGAAGGGCGAGAAGGCGGCCGGCGCCCAGGGGCACGAGGACGCGGGCGGCGGGGACGGCGACGGTACGTACATCGTCGGGGTGAACGACGACATCGAGCACAACGGCGACGGCAAGGGCAGGCCCCGCGACGAGGAGAGCGCCGAGAACGGCGCCAGGACGCGCCAGCTCGCCCAGGACGGCGCCCCCGGCGCGTACGCCCCCCGGGGCACCGCCGCCCCGGCCGGCACGGTGGCCGGGCCGCTGGCCAAGGACGGCAAGCCGCTCACGCTCCGCTTCGTCCTGCCCTCCGGGCCGGGCTCGGAGACGCTGCGCAAGGTCGCCGACCGGATCACGGCGATGCTGGAGAAGGTGGGCATCGCCACGGACGTGACCAAGGTCCCGGACGAGAGCTACTTCCGCGACCACATCGCCGCCGGCCAGTACGACCTGGCCCTGTACTCCTGGCCGGCCTCCGCCTACCCGGCCACCGACGCCCGCCCGGTGTACGCCAAGCCCGTCCCGGCGGCCGACGGCTCCCTGAACGTGCAGCAGAACTACACCCGGGTCGGCACCGACCAGGTCGACCAGCTCTTCGACCAGGCCCTGGCCACCCTGGACGAGGGGCGGGAGCGCGACCTGGTGCGCAAGGCCGACGCCCGGATCTGGGCGAGCGCCGGGTCCATCCCGCTCTACCAGCGGCCCCAGCTCGTCGCGGTCCGCGACACCCTGGCCAACGTGGGCGCCTTCGGCTTCCAGACCCCGGTCTACGAGGACATGGGCTACCTGAGGAAGGGCGCGAAGGGGCCGTCCGGAGCGTCCTCGTAGCGGCGTGCGGGTGCGGGCCGGGAGCGTCCCGCACCCGGCCGCGCAGGCCCCCGGGGCGGCGCACCCGTACGATGGGGTGAGGCCGTGGCGTGTTCAGCCCGGCAGGGCGCGTGTACCGAGGACGTACGCGCAGCCGTCCGCACACTCCGGGAGTACGCCTCACTATGGCCGTGTCCGCAACACGTCACGACATTCGAAACGTCGCCATCGTCGCCCACGTCGACCACGGCAAGACGACCATCGTCGACGGCATGCTGAAGCAGGCCGGTGCCTTCGCCGCCCATCAGCTCGACTCCGTCGACGACCGCATGATGGACTCGAACGACCTGGAGCGTGAGAAGGGCATCACGATCCTCGCCAAGAACACGGCGGTGAAGTATCACCCCAAGGACGGCGGGGACCCCATCACGATCAACATCATCGACACCCCCGGCCACGCCGACTTCGGCGGCGAGGTCGAGCGCGGTCTGTCGATGGTCGACGGTGTGGTGCTGCTCGTCGACGCCTCCGAGGGCCCGCTGCCGCAGACCCGCTTCGTGCTGCGCAAGGCGCTCCAGCAGCGCCTGCCCGTCATCCTGTGCATCAACAAGACGGACCGCCCGGACTCCCGGATCGACGAGGTCGTCAACGAGACGTACGACCTCTTCCTCGACCTGGACGCCGACGAGGAGCAGATCGAGTTCCCGATCGTCTACGCCTGCGGCCGTGACGGCATCGCCTCGCTGACCAAGCCGGCCGACGGCACGGTCCCGGGCGACTCCGACAGCCTGGAGCCGTTCTTCTCCACCATCCTGGAGCACATCCCGGCCCCCACCTACGACGAGGAGCTGCCGCTCCAGGCGCACGTCACCAACCTGGACGCGGACAACTTCCTCGGCCGTATCGCGCTGCTGCGCGTGGAGCAGGGCGAGCTGCGCAAGGGCCAGACGGTCGCGTGGATCAAGCGCGACGGCTCCGTGCAGAACGTGCGGATCTCCGAGCTGATGATGACCGAGGCGCTCACCCGCAAGCCCGCCGAGAAGGCGGGCCCCGGTGACATCTGCGCCGTCGCCGGTATCCCCGACATCATGATCGGCGAGACGCTGGCGGACCCGGAGAACCCGGTCCCGCTGCCGCTGATCACGGTCGACGAGCCGGCGATCTCCATGACCATCGGCACCAACACCTCGCCGCTGGTCGGCCGCGGCGGCACCGGCAAGGGCGCCGACGCGAAGGCGGCCGTCAAGGACCGCAAGGTCACCGCCCGCCAGGTCAAGGACCGCCTGGACCGCGAGCTGATCGGCAACGTCTCGCTGCGCGTGCTGGAGACCGAGCGCCCGGACGCCTGGGAGGTGCAGGGCCGCGGTGAGCTGGCGCTGGCCATCCTGGTGGAGACCATGCGCCGCGAGGGCTACGAGCTGACCGTCGGCAAGCCGCAGGTCGTCACCAAGGACGTCGACGGCAAGACGTACGAGCCGGTCGAGCGCATGACGGTCGACGTGCCCGAGGAGCACATGGGCGCGGTCACGCAGCTCATGGGTGTGCGCAAGGGCCGGATGGACAACATGTCCAACCACGGCTCTGGCTGGGTCCGCATGGAGTTCGTGGTGCCCTCGCGCGGTCTGATCGGCTTCCGTACCGAGTTCCTGACCCAGACCCGCGGCACCGGCATCGGCCACTCCATCCACGAGGGCTTCGAGCCCTGGTTCGGCACGCTGACCACGCGCAACAACGGTTCGCTGGTCGCCGACCGCTCCGGTGCCGTCACCGCCTTCGCGATGACCAACCTCCAGGAGCGCGGTGTGCTCTTCGTGGAGCCGGGCACCGAGGTGTACGAGGGCATGATCGTCGGTGAGAACTCCCGCGCCGACGACATGGACGTCAACATCACCAAGGAGAAGAAGCTCACCAACATGCGGTCCTCGACCGCCGATGTGACCGAGTCCATCGTCCCGCCGCGCAAGCTCTCCCTGGAGCAGTCCCTGGAGTTCTGCCGCGACGACGAGTGCGTCGAGGTGACCCCGGAGGCGGTCCGCATCCGCAAGGTGAGCCTGGACGCGCGCGACCGCGCCCGCGCCGCCAGCCGGGCCAAGCACGGCTGAGCCGCGGCCGGCCCCCGACGGCCGGCCGCCCATGGCACCCAGGGCCCGCCCGGCAGCACGCCGGGCGGGCCCGCCGCGTTCGGCGCGGGGGCACTCCCGAGGGCCGTTCCACGGGCCGGTAGCGGGGCCGGCGTGTCAGGTCCGTACAGGGTTTTCCCTACAACCGGGGCCGGTCTTTCCGGTGTCGCCTACGGCGGTTCGCGCCATTGTTAGAGTGACCGGAATCTACGGCTTGCCGAGTCATCGCGCCGGTCTGTCCTCGGCCCCCGGTCGGGCCGGGCCGCGGGCGTGCTCGCCCCGCCCTCCGGTGCAACCGGTTTTCCACCACACCTTGTCCGCTATGCGGACAGTCTCGCCCGATAGTTGTGTAACAAGTCCGTTTCGCAGGGATCTTTCACCAAACCCTTTGTCCGGATTTTGGAAGAAGTACACGGCAGGTGTGATCGAACCGAGACCTGGAAGGTGTGGTTCGGTACGGTTCGGATGGCAGATAGTTAGGCGCGTAGAGCTCGGATCAACGGGTCACGCGCTGATGGAGGCGCCGACTCACGAGCCAGGGGGCACCTGAGCATTTCAGGCACCGGTAACGGTGATGCGTCAAGTGCCCCTCCATGCGGTGAACCAATGGACTCATGAGGAGGAGCCCCATGCGTGGTGCCAAGAGCGCCAAGTGGGTTGCGATAGCCGCGGTTGTGGCGCTGGGCGCGACGGCCTGTGGCGGCGGTGGTGACAAGGGCGGCGACAGCAAGGCCGCGGCCGACCCCAACGGGAAGTTCTCCGTCGAGGTGGGCGAGCCGCAGCACCCGCTGCAGCCCGCGAACACCATGGAGTCCAACGGCAGCATCGTCATCAAGTCCATCTTCTCCGGGCTCGTCGACTACGACTCCAGCGGCAAGATCGTCATGGTGAACGCCCAGTCGGTGGACACCACGGACAACAAGACCTTCACGGTCAAGCTGAAGCCGGGCTGGAAGTTCCACGACGGCACCCCCGTCACCTCCACGTCCTACGTCAAGGCGTGGAACTGGGCCGCCAACCCGGCCAACAAGCAGACCAACAGCGCGTGGTTCGCCGACATCCAGGGTTACGACGACGTCGCCCCGGCCAGCGGCAAGCCGAAGGCCGAGCAGATGTCCGGTCTGAAGGTCGTCGACGACAACACCTTCACGATCACTCTGTCGAAGCCGATCCCGTACTACACCTACAAGCTCGGCTACGAGGTCTTCGACCCGCTGCCGGAGTCCTTCTACAAGGACCCGAAGGCGGCCGGCGAGCACCCGATCGGCAACGGCCCCTACAAGTTCGTGAGCTGGCGCCACAAGCAGTCGATCGAGGTCGCCAAGTACGACGACTACAAGGGTCCGAACGCCGCGAAGAACGGCGGCGTGGTCTTCAAGAACTACGCCAAGCTCGAGACCGCCTACCAGGACCTCAAGTCCGGCAACCTCGACGTGATGCGCCAGGTCGCCCCGCGTGACCTCCCGGTCTACAAGCAGGACCTCGGCGACCGCGCGGTGGACCAGTCGTACTCGGCGATCCAGACCATCGCCGTGGCCTTCTACGCGCCGCAGTGGAAGAACGTCAACGTGAAGGTCCTCCAGGGCCTGTCGATGGCGATCGACCGCGACACCATCACCAAGACCGTCCTGCAGGGCACCCGTGAGCCGGCCACCGGCTGGGTCGCCAAGGGCGTCCTGGGCTACCAGCCGAACGCCGTCGGTGACATCACCAAGTACGACCCGGCCAAGGCGAAGCAGCTCATCCAGGAGGGTGGCGGCGTCCCGGGCAACAAGATCTCCATCCAGTACAACGCGGACGGCGGTCACAAGGAGTGGGTGGAGGCCGTCTGCGGCTCCATCACCAAGGCCACCGGCGTGGCGTGCACGGGCGACTCGAAGGCCGACTTCCAGGCCGACACCAACGCGCGTGACAACAAGCAGGTCAAGTCGCTCTACCGCTCCGGCTGGGTGCTCGACTACCCCTTCATCTCGAACTTCATCCGCGACCTGTTCGGCTCCAAGGCCGACGGCAACCAGGGTGGCTTCGCGAGCAAGGAGGTCGACGACCTGATCGCCAAGGCCGACGCCGCCAAGACGCTGGACGAGTCGGAGAAGCTCTACCAGCAGGTCGAGAAGCAGCTCCCGAACTACATGCCGAGCATCCCGCTCTGGTACTACAAGGTCAACGCGGGCTACTCCGAGAAGGTCGAGAACGTCAAGTACGACCAGCAGGGTGACCCCATCGTGACTGGCGTTGAGGTCAAGAAGTAACCGCTGACGACAACAGCGTGTGCCGTGCCGCACCCTTCAGCCGGGTGCGGCGCGGCAGCGGCCGACGAACGGCCGGGGGGCCCTTTTCACCGCGTACGTACGGAATTCCTCGGGGAACCGCTCGTATGGGGCGAAAAGGGCCTGCCGCTGTGACTGACATGGAGGCACCATGGGGCGCTATGTCGCACGACGACTGCTCCAGATGATCCCGGTCTTCATCGGGACAACCCTGCTGATCTTCCTGATGGTCTACGCTCTGCCCGGCGACCCCGTGCGCGGGCTCTTCGGGGACAAGGCCACCACGCCGCAGGTGATCAACTCGCTGCGGCACGAGTACGGCCTCGACAAGCCGGTCCTGGTCCAGTACTGGGACTACATGCGGGGCATCGTCCTGCACGCCGACTTCGGTGACCAGATCGCCAGCGGCCGCCCGGTCACCGACATCCTCGGTGAGGCGTTCCCGGTGACGCTGCGGCTGGCCGGTCTCGCCTTCGCCATCGAGGCCGTCGTCGGCATCGTGCTCGGCGTCATCGCCGGCATGCGCGCGGGCAAGGCCGCCGACACCGTCATCCTCTTCGTGACGCTGCTGCTGATCTCGGTGCCGGTCTTCGTGCTCGGCTACATCCTCCAGACGGTGTTCGCGATCAACCTGGGCTGGCTGGAACCATCGGTCACCGACGAGACCGACCTCAACCAGTTCATCCTGCCCGCCATCGTGCTGGCCAGCGCCTCGCTCGCCTATGTGGCACGGCTGAGCCGCACGTCGGTCGCGGAGAACCTGCGCGCCGACTACATGCGCACCGCCGTCGCCAAGGGCCTGCCCAAGCGCCGGGTCATCGGCGTGCACCTGATGCGCAACTCGCTCATCCCGGTCGTCACCTTCCTCGGCACCGACCTCGGTGCCCTGATGGGCGGCGCGATCGTCACGGAGGGCATTTTCAACATCCACGGCGTGGGCGGCACCATCTACGACTCGATCGTGCGCCGAGAGGGCACCACGCTCGTCGGACTGGTCACCATCCTGGTCCTCGTGTACCTCTTCTGCAGCCTGATCGTCGACCTGCTCTACGCGGTTCTGGACCCGAGGATCCGTTATGCCTGAGCTGACCAAGTCCGCGGACGAAGCCCCCGGCGCCACCGCGACCGCAGCCGCGGGCGGCGAACTGCCGCAGCCCAAGGGAGAGAAGACCCGCAGCCTGTGGGGCGACGCCTGGCAGGACCTGCGCACCAACTGGGTGTTCATCGTCTCGGCCCTGCTGATCCTGCTGCTGCTCCTGATGGCCGCCTGGCCGGGGCTGTTCACCGACGGCGACCCGAACAACAAGGACCTGGCCGGGCACTACCTGGCGCACCCGCAGTACGGGAAGGTCTTCTCGGCCGACTGGCTGGGCTACGACGCCCAGGGCCGCAGCGTCTACGCCCGCGCCATCTACGGCGCCCGCGCCTCGCTGCTGGTCGGCGGCGGCACCACCCTCGCGGTGACCCTGCTCGGCGGTCTGATCGGCATGATCGCCGGTTACTTCGGCGGCTGGGTCGACGCGGTGCTGTCCCGGGTCACCGACATGTTCATGGGCATCCCGTTCCTGCTCGGCGCGCTCGTCCTGCTGAACGCCTTCACCGACCGCACCATCCCGGTCGTCATCCTGGCGCTGGCCTTCCTCGGCTGGACACAGACGGCCCGTGTGATGCGCGGTGCGGTCATCACGGTCAAGTCGACGGACTACGTGCAGGCGGCCAAGGCGCTCGGCGCCGGGACCAACCGCATCCTCTTCCGCCATGTGCTGCCCAACGCGGTGGCTCCGGTGATCGTCGTCGCCACCATCTCGCTCGGTGTCTACATCGGCGCCGAGGCCACGCTGTCGTTCCTGGGCCTCGGCCTGAACGGCGCCTCGTGGGGCAACGACATCTCCGACGGCGGCAACTCGATCCGCGTGGCCCAGTGGATCATGCTCTACCCGTCGATCCTGCTCAGCATCACGGTGCTGGCGTTCATCATGCTCGGTGAGGCCGTCCGCAACGCCCTCGACCCGAAGACACGCTGAGGGAGGCGTACGTGACCACCATCGAAGAAGTCACCCCGGTGCCGTCGCCACGCGACGGCGGGGCGGACGGCGGGCCACTGCTCGACGTGCGCGACCTGCACGTCGAGTTTCACACCCGTGAGGGTGTCGTGCGGGCCGTCAACGGCGTCAACTACAGCGTGAGCGCCGGTGAGACGCTGGCCGTGCTCGGCGAGTCCGGTTCCGGCAAGTCGGTGACCGCGCAGGCGATCATGGGCATCCTGGACATGCCGCCGGCGAAGATCCCGCAGGGCGAGATCCGCTTCCGCGGCCAGGACATGCTGACCATGGGCGCCGAGGAGCGCCGCAAGATCCGCGGCCGCCGGATCGCGATGATCTTCCAGGACGCGCTGTCCTCGCTGAACCCGGTGCTGACCGTCGGCTACCAGCTCGGCGAGATGTTCCGCGTCCACCAGGGCCTGTCCAAGAAGGACGCCAAGGCCAAGGCCATCGAGCTGATGGACCGGGTGAAGATCCCGGCCGCCGCGGCGCGCGTCAACGACTACCCGCACCAGTTCTCGGGCGGTATGCGCCAGCGCATCATGATCGCGATGGCGCTGGCCCTGGAGCCGGACCTGATCATCGCGGACGAGCCGACCACCGCGCTCGACGTGACCGTCCAGGCCCAGGTCATGGACCTGCTCGCGGAACTCCAGCGCGAGTACAACATGGGCCTCATCCTGATCACCCACGACCTCGGCGTGGTCGCCGACGTCGCGGACAAGATCGCGGTGATGTACGCGGGCCGGATCGTCGAGCAGGCGCCGGTGCGCGAGCTGTACAAGCGGCCCGCGCACCCGTACACGCGGGGTCTGCTGGACTCGATCCCGCGCCTGGACCAGAAGGGCCAGGAGCTGTACGCGATCAAGGGCCTGCCGCCCAACCTGCTGCGCGTACCGACCGGCTGCGCCTTCAACCCGCGCTGCCCCAAGGCCCAGGACGTCTGCCGTACGGATGTCCCGGAGCTGCTGGCGGTCACCGAGCGCGACGGCGGCGAGCTGCCGGGCCGCGCCTCGGCGTGCCACTTCTGGAAGGAGACGATCCATGGCTGAGCTGAGCAAGAACGACGAGCAGCCGGACGCCACGCCGAACGTCTCCGAGGTGGACGTCGTCGAGGCCCGCAGCGAGGACGAGGCGGTCGACGCCATCGAGGCGCCGGTCCAGCACGGCGAGCCGATCCTCCAGGTGCGCAACCTGGTGAAGCACTTCCCGCTCACCCAGGGCATCCTGTTCAGGAAGCAGGTCGGCGCGGTCAAGGCCGTCGACGGCATCTCCTTCGACCTGTACCAGGGCGAGACCCTGGGCATCGTGGGCGAGTCCGGCTGCGGCAAGTCGACGGTGGCCAAGCTCCTGATGAACCTGGAGCGGGCGACCGCGGGCGAGATCTTCTACAAGGGCCAGGACATCACCAAGCTGTCCGGGCGTGCGCTGAAGGCGGTGCGCCGGAACATCCAGATGGTGTTCCAGGACCCGTACACCTCGCTGAACCCGCGGATGACGGTCGGTGACATCATCGGCGAGCCCTTCGACATCCATCCCGAGGTGGCCCCGAAGGGCGACCGGCGCCGCAAGGTGCAGGAGCTGCTGGACGTCGTCGGTCTCAACCCGGAGTACATCAACCGGTACCCGCACCAGTTCTCCGGCGGTCAGCGCCAGCGCATCGGCATCGCCCGCGGCCTCGCGCTCAACCCCGAGGTCATCATCTGCGACGAGCCCGTCTCGGCGCTGGACGTGTCGGTGCAGGCGCAGGTCATCAACCTGATGGAGCGCCTCCAGGACGAGTTCAACCTGTCCTACATCTTCATCGCGCACGACCTGTCCATCGTCCGGCACATCTCGGACCGCGTGGGCGTGATGTACCTGGGCAAGATGGCCGAGATCGGCTCGGACGAGCAGATCTACGACCACCCGACGCACCCGTACACGCAGGCGCTGCTGTCGGCGGTCCCCGTCCCGGACCCGGACGCCCGTGAGCACCGCGAGCGGATCATCCTCACCGGCGACGTGCCGTCCCCGGCCAACCCGCCCTCGGGCTGCCGCTTCCGCACCCGCTGCTGGAAGGCCCAGGACAAGTGCGCCGAGGAGGTCCCGCTGCTGGCGATCCCCGAGCGTTTCAAGGGCACGGACAGCCTGGCGGCCCACGAGTCGGCCTGCCACTTCGCGGAGGAGAAGGACATCGTCCACGCGGCGTAGCCCCCACCGCGGCACCACCACCGGATCCCGGCACCCCCTCCAGGGCGCCGGGATCCGGCGTTTCCGCGCTTCGACGGGCGTGCATCCGGCTGGCGTCGGTCCGTCCTCGGTGAGGCACACCGGATATATGCGGCTTATGTGCTGATATGTGTGCCGAGTCGTCGGCTGGACCGTGCCGTGTCCCGTACCCGAGGAGGCGCCCATGCGTGCAGGCACCCGTGTGCGGTGGGCCGGTGCGGCGCTGGCGGCGGCCGCCCTGCCGCTGGCCGCCGGGTGCGGGAGCAGCACGGGCGCCGGGGCCGGGGTGCTCAGCTCCTCCTGGGGCGACCCGCAGAACCCGCTGGAGCCCGCCAACACCAACGAGGTGCAGGGCGGCAAGGTCCTCGACATGGTCTTCCGCGGGCTGAAGCGGTACGACCCGCGCACCGGCAGGGCCGAGAACATGCTCGCCGAGCGCATCGAGACCACCGACTCGCAGAACTACACCGTCACCGTCAAGCCCGGCTGGACGTTCAGCGACGGCGAACCGGTCACCGCCCGCTCCTTCGTCGACGCCTGGAACTACGGCGCGAGCCTGCGCAACAACCAGAAGAACGCGTACTTCTTCGGCTACATCGACGGCTACGACCAGGTCCACCCCGACAGCGGCGGCCAGCGCGCCGACACCCTCTCCGGGCTGAAGGTGACCGGGCCGCGGACCTTCACCGTGCGCCTCAACCAGAAGTTCTCCACCTTCCCCGACACCCTCGGCTACGCCGCCTTCGCCCCGCTGCCCCGCACCTTCTTCACCGACCACAAGGGCTGGCTCGCCAAGCCCGTCGGCAACGGCCCGTACACCATCGAGTCCTACACCAAGGGCGCGCAGATGTACCTGAAGAAGTGGGCCGCCTACCCGGGTCCTGACAAGGCGCTCAACGAGGGCGTGACGCTGCTCGTCTACACCGACAACAACACCGCGTACACCGATGTGCTGGCCGGCAACCTCGACCTGGTCGACGACATCCCCGCCAGCCAGCTCAAGAACGTCACCAAGGACCTGGACGGCCGCTACATCAACACCCCGGCCGGCATCATCCAGACCCTCGCCTTCCCCTTCTACGACAAGGCGTGGAACACCGAGGGCGCCCGCAAGGTCCGCACCGGCCTGTCCATGGCCATCGACCGCGCGCAGATCACCAAGACCCTCTTCCGCGGCACCCGCACCCCCGCCACCGACTGGACCTCACCGGTGCTCGGCACCGACGGCGGCTTCCAGGCGGGGCTGTGCGGCCGGGCGTGCGCGTACGACCCGGCCACGGCCCGCAGGCTGGTCAAGGAGGGCGGCGGACTGCCCGGCGGCCAGGTGCGCATCACGTACAACGCGGACACGGGCTCGCACAAGGAATGGGTGGACGCCGTGTGCAACTCCATCAACAACGCGCTCGGCAACGACCGCGCGTGCGTCGGCAACCCGGTCGGCACCTTCGCCGACTTCCGCAACCAGATCTCCCAGCACCGGATGCCGGGCCCCTTCCGGGCCGGCTGGCAGATGGACTACCCGCTCATCCAGAACTTCCTCCAGCCGCTGTACTACACCGACGCCTCCTCCAACGACGGGAAGTGGTCGAACAAGCAGTTCGACCGACTCGTCGACCGGGCCAACGCGGAGAGCGGCAAGGGCGCCGCGATCAAGCTCTTCCAGCAGGCCGAGGGCGTCGTCCGGGACAACATGGCCGCCATCCCGCTCTGGTACCAGAACGGCAGCGCCGGCTACTCGGAGCGGCTGCACGACGTGGCGCTCAACCCGTTCAGCGTGCCCGTCTACAACGAGATCAAGGTCGGCTGACCCGCCATGGGACGCTATGTCGTCAGACGCCTGCTCCAGATGATCCCCGTCTTCATCGGGGCCACCCTGCTGATCTTCCTCATGGTCAACGTGATGGGCGACCCGGTCGCCGGACTGTGCGGCGAACGCGCCTGCGACACCGCCACGGCCGCCCAGCTCAAGCGGGAGTTCGGCCTCGACAAGCCGCTGTGGCAGCAGTACGCGACCTACATGGGCAACGTCTTCACCGGCGACTTCGGCACCGCCTTCAACGGCCAGCCCGTCACCGAACTGATGGGCGCCGCCTTCCCCGTGACGATCCGCCTGACGATCGTCGCCATCGTCTTCGAGATCGTCATCGGCATCTCCCTGGGCGTGGTCACCGGGCTGCGGCGCGGCCGGCCCGTCGACACCGGCGTGCTGCTGCTCACCCTCGTCGTGATCTCCGTGCCGACCTTCGTCACCGGTCTGCTCCTGCAACTGCTGCTCGGCGTCAAGTGGGGCTGGATCCGGCCGTCCGTGCCGCCCGAGGCGTCCTTCGACGAACTGATCGTGCCCGGCCTGGTCCTGGCCTCCGTCTCGCTGGCCTACGTCACCCGGCTGACCCGCACCTCCATCGCCGAGAACCGCCGCGCCGACTACGTCCGCACCGCCGTCGCCAAGGGCCTGCCCCGCCGCCGGGTCGTCGTACGGCACCTGCTGCGCAACTCCCTGATCCCCGTGGTCACCTTCATCGGCACCGACATCGGGGCGCTGATGGGCGGCGCCATCGTCACCGAGCGCATCTTCAACATCCACGGCGTGGGCTACCAGCTCTACCAGGGCATCCTGCGGCAGAACACCCAGACCGTGGTCGGCTTCGTCACCGTCCTGGTCCTCGTCTTCCTGGCCGCCAACCTGCTCGTGGACCTGCTGTACGCCGTACTCGACCCGAGGATCCGCTATGCCTGAGCAGCCGCCGCAGCCGCAGCCGTTCGAGCCCGAGGGCGCCGTCGCGGGGACCGGCATGGGCGGCGGGATGGACCTCGCGGCGAGCGAGGCGGCCACCCTGGCACCGGGCCCGGACGGCGGCGCGGACGGCACCGGACCGAAGGAGCGGCCCCGCTCGCTGTGGTCCGACGCCTGGCGCGACCTGCGCCGCAACCCGGTCTTCCTGGTCTCCGCCCTGGTGATCTGCTTCCTGGCCCTCATCGCGGTGTGGCCCTCGCTGATCGCCCCCGGCAACCCCCTCGTCTGCGATCTGGCCAAGGCCCAGGACGGCCCCTCGGCCGGGCACCCCTTCGGCTTCGACGGCCAGGGCTGCGACGTCTACACGCGCACCGTGCACGGCGCCCGCGCCTCCGTCACCGTCGGCGTCTGCGCCACCCTCGGCGTCGCCCTGCTCGGCTCGGTGCTCGGCGCCCTCGGCGGCTACTTCGGCGGTGCCTGGGACGCGGTGCTCTCCCGCGTCACCGACATCTTCTTCGCCATCCCGGTCGTGCTCGGCGGCCTGGTCCTGCTGTCCGTGGTCACCAGCAACACCGTCTGGCCGGTCGTCGGCTTCATCGTGCTGCTGGGCTGGCCGCAGATCTACCGCATCGCCCGCGGCTCCGTCATCACCGCCAAACAGCACGACTACGTGCAGGCCGCCCGCGCGCTGGGCGCCTCCGACACGCGGATCCTGCTGCGGCACATCGCGCCCAACGCCGTCGCCCCGGTGATCGTGGTCGCCACCATCGCGCTGGGCACGTACATCGCCCTGGAGGCCACCCTGTCCTACCTGGGCGTCGGCCTGAAACCGCCCAGCGTGTCCTGGGGCATCGAGATCTCCGCCGCCTCCCCCTACGTCCGCAACGCCCCGCACGCCCTGCTGTGGCCCGCCGGCGCGCTGGCCGTGACCGTCCTGGCGTTCATCATGCTCGGCGACGCCGTCCGCGACGCCCTCGACCCGAAGCTGAGGTGACGGACGCCATGCTGCTCGAAGTCCGCGACCTGCACGTGGAGTTCCGCACCCGGGACGGGATCGCGCACGCCGTCAACGGCGTCAGCTACGAGGTGGACGCGGGCCGGACCCTGGCCGTGCTCGGCGAGTCCGGTTCCGGCAAGTCGGTGACCGCGCAGGCGATCATGGGCATCCTCGACATGCCGCCCGGCCGCATCACCGGCGGCGAGATCCTCTTCCAGGGCCGCGACCTGCTGAAGCTCCCGGAGGAGGAGCGGCGCGCGGTCCGCGGCGCCAAGATCGCGATGATCTTCCAGGACGCGCTGTCCTCGCTGAACCCGGTGCTCACCGTGGGCGACCAGCTCGCCGAGATGTTCACCGTGCACCGGGGCCTGTCCCGCAGGCAGGCGCGGGCCAAGGCGGTGGAGCTGATGGACCGGGTGCGCATCCCGGCCGCCGCGCAGCGCGTGCGCGACTATCCGCACCAGTTCTCGGGCGGTATGCGCCAGCGCATCATGATCGCGATGGCGCTGGCCCTGGAGCCGGACCTGATCATGGCGGACGAGCCGACCACCGCGCTCGACGTGACGGTCCAGGCCCAGGTCATGGACCTGCTCGCGGAGCTGCGGCGCGAGTTCGACATGGGTCTCATCCTGATCACCCACGACCTCGGGGTGGTGGCGGACGTCGCGGACGAGATCGCGGTGATGTACGCCGGGCGGATCGTGGAGCGGGCGCCGGTGCACGACGTCTACAAGCGGCCCGCGCACCCGTACACGCGGGGTCTGCTGGAGTCGATCCCGCGCCTGGACCAGAAGGGCCGCGAGCTGTACGCGATCAAGGGCCTGCCGCCCAACCTCACGCGGATCCCCGCCGGTTGCGCCTTCCACCCGCGCTGCCCGATGGCCCGGGACGTGTGCCGCACCGACGTACCGCCGCTCTACGAGGTCGACGCCCGGCGCGGGTCCGCCTGCCACTTCTGGAGGGAGTGCCTGGATGCCTGAGCCGCTGCTGGAGGTCGCCGGGCTGGTCAAGCACTACCCGCTCACCCAGGGAATCCTGTTCAGGAAGCAGGTCGGCGCGGTCAAGGCCGTCGACGGCGTCGACTTCGCCCTGGGCCGGGGCGAGACGCTGGGCATCGTGGGGGAGTCCGGCTGCGGCAAGTCCACCGTTGCCAAGCTGCTGTGCCAGCTGGAGCGGCCCACGGCCGGGGCGATCCGCTACCGGGGCGAGGACATCACCGGGCTGTCCGGGCGTGCGCTGAAGGCGGTGCGCCGGAACATCCAGATGGTGTTCCAGGACCCGTACACCTCGCTGAACCCGCGGATGACGGTCGGTGACATCATCGGCGAGCCGTACGACATCCATCCCGAGGTGGCCCCGAAGGGCGACCGGCGCCGCAAGGTGCAGGAGCTGCTGGACGTCGTCGGTCTCAACCCGGAGTACATCAACCGGTACCCGCACCAGTTCTCCGGCGGCCAGCGCCAGCGCATCGGCATCGCCCGCGGCCTGGCCCTGCGCCCGGAGGTCATCGTCGCCGACGAACCGGTCTCCGCGCTGGACGTCTCCGTGCAGGCCCAGGTGATCAACCTGCTGGAACGCCTCCAGTCGGAGTTCGACCTCTCCTACGTCTTCATCGCGCACGACCTGTCCATCGTCCGGCACATCTCCGACCGGGTCGGGGTCATGTACCTGGGCCGGATCGTGGAGACCGGCACGGACGAGCAGATCTACGACCACGCGACCCACCCGTACACCCAGGCGCTGCTGTCGGCGGTCCCGGTGCCCGACCCGGAGGCCCGCGAGCGCCGCGAGCGGATCATCCTCACCGGCGACGTGCCGTCCCCGGCGGCCGTCCCCTCCGGCTGCCGCTTCCGCACCCGCTGCTTCAAGGCACGGGAGCGCTGCGCCCTGGAGGTCCCGCTGCTCGCGGTCCCCGCCGAGTTCCGCCACACCCCCGGCCCGGCCGCCCACGACTCGGCGTGCCACTTCGCGGCGGAGCGGCAGGGGGTGGCGGGGTGAGCGGCGGTGCCCCCGGAGGCGGCACCGCACCGCCCGGGGACGCGCCCCCTGTCGGCGCGCAGCGGGCCGCCGATGAGCGGGGGAGGGGATCCGGGCGGCGTTGACGCGGTGGCAACACGGTCGACCCGGGGGCGACACACGGGTGCGGGAGGCTGCCGGGGTACGGCCGTGCGGGTGCCGTGGGCGGGCCGGGTGCGCCGTCCCCTGCGGGGGAGGCGCGCCCGGCCCGCCGCCTTGCCGGTCAGTCCAGGCCGAGCGACCGCTTGAGGAAGTCGACCTGGAGCAGCAGCAGGTTCTCCGCGACCTGTTCCTGCGGAGTCATGTGGGTGACCCCGGACAGCGGCAGCACCTCGTGCGGGCGGCCGGCGGCGAGCAGGGCGGAGGAGAGCCGCAGGGCGTGGGCGACCACCACGTTGTCGTCGGCGAGGCCGTGCACGATCATCAGCGGCCGGTGCTGCTCGGCGGGCGCGGTCAGGCCGTCGTCGGTGACGAGGGACGAGTGCGCGTACGGCGCCGGGTCCGCGGCCGGGTCGCCGAGGTACCGCTCGGTGTAGTGGGTGTCGTAGAGGCGCCAGTCGGTGACCGGGGCGCCCGCGATGCCCGCGTGGAAGACGTCCGGGCGGCGCAGCACGGCCAGCGCGGAGAGGTAGCCGCCGTAGGACCAGCCGCGGACGGCCACCCGGTCCAGGTCGAGCGGATGGGTCTTCGCGAGGTCCTGGAGGGCCTCGATCTGGTCGTCCAGGGTGACGGTGAAGTCGTGGTGGATCGCCTTCTCCCAGCCGGGGGAGCGGCCGGGGGTGCCGCGGCCGTCGGCGACGACCACCGCGAAACCCTGGTCGGCGAACCACTGGGAGGTGAGGTACGCGTTGTGCGCCGCCATCACCCGCTGCCCGTGCGGGCCGCCGTAGGGGTCGAGGAGGACGGGCAGGGGGGCGGCCGCGGCAGTGTCACGGGGGTAGTCCGTAGGCATAAGCACGGCGCACGGAATTCGGCGTGCGCCCCCCTCGGTGAGGGTCACGCGCGGGGAGATACCGGGCGTCTCGGCGTACGAGACGATCTCGGCGACCTGTTCGCCGTCCCGCAGCACCCGGACCCGCGAACCCGGCCGGCGCAGCTCCGCCGACACCAGCACGGTCACGTCCCCGAGCGCACGGCCGTGTGCACGCCGGGCTCCCGGCTGACGCGCTCCAGGCCCAGCTCGTTGACCCGGTAGACATGGGTCTCGCCGATCTCCGGCTCGGCGGCCTCCTCGCCCGCCGAGGCGGAGACGAGCACCTCGTCCGCGGTGACGTCGAGAACCGCACGTACGTGCAACTGAGGCCCGGTGAGCGGGCGTTCGCCGACCGCGAGCACCCGCGCGCCCCCCTCGTCCGCGATCCGCACGAGCTGCCCGGACGGGCTCCAGCACGGCACACCGGGGAAAAGATCAAGCCAACTTGGGTCCTCGTCCGCGTGCACCATCCGGGTCGAGCCGGACTCCGGGTCGACGGCCAGATAGACCTGGCTGCGCTGGTCCCGCGCCTGCACGAGCAGCAGCGGCGCTCCCGCCGCTGACCAGTGCACACGTGCCAGGTACGGGTAGCGGGAGCGGTCCCAGGAGATCTCCGTGCGGGACCCGTCCAGGGTGATCACGAACAACCGTACGTCAGCGTTGGGGGTGCCCGCCGCGGGGTAGCGCACCCGGGCGGGCTCCCGGCCGGGGTGGGCCGGATCGGAGATCCACCACTGCTGCACCGGCGCGTCGTCGGCGCGTGCCACCAGCAGCCGGTCCGACTCCGGGGACCACCAGAAGCCCCGGTGGCGGCCCATCTCCTCGGCCGCGGCGAACTCCGCCAGGCCGTAGGTCACCGTCTCCGACTCGGGCTCGGCGAGCGCCCGGTCGTCCTCGCCCCCGGCGCCCACCACGCGCAGCGCGCCCCCGGCGACGTAGGCGACGCGCCGTCCGTCCGGGGCGGGTCGGGGGTCGATCACCGGTCCCGGAACGGTCAGTTCACGCACCGAGCCCGTGCGCAGCCCGGCGGTGAACAGCCGTCCCGACAGGGCGAAGGAGGCCAGCTCCACGGCCTTGTCGGTGGCATATCCGACGATGCCGGCGCCGCCCTCGCGGGTGCGCTCACGGCGTGCGCGCTCCTCGGGCGAGAGGTGCTCCAGGGCGCCGCCGAGGAGGGCGCGGGGGTCGGCGGCCACGCGCTCGCCGGACCCGTCCAGGTCCAGGACCCGCAGCGAACTGGCGCGGTCCGTACCGGAGTCGGAGCGCAGGAAAACCACACGTGAGGCATCGGGGGCGACGGTGAAGGCACGCGGCGCGCCGAGCGTGAACCGCTGGGTGCGCGCGTGCTGTCGGGGGAAGGAGTCAGGCTCGGTCGTCATGGAAAGACCATATTGGCCATGCGCCCCCTTGTGCGGCCGTGCGCCGACCGATGCGCGCGTGCGGATAGTTATGATCGTTAGCGCATAGTGGGTATGAACCTGCTGCCTGTTGTGTGGATTTATCTGCCCCCATAGTCCGACCCCCCGACACCCCCCCGCGTCCTGGGATCTTTGGAGGTGAGCCGCCGTGGCACTCTCGATTTCGGCGGTGGTGCTGCTGGCGATCGTCGTCTTCTTGCTGATCAAGAAGTCAGGGTTGAAGGGAGGCCATGCGGTCGTGTGCGTCCTCCTGGGCTTCTACCTGGCCTCTTCGACAGTCGCTCCCACGATCAGCGAACTGACCACGAACATCGCGGGGATGATCGGCAGCCTCAAGTTCTGAGGCCGGGCCACTCTCCCCTGGCCCCGTGTTCCCCGCGTACCGGCGTGCACGCGTTCCTGTGTGCGCCGGAGGACTTCGGTCGGCGATCCGTCCGCCCGGCGCGCCGCCGTGCCGTTGTACCGCTGTGCCGTGACTCGGCCTGTTTCGGATGGAATTGTACCCATCTCGGTTGATACAAAGGTGCCTGGCGAAACGTATCAGCGCAGGGAGCGGGGGCTCGGGGATGACGGGGTGGGACATCAGTCCTGTGGGCGTGCAGGCGGCCCTCACGACGACCGGTGAGGCGGGTGGCGACCTGGACCGGGCGGCCACCACTCTCCTGAACGATCTGATGAGCGCGGCGAGTTCGGCGGGCACCGTCGTCCCGGGCGGGCAGTTCAGCGGTCCGCTGGTCGGACCGGTGGCGCCGGGCCGGTCACGGGTGCCGACCGGACCGGTGGCGGAGGCGCTCGCGCAGTACCTCTCCGAACGGCAGAAGAAGCTGGCGTTCATGGCCCGCCGCACCGCCGAGTCGGTACAGGGAGCCGCCGAGGCGACCCGCGCCTATGTCCACGGGGATCTGGAGATGGCCGCCGAGGCCCAGCGCAACGCGCTGAAGCCACCGAGGATCGACATGCCGGGGACCGGCGGGAAGAACGGCGGCGGGGCATGAGCGGGCAGGCCGCCCTGGACCCCGAGGAGATACCCGAGTTCACCGGCGACCCCGAGCAGTTGGACAAGGACGTGTCGGCCATCGGCGCCGACGCGGCGTCCCTGTGGGACGTGGGCTCGCGGATCGACTCCGCCTTCAACTCCCTCTCGGCGTACTACAAGGCGCCGGAGGCGGAGCAGCTGTTCGCCACGACGAAGCCGGTGGCGGCGGCGGGCGACGAACTCCGCGGCGAACTGGAGAAGATCGCGGGCGCGCTCGCCGCCTACGCGCAGGAGATACGGCCGCTGGTGGCCACGCTGGACCGGCTGCGCGGCGAAGCCCGCACCTTCCGCGCCTCGGTCGCCCACGACGACGACTGGCGGGAGGACGGCGACAAGGTCGACGAGAACAACGAACGCCGCCGCCAGGTCAACGCGGCCTGGGCCGCCTTCCAGGCCGCCGAACGCACCTGCCACGACAAGATCGTGAGGCTGGTCGGCGGCGCTCCGCTGACGGTCGACGACGGGTCGCACCAGAAGGGCATGTACGGCTACCGGGCCGAGGACCTCGACCAGGCGCAGGGACTGCCGTGGGGCGACCCGGTCGACGAGGAGACTCCCTGGTACCGGATCGACCAGCACGTCTGGAACTTCGCCAAGGGCTTCTTCGTGGACGGTGTCTGGGGCACCGTCCGGGGCCTGGGCACCCTCGTCGGCGTGGACGGCTGGGACGCGGCCGGACAGGCGTGGAAGGGCCTGGGGCAACTGCTGACGGGCGTCGCCCTCACGGTGGTCGCCCCGGCCGCCTACTGGACGGCCTCCGACGACCAGCTCCCGGCCTGGCTGCGTGACTCGCGCCGCGCGGTCAAGGAGACGGGCAAGGCCCTGCTCGCGTGGGACGAGTGGGGGAAGAACCCGGCCCGTGCGGCGGGCGCGGTCACCTTCAATGTCCTGACCACGGTCCTCACCGGCGGCGCCGGGACGGCCGCGAAGACCGGGAGCGTCGCCAAGGCCATCTCCCTCGCGGGCCGGGCGGGGCGCCTCGTCGACCCGATGACATACGTCGCGAGGACGGCGGGCGTCGGCCTGACCAGGGTCGGTGACGCGCTGGCGAGCCTGAGGGCGGTCACGAAGGGCACCTACGTCGAACTGGCCGGGCGGACGTACCGGATCGTCGACCAGCCGCTGGCCCGGGAGGAACTGCCCGCCGGCCTGACCCCCGAGAACTCCGTCCGCATGGAACACGGCGGCCGGGTCGTCTACCTCGACACCCGGACGATGGTCGTCCGCGACGCCGACGGCACGGTCCGGCAGTCGCTGGAGGACATGGCCCGCGAGGGCACGGCGGAGGAGCGGGCGGCCACCGCCCACGACGGCACCACCAGCACACCGGAGCGACGGTCGGTCGGCGCGCACGCGGGCGCGCATGCGGGCGCGCACGCGGGCGTGCACGGCGGGGACGGGCTTCCCGGGCATGGCCATGGTGGACCGCCGTCATCGCATCTGCCCCGACCTGCCGGCGGGTCGGACGACATAGGCCGCGCGGAGGACGGGCACGCCGAGGGCGGGCACCCTGAAGCGGCCGATCCACGCACGATCATGCGTCGTCATGTCGAACTCGCCAACACGGACAAGGCGTGGTTCAAGGAGCACTACCGGAAGAACGGCTACCGCAGGTACGCCAGCCGTGAGGTGATCGGCCAGCGGCTGCCCACCCTGGTCCGGGACCCCGCCCACCCCGGTCAGTGGATCGCCAAGAGTGATCTGCCGCCTGCGACACCGGCCAGGTACCTGCCTTCCGAGTCGCCCGGACCGGGCAGCGCCGCCGATATGCCGAAGAAGCTGCTGGGCCGGCTCAACGAGTGGGCTCACGCCCGTCATAAAGCCGTCGTGGCGGACACGGCTGCGGAAGCCCACCTCAGGGAAGCGGAACACGCGTACGCCGAGGACCCCACGCCCGAGCGGGAAGCCGCCCGGGACGCCGCCGAGGAAGCGCATTCCCCCCTGCACGGCGACATGCTCAAGCAGAGCGAGATGTTCGGCGAGAACGTGGCCGAGTACCATGCCGTTCCGGATGCGTACCCGACTGCGAAGCGCATTGACAACAGGGAATTCGGGAACAACAGATTCGACCAGGTGTACCAGACCACGGACGGACGCTTCGTGGTCATCGAGGCAAAGGGATCGCTCAGGGCCCAACTGGGAGAACGCACGAGCCACCTCGGAAACCGGGTGCAGCAGGGTACGCGGGAATATTTCGACACCATTTTGCAGGAGATGGAAAAACGTGCGCTCAGGAAAAAGGATATGGATGAGCTGAATCTGGTCTCGGAGTTGGAAGCTGCGCTTTCTGAAGGGAAAGTGGACTATGTCCTGGTCAAGGCGGAGGCCACACCGGCTGGTAAATATGCCGGGTATGAGATGAGGCAGTTCGATATCGGTGACGTCGGGAGCAAGTGATGACCACCTACGTGTCCCGCGAGGACGATCCGCCCGGAGAGGATGCAGCAGACTTCATCGAAATGAGTGACCGACGGGCTCTCAAACGGTTCGAGGACCTTTCGCGACGGCCCACCGCTTTCGGTATGACTTTCAGCAGTGCTTTGAGCACCGCGATGCTGCACTGTCTGCACGACCCCACCGCCGACACCTCCGAGACGTGGGAGGCGTGGGTCGCCGCGATGCAGGTGGGGGCGGCCATGTTCGCCGCCGCCGTGGTCGAGCAGGGGACGGTAGAGTGCCGCATCGCCCACGAGATGCGGACCATCCCGGCGATCGGTGTCCGTCACTTCACCGACGCGGGCTCCTGGGTGACGGCGTTCTGGCTGGCGGTCGTCTGCCGGGACCAGAAGCGGATGACACAACTGGCCGAAGTGCCGGTGGACCTTCTGCGTGCCTCCGGGGCGGTGTACGACGAGTACATCTACCACTGGGTCGACACTCTTCAGACCTACTGGACCGAGCGGCCGGGGCTCGGCGAGAAGTTCACCGAGGCGTTCCAGGGCACGGACCCGGAGGTGCTACGGATCGCCGACCGCGAGCTGATGCTGAAGCTGCTGTATCCGCCGCTCGAACTTTTCCTGCACTTTCTCCAGCGGAACGAGCAGGAGTTCAACGCGGCACTCGTCCGGGCGGTGCAGTCCCACAAGGAGTACTGGACCAAGGACGAGGATCGCCGGCAGAGCACGGACGGTGCGGTCGCGCTCGGTCCGCTTGCCATGGCCTGCCTCGCCCATGATGTCGGGATGTCCATCGATGTGAAGTCCGAGTACTTGCCGGAACACCTTCTCAGGCGTTCATGGCTCGGTGAGTTCGAGACGTGACGGTTGCGCGGAGGGGACCTTCTGGTGACTGGGCATATCGCCCGGCACGGGCTGTCGGCTGGGCCTGAGGCCGAGGAGTACGCGGAGAGGCTGAGTGCGCATCTCAGCAAGGGAATCGACCGGCTCGACAACTCGGCACGCGTGATCGATTCGACATTCAGCGGGTACCGGATGCTGTTGTCCGCCCGTTGTGTGGTCGATCCGTCGGCTGCGGCGGTGGAGACGTGGGAAGCGGCGGTCACCGCGATGCAGTTGGGTTCCGCGTTGTTCGCGGTGACCGGGGTGGACGAGGGGACCGTCCAGTGCCGGATCGACCGGAAGGTGCGGAGTCTTCCGGCTGTGGGGCCGTTGTCCAGCGCGGATGCGGGTACGTGGCTGTCCGCATTCTGGCTGGCTGTCATCTGTCGGGAGCGGCAGCGGATGACGGAGTTGTGCGAGATCCCGCTGGAGCGGTTGCGGGCGCCCGAAGGGCAGTACGACGAGTACGTCTACCACTGGGTGGACACGTTGCAGACGTACTGGCTGCGGCGGCCCGGCCTCGTGGAGAAGCTGACCGCCACTTTCGAGGCGTCGGATCCGGCGGTGGCCACGATCGCTCCGCGTGACCTGCTCCAGGGCATCCTGTATCCGCCGATCAACCTCTTCTACCACTTCGTCCGCAGGGACGAGGAGGGGTTCACGCCCGCTCTCGTCGACGCGCTCAAGCTGCACCAGATGTACTGGACGCTGAACGAGGACCGGGCCGCCGACATCGACGGCAGCATCGCGCTCGGGCCGCTGGCCATCGCCTGCCTGGCCTACGACGGCAAGATGCCCATCGGCGTCGAGTCCGAGTACCTGCCCAAGCACCTGCTCCAGCACGACTGGCTGGGGGAGTTCCCCACCTGACCGACCCGGGCGAGCGCTACCTCGCCGCGTACGGGACGAAGTCCGCCCAGGCGGTCGCCGCGAAGGCCAGCCGGGGGCCGCCGCCGGGGGTGTGCTTCGAGTCGCGTACGTGGATGTGGGCGGCGGCGGTGGCGATCTCCACGCAGGAGTCGCCCTCACTGCTGCTGCTGTAGCTGCTCTTGAACCATGCCAGGCTGGAGGCGTCCACGGACGTGGTGGTGAGGATCATGTCTCTCCCAGCAATTGTTCGATGATGGCCATCGACTCACGGGGTGTGAAGGCCTGCGCCCGGACGACGCCACACCGGAGTTCCAGGATACGGAGCTGCTTCAGGTCGGAGACTGGGCGTCCGTTGGCCACAGCCGGTGAGCGGCCCACCGCGGTGCCGTCCGCGAACTTCAGCACTTCGATGCCACCGGCCAGACCGGCGTGTTCCTCACGGCTCATGGGCATCACTTGCAGCTCGACGTTGCGCAACTGGCTGGTGGCGAGTAGATGCTGCAACTGGTGGCGCAGGCGCTCCTTGCCACCGAGAGGGCGTCGAAGGGTCCACTCTTCGAGAATGAAGCTGAGTTCGGGAGCCGGATCCCGCTCGAAGATGGATTTACGGGCCAGGCGTGCCGTGAGGTATCGCTCCAGTTCGTCCCGCGAGTAGGCGGGCCGTCGCATGAGGAGGAGCCCTTGGGCGTACTCCGAGGTCTGCAACAGCCCGTGGATGTTCAGCGGATCGTAAAGCTGGAGTTCCACCGCCCGCGCCTCCATCTGTGCCAGCGCCCGCACCTTCTTCGGGTACCGGACCTTATTGACGTCCTCCTTCATCGCCGAGATGAGGCCGCCGGCGTTCAGGACCTCGTCCGCCGTGTCCAGATACTCGGGGCGGGGGATCCGTTTGCCGGATTCGATCTTGTAGACCAGGTCCTCGCCGTAGCCGACCGCCACCGCGAACTCGCCTGCCCGCAGGCCCGCCGACTCCCTGCGCAGCTTCAACTGCCGTCCCACCGTGGCCACGACCGCGAGGGCCCAGTCGTCGTCCGGGTCCACCTCCCAGCCCCGCTCGTCCGTCTCCTCCACCACACCGTCCACTGGCGGGACGCTGCGCATCGAGGTCAGCGACACGCGGGGCGACCGGTGGCCCGCGCCGCAGGAGCCGGACGCCGTCGCGGAGTCGGGGCGTGGGTTGCTGCTGGTCGAGGCGTTCGCCGACCGGTGGGGTGTCACCGCCGGGCGGTTCCCGCTGAAGACCGTCTGGGCCGAGCTGCGGCTCGGGTCACCGGATCCCGGGTCACTGGATCCCGGATCACCGGAACCCGGGACACCGTGCTCCGGTGCGGCCGGTGGCTGACAGACAAAAGACATGCGGGGGAAAGGAATTCCGCCGGACCCCGCCTCGCCGTACGCTGCCCGCCGTGTCCGCGCACGACCCCGGGCGCGCTCACTCGGGCGGGTGAACATCCCCGGATCGGCTGGATTTCGGAGCCCCGCGCGGCTCTACGCTCAGCGCGACACAACCGCAGAAAATGAGACGGCCCCCGCCGGGACGGCAATCCCAGTGCGAGGGCCTGACCACCGAGGAAGTGAGCCCTTCCCGTGGGTATCCAGAACCCTAGCGTGCGCCCGCACGCCCCGTCCCGCACTGCGGGCGACAAGTACCCGAACCGGCGTCGTCCCCGCACCGGCGGCGGCCTGGTCCACGACAACACCCGCCACACCACCCGCTTCACGGTGATCGGCAACCACCTCGCCCAGCACAGCGAGCTGTCCCTGCTCGCGATCGGGCTCGGCGTGCACCTCCAGTCGCTGCCCCGGGGCGCCCGCGCCGACATCAAGAGCCTCGCCGCCCGCTTCCCCGAGGGGACGACCCGGATCGCCGCCGCGCTGCGCGAGCTGGAGGCGCACGGATACCTGCGCCGCGTCCGCGAACGCGTCCCCGGCGGCCGTATCGTCACCCGCACGGTCTCCTGCAACCAGCCCGCTGCGGCGGCGACCGCCACAGGCACAGGCACAGGCACAGCCGCCGCCGTGGCCGTCCCACGCGAGCCCGAGCCGATGCCTGAGTCGATGCCCGAGCCGCAGCAGCGCGCTCCCCACAAGCCCCTCCCCGCCGTACCGCGCCCCGCGTATCCCGCACCCCCGCTCCTCCGGGCCGCCGCCGACCTCCTCGCGGGCCTGCGCCGCCACGACCCCCGACTGCTCCTCTCCGCCCGCGACACCGCCCATCTGGCCCCGGGCGTCGCCGCCTGGCTGGAGCGTGATGTCACGGCGGCGACCGTACGCCACGCCCTGACCGCCGGTCTGCCGGCCGAGGGACTACGACGGCCCGCCGCCCTCCTGGCGCACCGGCTGTCCGCCCAGCTACCGCCCCCGCCGCCGTTCCGCCCCCCGGCCGCCCCGCCGCCCGTACGCCTCCCGCTCCAGACCTGCGACGGCTGCGAACGGGCCTTCCGCGCCCCGACCCCGGGCCGCTGCCGCGACTGCCGCACCGACCAGGAGGAGGCCGCTTAGCATGAACACCGTCGTTCCCGACAACGGGCGGCACGGTTCCTCCCACGTCTACCGGGCCCTGCGCGACCTCGTGCACACCATGGACGGCACCGTCCCGGGGAGATTCGAGGTCACCGAGAACGCGCTCGTCCACGACATCACGGCGCCGATCGGTCCGCACGAACTGACCGCCGTGCACCTGCGCAGACGCCTCGAAAAGCTCATGCCGGACGAGATCGTGGCGCACACCGGGGGACCCGACGTCGAGGACGAGTCCCGGGGCATCATGCGCCGCCCGGACGTCATGGTGATCGCCCTGGAGGACATGGACGTCCCGGGCTCCTTCGATCCCCGTACGGTGATCGCCGCCATCGAGATCGTCTCCCGTTCCAACCCGGAGAACGACTGGATCGGCAAGATGCGCGACTATCCCCTCCTCGGCATCCCCGTCTACGCCGTCTTCGATCCGCGTACCGGCACGGGTGCCGTGCTCACCGACATCCACCCGACTCCCGACGGTCCCCGCTACGCCACCCGCAAGGACTTCGTCTACGGCGAGGAGGTCACCATCGGAGACTGGACCATCCTCACCGAGGGCCTGCCCCGCTACCAGGACGGCGGTGCGCAGGGCCCGGCCTCGTAGGGTGGGGGCATGACGGAACTGCCCGACCGGCGTCTGCTGCTGGTGCACGCGCATCCCGACGACGAGTCGATCAACAACGGCGCGACCATGGCCCGCTACGCGGCCGAGGGCGCGCTGGTGACGCTCGTGACCTGCACGCTGGGGGAGCGGGGTGAGGTCATCCCGCCGGAGCTGGCGCATCTGACCGGAGCCGCGCTCGGGGCGTACCGCAGGCGGGAGCTGGCCGCCGCGATGGGCGAGCTGGGCGTCGCGGACTTCCGGCTGCTGGGCGGCGCCGGGCGCTACCAGGACTCCGGGATGACGGGCCTCGCCGACAACGACGACCCGGACTGCTTCTGGCAGGCCGGACTCGACGCGGCGGCGGCCCACCTCGTCGCCGTGATCCGCGAGGTGCGCCCGCAGGTCCTCGTCACCTACGACGACAACGGCGGCTACGGCCACCCCGACCACATCCAGGCCCACCGCGTCGCCATGCGCGCCCGCGAGCTGGCCGCCGACCCTGCCGTGCGCCCCGACCTGGGCGCGCCCTGGGAGATCGCCAGGACGTACTGGAACCGGGTGCCGCGCTCCGTCGCCGAGGCCGCCTTCGCGCGGCTGGACGGGGAGCTGCCCGGCCTGCCGTTCGAGAAGGCGGCGGGCATCGACGACGTGCCCGGTGTCGTCGACGACGAGCGGATCACCGTACGGATCGAGGGCGGCCCCGCCCACGCCGCCGCCAAGGCCGCCGCGATGCGCGCCCACACCACCCAGATCGAGGTGGCCGAGCCGTACTTCGCGCTCTCCAACCAGCTCGCCCAGCCCCTGTTCACCACCGAGTACTACGAGCTGGTGCGCGGGGAAGGAGCCGGTGCGGACGCCGAGGGCGCCTCGACCGATCTGTTCGCCGGGATCGGCGTCGGTGAAAAGGACGAAGAAGAAGGGGCGGGGGCGTGATGAGTACGTCCGGACGCGGAGCCGCGCGCAGCGGCGGGAGCGGCGGGAACGGCGGAGGTGGTGGGGGTGCTGCCGGCGGGTCGATGCTGGCGCAGCCCCTTCGGCCGCCGTCCGCCGGGCGGGCCGCCGCCTACCTCGTGCTGTTCGTGCTCGGCGCGGTGGTCGGCATCGCCGGGTCGCTGGTGCAGTCGGCCTGGTTCCCGGGCGGGCTGCTGCTCGCCCTCGCCGGTGCGGCCGGGCTCTTCCTGGGCGGGGCACGGGCGCTGCGCGGGCGGGGCGGTGCCGTCGCGGGCGTGGTCGGCTGGCTGGTCGCCGTCGTGCTGCTCACCACCAGCCGCCCGGAGGGCGACTTCTTCTTCGCGGCGGGCGGCGGCTCCTATCTCTTCCTGCTCGGCGGCATGGCCGTGGCTGTGATCTGTGCCACCTGGGGCGCGGGCCGGGCAACCGGACGGCCGTGACGTCCGACTTGGCGAGTGACGTACCACTTCTTCCCGACGTCCCGGTGCGGGTCCGGTGGGGGTTTCCCCAGCGGTCCCGGGATGAGGGGCGGACGTGGCCAGTATGGTGGTGCGCGCCGCCGAGCCTCCCCCAAACGCTCGACTCCGCTCGCGCAGGGGGGACCCCCACGCGAAGTGAGGTCGTGTCGGGCGGCGGAGCCAACCGGGAGAACCTGCCTTGAGTCGTGAAACTGACACTCCGTCCTCCGGGCCCAACGGGCGCGGGGGTACCGCCTACCCTTCGGGGAC
Source organism: Streptomyces sp. SAT1 (assembly GCF_001654495.1). Classification (GTDB taxonomy): domain Bacteria; phylum Actinomycetota; class Actinomycetes; order Streptomycetales; family Streptomycetaceae; genus Streptomyces; species Streptomyces andamanensis. Next base: position 4,746,621 of record NZ_CP015849.1, read on the forward strand.
CCCGCCGTACGGTGTGCCGGCGGTCTCCGACGACGGTGCGGACGCGGGCCGTTCGGCCGCGCAGCCGGAGGAACGCAAGACCGAGACCACGCTGACGACCCGGATCCGGATCAACATCCCCGGCTCCCGGCCGATTCCGCCGGTGGTCGTGCGCAAGCCCGTCGCCGACGGCGAAGCCGACACGGCCGGGACGCGGACCGAGGGCGCGGCCGGCCGGCCTTCCGCCGCCGGGTCCCGGCCGGGCGGCGGCAGCGACCCGGCGGTCGGTCCCGCCGGTCCCGCCGGAGGCACCGGCGACCCGCGGTCCCCGGGCGGTGGCGCCGGGAGCTCCGGCACCCAGAACTCCGGCGCCGCGAACTCCGGTGCCGAGACCGCCGCGTCCGGCGCGTCCGGCGCGTCCGGCGAGGACAAGCCGACCAGCGACTGGTTCGCGCCCCGCAAGTCCCCCGCGGCCAAGGGCGGTCCGGGTGGCGGCGGTACCAACGGCGCGGGCCTGCCGGGCGGTTCGGACGCGGGCAGCGGCTCCGCGAGCGGTACGGCCCCGGGCGGACCCGGTGCCGCCGCGCCCGGCCCGGACGCCCCCGGCGGCACGGTGCCGGGCGGCGGCGGACGCCCCGGCGGTGTGGTCGGCTCCATGCGGGCCCCCACCGGCTCCTCCCGTTCCGGTGGCGGCTCCGGGCTGCCCGGTGCCACCGGCGGCCCGGTCGCCCCGGGCCACGGCGGCGGCACGGGCTCCTTCGACGTCACCGAGGCGCTGGCCGCGGGACCGCTGTCCGGCGGTTCGCGGCCCGGCGGCCCCGGCTCCGGTTCCGGTGGCGGCGAGCCGCGCCGGGACGACCTGCCCTACTTCACCGGCAACGGCCAGGGCGCACCCGCCGACTACCCTGCCCAGGGCGGCCAAGGCGGCCAGGGAGGCCAGGGCGCACCCGGTGGTCCCGGCGGCCCCGGTGGTCCAGGCGGCTTCGACGGCGCGGGCGTCCCCGGCGGCCTCGGCGGACCGGGCGGTTCACCGGGCCCCACCGGACCGACCAGCGGCCCGATGACCGGCGACGCGTCCCTGCTGCCGCACGGCGGCGTACCGGGCGCGCCCCGCGCGGGCACCGGCGGCGCACCCGGTACGTCCGGTGCTCCCGGCGTACCCGGCACTCCCGGCATGCCCGGTGCACCCGGCGCGCTCTCCGCGCACCCGGGCGCGGGCACCTCCCTCCCCGGCGGCGGGCTGAGCGACGACACCGCGATCCTCACCCCGCAGAACTTCACCCCCGAGCCGGGCGCCCCGGGCCACGGCCCGCGGCCGGACAACGTCTCCGGACACACCGTCACCAGCGGCATGCCGGTGATCTCCCCCGACGGCACGGGCGGCCCCCGTACGGACCCGGCCGCCCCGGCGCCCGAGCCGGACCAGCGCAGCGCCCCGCCCGCCGGGAAGTCCGGCAAGGCCGCCAGGCCCAAGAAGAAGGGGCGCAGCAAGATCACGCTGCTCGGCGGTCTGGTGGTCGTGGCCGCCGGTGTCGCCTACGGCGCCGGGCTGCTGATGAACCACTCCGAGGTGCCCAAGGGCACCACCGTGCTCGGCGTCGACGTCGGCGGCGGCAGTCGCGACGACGCCGTCAAGAAGCTCGACGACGCCTTCGGCAAGCTGGAGAAGCAGCCGCTGAAGCTGAGCGTCGACGGCAGGACGGTCAGCCTCAGGCCCGACCAGGCCGGCCTCCAGCTCGACACCCAGGCGACGGCGAGCGCCGCGGCGCAGAGCGACTACAACCCCGTCTCCGTGATCGGCTCCCTGTTCGGCAACCACCGCGTGGTCGAGCCGCAGATGCCCGTCGACGAGGAGAAGCTCCAGGCCGCCCTGCAGAACGCGGCGGGCGGCGCGGGCTCCGCCACCGACGGCACCATCCGCTTCGAATCGGGCAAGGCCGTCGCCGTGTACGGCAAGACGGGCAAGGGCATCGACGCCGCCCGCTCCGTGCAGGCCGTCGAGCAGGCGTACCGCGCCCAGGTGGAGACGGGCAGCACCGCGCCCGTCCAGGTCCCGACCACCGTCCGGCAGCCGACCGTCTCCAACGCCGAGGTCGACCGGATGATGAAGGCGTTCGCCGAGCCGGCGATGTCGGCCAAGGTGACCGTGAGCGCGGGGCCGGGACACGCGCTCCTGATGAGCCCGGAGAAGTCTCTCTGGAAGTTCCTCGGGGTCAAGGCGGTCGACGGCAAGCTGGTCGAGTACTACGACCAGGCGAAGCTGAAGGACCTCTACGGCGGCATCTTCGACGGAGTGCTGATCACCCGCGGCAACGGGCAGAAGACCCCCGTCACCGTCACGGACGTGATCTCCGCGCTGCGTCCGGCGCTGGTGAGCAAGACGGACCGGGTCGGGGTCATCGACACCAACCCGAACTAGGGCCTGTCCCGCGAGGGCCCCGGAGCGCGCCGCCCGCGCGCGCCGGGGCCCTGCGCATGTCGGCGCCTGTCATGCGCGGCCCATGACATCTGTCATCCCGCGCCCAGGACCGCCGACACTGCCGGACGGCCCCCGCCTCCGGCCACCATGGGGGCATGACGACGACAGCGGAGACCACCACCGCGCACGCGACCGCGGTGGTGGCGTTCGACCAGGTGACCAAGAGCTACGGGACCGTACGGGCCGTGGACGGGCTGAGCCTCGCCCTGTACCCGGGGGAGACCGTGGCCCTGCTCGGCCCGAACGGGGCGGGCAAGTCGACCACCCTCGATCTGCTGCTCGGGCTCAAGCAGCCCGACAGCGGCTCCCTGTCCGTCTTCGGGACCGGCCCGCGCGAGGCGATCGTCGCCGGGCGCGTCGGCGCCATGCTCCAGAGCGGCGGGCTGATGGACGAGGTCACCGTCGCCGAGCTGGTCAAGCTCGCCTGCGACCTGCACCCCAGGCCGTACGAGCCGGCCGACGTGCTGGCCCGCGCCGGGGTCACGCAGATCGCCGACCGCAAGGTCAACAAGCTCTCCGGCGGCCAGGAGCAGCGGGTGCGCTTCGCCCTCGCCACGGCCGGTGACAGCGACCTGATCGTCCTGGACGAGCCGACGACCGGCATGGACGTCTCCGCCCGGCAGGCGTTCTGGGCCACCATGCGCGAGCAGGCCGACCAGGGCCGCACGGTCCTGTTCGCGACGCACTACCTGGAGGAGGCCGACGCCATCGCCGACCGGGTGCTCGTGCTGCACCGGGGCCGGCTGCTGGCCGACGGCACCGCCGCCGAGATCAAGGCGAAGGCGGGCGCCCGCCGGATCGCCTTCGACCTGGAGGGCGTGATCGACGAGGCGGCGCTGCACGGTCTGCCCTTCCTCACCTCGCTGACCGTGTCGGGGCAGACCGTCCGCGCCCAGTCCACCGACGCCGACGCGACCGTCCACGCCCTGTACGGACTCGGCGTCTACCCCCGCAATCTCGAAGTCGCCGGGCTCGGTCTTGAGCAGGCGTTCGTCGCCATCACCGAGGCCGAGGAGGCCAAGCAGTCGTGAACAGTCTGATCAAGCTGGAACTCGCCCGCGCCCTGCGCAACCGCAAGTTCCTCTTCTTCTCCGTGCTCTACCCCTCGATCCTGTTCCTGATCATCGCGGGCCAGGCCGACGGCACGACGAAGGTCGACGGCACCGGGCTGACCCTGCCGACGTACATGATGGTCTCCATGGCCTCCTTCGGCGCGCTGACCGCCGTGCTCATGGGCAACAGCGAGCGGATCGCCAAGGAGCGCGAGAGCGGCTGGGTGCGGCAGCTGCGGCTGACCACCCTGCCGGGGCGCGGCTACGTCTTCGCGAAGACCGCCAGCGCGGCCGTGGTCAGCCTGCCGTCCATCGTGGTCGTCTTCGTGGTCGCCGCCGTCGTCAAGCAGGTCCGCCTGGACGCCTGGCAGTGGCTCGCCCTGACCGGCGCGATCTGGGCGGGCAGCCTGGTCTTCGCGGCGCTCGGCGTCGCCCTCGGCTACCTCGCCACCGGCGACGCGGTCCGCCCCATCACCATGATCGTCTACTTCGGTCTCTCCCTGCTGGGCGGCCTGTGGATGCCCGCGACCACCTTCCCGCAGTGGCTCCAGGACATCGCCAGGTGGCTGCCCACGCACGCGTACGCTGCTCTGGGGCAGGCCATCGAACAGAGCCAGGCCCCGCACGCCAAGGACATCGCCGTCCTGGTCGTCTTCTTCGCCCTGTTCGCGGGCGGCGCGGCCTGGCTGTACCGGAAGGACACGCTGAAGGCGTGAGCACCATGACGGACGAGCGCACCGAGCAGGGCCGCCAGGACCGGCTGCTGCGCATGGGCGAACCGCCGCGCACCCTGGGGGAGGCCTGGCGCAAGCTGGTGTGGATCCTGCCCTGGCTGGTCTTCCTCAGCTCGCCGGTGCACGACCTGGCCGCAGGCACCCACCAGCCGGCGGCCACCGCGGCCGGCTGGGCCGGGCTCGCCGCCTTCACCGGGACCTATCTGGCGCTGGTCTTCCGGAACATGGGCCGCCCCTTCTCCGAGCCGGTCGTCGCCTGCATGGTCGCCGTCCTCGGGGTCCTCGCCGTCGTCCTGACCCTGACCCTCGGCGGGGCCTGGATCGGCCTGTTCGTGTACGTCTCGGTGGTCTGCGGCACGACGTTCCCGCTGCGTGTGGCCTACGCGGCCATCCCGGCGACCACCGTGGTGATGGTGCTCGTGGGCCAGGCCGTCGGCGCGGGGGCGATGTGGACGCTGGTCCTGCTGGTGCTGCTCGTCGGGTTCGCCATGACGGGCGTACGGCAGCTGGTGCGCACCACAATCGAGCTGCGCCAGGCCCGCGCCACGGTCGCCCAGCTCGCCGCGAACGAGGAGCGGCTGCGCCTCGCCCGCGACCTGCACGACCTGCTAGGCCACTCGCTCTCCCTGATCACGCTGAAGAGCGAGCTGGCCGGGCGGATGCTGCCCGGCCACCCGGACAAGGCCGCCCAGCAGGTCGCCGACATCGAGCAGGTCAGCCGGCAGGCCCTGGTCGACGTGCGCGAGGCCGTCACCGGCTACCGGCGCCCGCGCCTGGCCGCCGAGCTGGCCGGTGCCCGGGTCGCCCTCGCCGCGGCCGGGGTGGGCTGCGATCTGCCCGCCGAGCCCGCCCTCGACGGCGTCCCCGAGGAGAGCGAGTCCGCGCTCGCCTGGGCGCTGCGCGAGGCCGTCACCAACGTCGTACGGCACAGCGGCGCCCGGCGCTGCGCGGTCGAGGTGGTGCGCCGCCAGACCCTGGACGGTCCGATGCTCGAACTGTCCGTGGAGGACGACGGTACGGGCGGCTCCGGCGGCGGCCCCGGGAACGGCCTGACCGGTCTTGCCGAACGCCTGGAGAAGGCCGGCGGCCTGCTGGAGGCGGGCCGGCTCAGGCGTGGATTCCGGCTGGTCGCCCGGGTGCCGGCCGCCGCCGGGGGGAACGTAGGATCCCGGGCATGAGCAGCACGATCAAGGTCCTCCTCGCCGAGGACCAGTCGATGGTCCGCGAGGCACTGGCCGCCCTGCTCGGCCTGGAGGACGACATCGAGGTCGTCGCGCAGGTGGCCCGCGGCGACGAGGTCGTGGCCGCCGCGCACGCCCACGGGATCGACGTGGCCCTGCTCGACATCGAGATGCCCGGCTGCACCGGCATCGAGGCCGCCGCCCGGCTCCACCGGGAGCTGCCGGACGTCCGGCTGGTGGTGCTCACCACCTTCGGCCGCCCCGGCTATCTGCGCAGCGCCATGGAGGCGGGCGCCGACGCCTTCCTCGTCAAGGACGCCCCGGCCGCCCAGCTCGCCGCGGCCGTGCGCAAGGTACTGGCCGGGGAGCGGGTCATCGACCCCACGCTGGCCGCCGCCGCCCTCGCCGAGGGCGCCAACCCGCTCACCGACCGCGAGCGCGAGGTGCTGCGCGCCGCCGCCGACGGCTCCACCAACGCCGAGCTGGCCGCGGCCCTGCACCTGTCCCAGGGCACCGTCCGCAACTACCTCTCCACGGCCATCCAGAAGCTCGCCGTCCGCAACAGGACGGAAGCGGTCCGCATCGCCCGGGAGAAGGGCTGGTTGTAGCACCACAGGGCGCGCGGGGAGCGCGGCGGGCTCAGTTCAGCCGGGCCCGCGCCGCCCGCGCCTGGGCGCGCACCTGCCCGGCGGCGTCCTCGTCCACGGCGGCCACCAGGTCCGCGTACTCCTCCAGCGCCCGCGCGCCCTCGGTGAACTCGCCCCGCTCCACCAGCAGCCGGGCCCGCTCGTGGCGCAGTCGCGCCGGGTGCGCGGGCAGCAGCAGCGACAGGTCGACCGCCCACAGCGCCACGTCGGAGCGCTCGGGCCGCAGGGCCGCCCAGGCGCGGATGTTGTTCAGGATCCGCAGCACGACGTCCAGCGGCTCGGCCGGCACCGTCATCGACGGGTCCAGCGGGGCGCCCGTCGTCCCGGTCACCAGCAGCTCCGCGTCCGCCCCGGTGAGCACCCGGCCCCCGTCGAACGGATCGGCGAGCACCTGTTCGGCCGCCTCGCCGAACCCGACCACGAAGTGCCCCGGCAGCGCCACCCCGTACACCGGCGCCCCGGCCCGGCGCGCCACCTCCAGCCACACCACGGACAGCAGGATGGGCAGCCCGCGCCGCCGCCGCAGCACCGCGTGCAGCAGCGAGGAGTCCAGCCGCTGGTAGTCCGCGGCCGCGCCGCGGAACCCGTACCGCTCGCCCAGCAGGGCGCCCACGGCCCGCGCCCAGGCGAGCGGGGTGCCCGGCCGGTAGGGCAGCTGCCCGGCCAGCCGGTCCAGGTCGAGCTGGGCCGCGTCCAGCCCGTCCTCGTCCAGCGTGCCGTCGCCCACCGCGCCGGTCAGCAGGCACAGCGCCGCCAGGTCGGGCCGCTCGGCGCGCGCCTCCTCGGCGAAGCGCCGGCGCAGTTCGGCGGACCGGCCGGGCGGCGGGGGAGCGGGATGGCGCATGGCGGCCCAGTGCTCCCTCACGGCGACGCGGGTGAGGACGGCGGCCCGGCGGCGTCCCCGTCCGCCTGCGGCTCCGGCTCGCGGTAGTGGTGGTAGGCGTGGTGGGCCGTGAAGCCGAGTCCGGCGTACAGCGCCCGCGCGGCCGTGTTGTCGGTCTCCACCTGGAGCCAGGCGGCCGAGGCGCCCTCGTCGAGGGCGCGCCGGGCGAGCGCGGCCAGGACGGCGCCGGCCAGGCCCCGGCGGCGCAGCGCCGGATCCACCTCGACGGCGGCGAAGGAGGCCCACCGGCCGTCCACGACACACCGCCCGATCGCGGCGGGCGCGTCCCCGGCGTGCGCGCCCGGGACCGTCGCGAACCACACCGAGGGCCCGCCGCCCAGGACCTTCAGGGCCACCTCGCTCACCCCCTTGCGCCGGTAGCGCGCGAGCCATGCCTCGTCGGCCGTGCGCGACAGCCGTACCGCCGCGGCCGCGGCCGGGTCCGCCCGGTCGGCGACCGGCGCGAGCGCCCCGGTCCACAGCTCGGCGCTCACCTCGCGCGTCCAGCCGCGCCGCTCCAGCTCCGCGCCCAGCAGTTCCTGCGTGCCCTCGGCGCCGGTGGCGGTCTGCACGTACGCGGGCAGGCCGCGCTCCCGGTACCAGCGTCGTACGGCGGCCAGGGCCGCGTCGAGCGGAAGGCCGGGGTCGCCGAGCGGCAGCACGGAATTGGCGCGGCGGGTGAAGCCGGAGGCCGCCCGCAGCTCCCAGTCGCCGAGCCGCTCGCTCTCCACCGGCTGCCAGGCACGGGCTGCGGCGCGCGCCAGCTCGGGGTAGGAGGCGGCGGGTCCCCGGCGGCGGGCCGGGGCCGGCGGAACCACCTTCCCGGCCACCATGGAGGACTCCGCGACACGCACGGTTTCACCGCTCTTGCGTGTGATCAGCAGCACACCGTTGTCCCATGATGTGAGAACTCCGACCGTGTCGGTGAACTTCTCACCCGTTCCCCGAGGTTCGCTCAAGCGCCGCACGGAGACCCGTTTGCCCACGTCAGCAGCGGTGATACGGACCACTGGCGGCCCTGTCGCCCAGATTTCCACAGGTCAGTTCACCCCTCCTGTATGGATCATGCCCCGGAACGGAGATACTAGGGGCGGGCATCGACGACGCCGCGCTCCCGCGCGCCAGGCGGCGGAGCCTGTGGAGGCCCGCCAGCGCCCTATCGAGGAGGAACGACAGCGTGACCTACGTCATCGCGCAGCCTTGTGTCGACGTGAAGGACAAGGCGTGCATCGAGGAGTGCCCGGTCGACTGCATCTACGAGGGCCAGCGGTCCTTGTACATCCACCCGGACGAATGCGTCGACTGTGGTGCCTGTGAGCCGGTCTGCCCGGTCGAGGCGATCTTCTACGAGGACGACGTGCCGGAGGAGTGGAAGGACTACTACAAGGCCAACGTCGAGTTCTTCGACGAGCTCGGCTCTCCGGGCGGCGCCAGCAAGCTGGGGCTGATCGAGCGTGACCACCCGTTCGTCGCCGCGCTGCCGCCGCAGGCCGAGTAACCGTCCGGTGGCCCCGCCGCCCCGGTCCCGTACGGCCTGACCGCCCCGAGCGCGTCGGCGGCCGTGCGGGACCGCGGCGTTTCCCGCACCAGAAAGTGAGCCTGATCCCGTGTCCGCAGTCTCCGACCGCCTTCCGGCCTTCCCCTGGGACAAGCTGGAGCCGTACAAGAAGACGGCCGCCGCCCACCCGGACGGCATCGTCGACCTGTCGGTCGGCACCCCGGTCGACCCGGTCCCCGAGCTGATCCAGAAGGCGCTGGTCGCCGCGGCCGACTCGCCGGGCTATCCGACGGTCTGGGGCACGCCCGAACTGCGCGACGCGATCACCGGCTGGACCGAGCGCCGCCTCGGCGCGCGTGGGATCACCCACCGGCACGTGCTGCCGATCGTCGGCTCCAAGGAACTGGTCGCCTGGCTCCCCACCCAGCTGGGCCTCGGCCCCGGTGACAAGGTCGCCTTCCCGCGCCTGGCCTACCCGACGTACGAGGTCGGCGCCCGGCTGGCCCGCGCGGAGTACGTGGCCTACGACGAGCCGACCGAGCTGGACCCGGCGGGCCTGAAGCTGCTGTGGCTGAACTCGCCCTCCAACCCCACCGGCAAGGTGCTGGGCAAGGAGGAGCTGACCCGGACCCTCGCCTGGGCCCGCGAGCACGGCGTCCTGGTCGTCTCCGACGAGTGCTACCTGGAGCTGGGCTGGGAGGCCGAGCCCGTCTCGGTGCTGCACCCCGAGGTGAACGGCGGCTCCCACGACGGCATCGTCGCCGTCCACTCCCTCTCCAAGCGCTCCAACCTGGCGGGCTACCGCGCCGCGTTCCTCGCGGGCGACCCGGCGGTCCTCGGTCCGCTGCTGGAGATCCGCAAGCACGGCGGCATGATGACCTCGGCGCCGACCCAGGCGGCGGTCGTGGCGGCGCTGGGCGACGACGTCCACGTCCACCAGCAGCGCGAGCGCTACGCCGCCCGCCGCGCCGCCCTGCGCGCGGCCCTGCTCGGCCACGGCTTCCGCATCGAGCACAGCGAGGCCAGCCTGTACCTGTGGGCGACCCGCGACGAGTCCTGCTGGGACACGGTGGCGCACCTGGCCGGTCTCGGCATCCTGGTCGCCCCCGGCGACTTCTACGGCCCGGCCGGCGACCGCTTCGTCCGGGTGGCCCTCACGGCGACCGACGAGCGGGTGGCGGCGGCCGTCGCCCGGCTCTGACCCGCCCGCAGACGCGTACGAAGGCGCGGGACAGGCGCGTACGAAGACGCAGGACGGCGGCGTACGACGGCGAAGGGGCCCGGGAGGATTCCCGGGCCCCTTCGCCGTGTGCACGCACGGCTTCGGCAGGACGTGTCCCGCAGGACACGGGAGAGGGCGCTGCGGCCGGTGCTCAGCCGCCCAGCGGCAGGCCCTGCACCGGCAGGCCCTGGGTGGGCAGCCCGCCCTGGGTCGCGGTCTTCGCGGTGTCGCCGAGGAGGCCGCCGGCGGTCCCGGCCGCGTCGCCCGCCGCCTTCTGCGCCACCGGCGTCGTCTTCTTCACCAGGCCGCCGCCGGTCTTGCCCGCGGCGGGCACCGCCTGCTTGACCACCTTGCCGCCGGTGTCGCCCGCGACCCCGGTGACGTGCTGCGCCGCACCGTCCACGGTGTTGCCGACGCTCGCCGCGTCCAGGGCGGTGAGGCCGCCCAGGCTCGGGGTGGCCGGCAGCTGGGGCGCGGCACCGGCGGAGCCGGCCGCACCGACCCCGGCAGCCGCCCCGGCGGCGACGAGCAGCGCGGCGCGGGCGATACGGCGGGTCAGGGGGAGGGACATGTTGCTCCTTCGACGGGAGGGGAACCTTGAGGTATCGGACCGGGCCGGGCGTTTCCCGGAGGCCGTGCGGCCCCCGGCGGGCCGGGCTCGGACGCAGTGACTACCGCTCGAAGCGCGCGAAGGTTGCGGCGGAACAACGTAAAGAGTTGGTAATGCGTCGCATTATCAGGTGTGGATAAAAACGGGCAAAGGCCGACCGCCCGGAACGGCTGCTGAATCCTTCCGGCACTGTCTCCCCAAGGGCTGTGGCGATCCGCCCGCCGGCCCCCGCGAAAACCCGCCCCGGCCGTCGCCCCGACGCCTCGCCCACCACCCGGGAGAGTGAAGATCCGCACGGCTCCCCACCGCCGCGCACGGCCCGGCGAGCCGGACGGGAGGCGCTAACGGCCCGTCGTGATGCGGACCGTGGCCGCCGAACCCGCCGAACCCGCCGGGCCCTCGGATCGAGCGCCGTTCTTCCCGTCCACCGCGCGCCACTCGCCCTCGGTCACCCCGGCGGTCCACTCCCGCCCGGCGTACGCCACCCGCTCGATGTGCAGCGCGGAGGCGTTGGCCACCGCCCAGTGCGCCAGCTGCCAGCCGCGCTCGGCGGTGCTGCGCCCGTCACCGGAGCCGGTCCGCACCGGCAGCGTCACCGTGCGCCCGTCCGTGGCCGCCCCGGCGGCCGGTGCCGTGGGCGCGGCCGACGCGCCGCGGCCGCCGCCCGCCTCGGCCGCGGCCACCTGCACCACCTCGCGGCCGAAGTCCCGCACCAGCGCCGCCCGTACCGCGTCCGGACCCGTCGACGGGCTGATGCCCGGCCTGCCCTGGCAGGTCAGCGTGGCCGCGGCCCGTCCGGTCAGGGCGGCGGAGAGCAGCGCCGCGTCCGGCTCGTGCCGGGCGTACGCCTCCGGGAAGCCGCTGCGCTGCACGCGCTGCGCCGCCACGGTCACCGGCAGCCGCTGATACCCGTCCACCTTGTCCAGGTGCTGGTAGAACATCCCCGCCGAGTACGCCGGGTCCATGATCTCCTTCGCCGACCCCCAGCCCTGCGAGGGCCGTTGCTGGAACAGGCCGAGCGAGTCCCGGTCGCCGTGGTCCAGATTGCGCAGGTCCGACTCCTGGAGGGCGGTCGCCAGCGCGATCGTCACGGCCCGCTCGGGCATGCCGCGCCCGGTGCCGACGGCCGCGATGGTCGCCGCGTTCACCGCCTGCTCCGGGGTGAACTCGTAGGACCCGCCGTCCCGGCCGGCCGCCACGACCTCGCAGCCGGGGCCCGTACCGCCGGTCAGGTACTGCACCGTGAGATAGCCCGCGACCGCGAGCAGGACGCAGAGGGCCGCCCCCGACCTGAGGAGGCGGCCACGACGCTTCGGAGTGGGGGACGGCTCTGGCACGCGTACAAGGTACTGGAGACGGACACCGCCGCAGGAGCCGGTGACGGCGGACACGGCGGCGCGTGGCCGGAGCCGGGCGCTAAGGTCGCAGGCATGGCCGATACCCCGCTTGACCTCACGCTGGACGCCGCGCGACTCACCGCGCAGCTCGTGGACTTCCCCTCGGAGAGCGGCACCGAGAAGCCGCTCGCCGACGCGATCGAGGCCGCGCTGCGCGCCCTGCCGCACCTGACGGTGGACCGCATGGGCAACAACGTCGTCGCCCGCACGCACCTCGGGCACGACCAGCGGGTGATCCTGGCCGGACACATCGACACCGTCCCGATCGCGGACAACGTGCCGTCCCGGCTGGACGAGGACGGCGTGCTCTGGGGCTGCGGCACCTGCGACATGAAGGCGGGCGTGGCCGTGCAGCTGCGCATCGCCGCCACCGTCCCGGCCCCCAACCGCGACCTCACCTTCGTCTTCTACGACAACGAGGAGGTCGCCGCCGACCTGAACGGCCTCAAGCACGTCGCCGAGGCCCGTCCGGACTGGCTGGCGGGCGACTTCGCGATCCTCCTGGAGCCGTCCGACGGCCAGGTCGAGGGCGGCTGCCAGGGCACCCTGCGCGTCCTGCTGAAGACCAAGGGCGAGCGGGCGCACTCCGCGCGCGGCTGGATGGGCGCCAACGCCGTCCACGCCGCCGCGCCCATCCTGCGCAAGCTCGCCGAGTACCAGCCCCGTCACCCGGTCATCGACGGCCTGGAGTACCGCGAGGGCCTCAACGCGGTCGGCATCTCGGGCGGAGTCGCGGGCAACGTGATCCCCGACGAGTGCGTCGTCACCGTCAACTTCCGCTACGCGCCCGACCGCAGCGAGGAGGAGGCCGTCGCCCATGTCCGCGAGGTCTTCGCGGACTGCGGCGTCGAGGAGTTCGTGATCGACGACCACAGCGGCGGCGCGCTGCCCGGCCTCGACCACCCGGCCGCCGCCGCCTTCATCGAGGCGGTCGGCGGCGTCCCGCTGCCCAAGTACGGCTGGACGGACGTCTCCCGCTTCTCCGCGCTCGGCGTCCCCGCCGTCAACTACGGCCCCGGCAACCCCCACCTGGCGCACAAGCGGGACGAACGGGTGGAGACCGCGAAGATCCTCACCGGCGAGGAGCGGCTGCGCGCCTGGCTGACGAGCTGACCTCGCGGCCACGCTCCGGACCCGCCGAGGGGCCCTAGGGTGGGGTGGAACGACCGCACGTGGAGGGAGCGCATATGCCTACAGGCAATCCCGAGGGCAAGAAGGTGCCACCGGAGGAGCAGCGCCTGGGACCGGTGCTCCGGCGCCGGGGCCAGGTCCAGGCCAGCACCACGGACCAGCGGCTGCTGGACGAGCGCGCACCCACCGACTGGGTGCACACCGACCCGTGGCGGGTGCTGCGCATCCAGTCGGAGTTCATCGAGGGCTTCGGCACCCTGGCCGAACTCCCGCCCGCGATCAGCGTCTTCGGCTCGGCCCGCACCCGGGTGGACTCGCCCGAGTACGAGGCCGGGGTGCGGCTGGGGCGCGGTCTGGTCGAGGCGGGCTTCGCGGTGATCACCGGCGGCGGTCCCGGCGCGATGGAGGCGGCGAACAAGGGCGCCTGCGAGGCCGGGGGCACCTCGGTCGGCCTGGGCATCGAGCTGCCCTTCGAGCAGGGGCTCAACCCCTACGTCGACATCGGCCTCAACTTCCGCTACTTCTTCGTCCGCAAGATGATGTTCGTGAAGTACGCGCAGGGCTTCGTGGTCCTGCCCGGCGGCCTCGGCACCCTGGACGAGCTCTTCGAGGCGCTCACCCTCGTCCAGACCCAGAAGGTCACCCGCTTCCCCATCGTCCTGTTCGGCACCGCCTACTGGGGCGGCCTGGTCGACTGGCTGACCCACACCCTCATCGCCGAGGGCAAGGCCGCCGAGGCGGACCTGACCCTCTTCCACGTCACGGACGACGTGGAGGAGGCCGTGGCCCTGATGTCGAAGGAAGCGGGCAAGTAGCGAGGCGGCGAGGCGGCCGGGCGGCGGCCCGTGCGGCAGGCGGGGCGGCGCGGGCGCGGGAAGGACCGGCCCTACGCCAGTCCCCGCCGCGCCACGGCGGGCTCCCGGTGCCCCGCGACGGCCGCCACCATGTCCACCACCTGCCGGGTCTCGGCGACCTCGTGCACCCGGTAGACCTGCGCGCCCAGCCACGCCGAGACCGCGGTGGTGGCCAGCGTGCCCACCACCCGCTCCTTGACCGGCCGGTCCAGCGTCTCCCCGACGAAGTCCTTGTTGGACAGCGACACCAGCACCGGCCACCCGGTGGCGACCATCTCGCCCAGCCGCCGCGTCGCCTCCAGGCTGTGCCGCGTGTTCTTCCCGAAGTCGTGCCCGGGATCGATCAGCACCGACTCCCGCGGCACCCCGAGCGCCACCGCACGCTCGGCCAGCCCCACGGTCACCTCCAGGATGTCGGCCATCACGTCGTCGTACTGCACCCGGTGCGGCCGGGTCCGCGGCTGGGCGCCGCCCGCGTGCGTGCACACCAGGCCCACCCGGTGGCGCGCGGCGACCTCCGCGAGCCGCGGGTCCACCCCGCCCCACGCGTCGTTCAGCAGGTCCGCGCCCGCCTCGCACACCGCCTCGCCGACCTCGGCCCGCCAGGTGTCCACGCTGATGACCACGTCCGGGAAGCGCCGCCGCACCTCGGCGACGAAGCCGACGGTGCGCCGCGCCTCCTCCTCGGCCGTCACCTCCTCGCCGGGGCCCGCCTTCACCCCGCCGATGTCGACGATCGCGGCGCCCTCGGCCACGGCCTCCTCCACGCGCGCGAGGGCGGGCTCGTCGCGGAACGTCGCCCCCTGGTCGTAGAAGGAGTCCGGGGTCCGGTTGACGATCGCCATGATCACCGGCTCGTGCGCGTCGAATTCACGCCTGCCCAGCCTGAGCATCCCCTGTGACCTCTTCTCCCACGTCGCGGTCTTCGGCCGCCTGCGACCTTAACTGTCGGTGCCGCATGGCACGATCGGACCCTGGCACATACGCCAGACTCCAGATGGCACCAGATCCAGATCCAGATCCAGATCCAGACCCAGACCCAGACCCAGACTCCGGACTCCGTGGGGACCTCAGCGATGGTTATGTTCTTGTTCCTCGTCGTCGCGCTGGCGGTCGTGGTCGCCGCGGTGACCCTCGCGGTGGTGGGCGGCGGGGGCACCGGCCCGCTGCCCGAGGCCGTCCCCGACCGGCTGCACGACCCGCTGCCGGAGGACCGCCCGGTGGGGCCGGCCGACGTGGAGCAGCTGCGCCTGCCGCTCGCCGTGCGCGGCTACCGGATGGCCGACGTGGACGACGCGCTCGACCGGCTCGGCGCCGAGATCGCCGAGCGCGACGCCCGGATCGCCGACCTGGAGTCGGCCCTGGAGACCGCCCTGGCGGGGGCCCGCGACACCGGGGTCCGCGACACCGGGGCGCAGGTGCACCTGACCAAGCCCCGACCGGAGGACGAGCAGTGACCGAGGAAGCGGTGGAGAGCCCGGTGGCCGAGAGCCCGGTGCCGGAGAGCCCGGTGGCCGAGGCGGCGACGGCCGGCGCCGCCGTCGCGGGCCCGGACGGCGCCCGGCGCTGCCCGTGGGCGCTGTCGGCGCCCGAGTACGTGGCGTACCACGACGAGGAGTGGGGCCGGCCCGTCCACGGCGACGACGCCCTCTTCGAACGCCTCAGCCTGGAGGCGTTCCAGTCCGGTCTGTCGTGGATCACCATCCTGCGCCGCAGGCCCGGCTTCCGCGCGGCCTTCGCCGGCTTCAGGATCTCCGCGGTGGCGGAGTTCACCGACGCCGACCGCGAGCGCCTGCTCGCCGACGCCGGGATCATCCGCAACCGCGCCAAGATCGACGCGACCCTCGCCAACGCGCGCGAGCTGGCCGCGTGGTCCCCGGGCGAGCTGGACGCCCTCATCTGGTCCCACGCCCCCGCCCGGGGCGACCGTACGGCCCCGGGGACCCTCGCCGACGTCCCGGCCGTCACCCCCGAGTCCACGGCCCTGTCCAAGGCGCTGAAGAAGCGCGGCCTGCGCTTCGTCGGCCCGACGACGGCGTACGCCCTGATGCAGGCGTGCGGACTGGTCGACGACCACCTCGCGGACTGCGTGGCCCGCCGTCCCTGACCCTGCCGCCCCTGACCCTGCCGCCCCCCGGCTCGCGGCCGTCGGCCGGGGGAGGGGCGGCGGGGCGGCGTGCCCGGTCAGCGGCCCAGGTACACCGGCTTCTCCTTGGCGACGAACGCCCGTACGGCGATGGCGTGGTCCTCGGACTGTCCCGCGCGCGTCTGGAGCTCGTCCTCCTTCTCCAGGGTCTGCGCCAGGGAGTGCGTCAGGCCGAAGGCCACCGACTCCTTGATCGCCGCGTACGCCAGCGTCGGCCCGGCGGCCAGCTTCCGCGCGGTCTTCTCGGCCTCGGCGCGCAGCTCGGCCGCCGGGACGACCCGGTGGGCGATGCCCAGTTCGGCGGCCTCCTGGGCGGTGAGGGTGCGCGGGAAGAGCAGCAGGTCGGTGGCGCGGCTCGCGCCCACCGCGCGCGGCAGCGTCCAGGAGAGGCCGGAGTCCGCGCTGAGCGCGACGCCCGCGAAGGACGTGTTGAAGGACGCCGTGTCGGCCACGATCCGGTGGTCGGCGGCGAGCGCGAAGCCGAAGCCCGCACCGGCGGCGACGCCGTTCACCGCGGCGACGACGGGCTTGGCGGCCCCGGCCAGCGCCCGCACGATCGGGTTGTAGTGCTCCCGTACGGTGCTCATCGTCTGCCCCGACCCGCCCTCCCGGTCGGCGTTCAGCAGCCCGATGTGCTCCTTGAGGTCCTGGCCCACGCAGAACGCCCGGTCCCCGGCCGCGGTCAGCAGCACCGCCCGTACGGCGTCGTCGGCCGCGGCGGACTCGGCGGCCTCCCGGAGGGCGACCTTGGTGGCGATGTCGAGCGCGTTCATCGCCTCGGGGCGGTTCAGGGTGATCGTCGCGAGTCCGTCGCTCACTGTGTAGAGCACGGTGTCGGCCATGGGACTTCCCCTCCGGTGTCGGCTCCGACGTACCGTTCGGTACGTCCTGTGTCCGAGGGACAGCATGACGGAGATCACCGGCCGGAGCGGGCGGTGGACGTGTGACCTGCGTCAAAGAAATCCGGCGGCCGGGCCGCCGGGAGACCCGGGAGAGGGAGCGCAGTATCGCAGCCACATCCCCGAATTGAGTGGTTTTGCTCGCGCGCGTTGCCCAAGCGATGCCGACTGATGTTGGTCATCGGGTCCTGAGATGCGGGATAATGGCTGGGAAGCAATGTGTTCGATGCCGGTGCCGTGTGTCCTGCACCGTTCCGGGAGTGGACCGCGCGCGTGCCCTTCGGTGCGCCGTCGGCTTTGACGATGAGCTGGGTTTCAGGAAGGGGAACGAGCATGGCGGCCATGAAGCCGCGGACGGGTGATGGCCCGCTCGAGGTGACCAAGGAGGGGCGGGGCATCGTCATGCGAGTTCCGCTCGAAGGCGGCGGTCGGCTCGTCGTCGAGCTGACCCCTGACGAGGCCGACGCGCTCGGCGACGCCCTCAAGAAGGTCGTCGGCTGACGCGCGAGCGGATCACAGCCTTTTCGGTGACCCCGGTACCGCATGCGGTACCGGGGTCGCTGTTTCCCCGCTCGGCTCGGCCGCCCTGCCCTTCCGCCCGGCGGACGGTTCAGCGTTTGACCGCGCACAGCAGGCCGTCGCCCACCGGCAGCAGCGACGGCACCAGATCGGCGCTCTCGCGCACGGTGCGCAGCAGTTCGCGCAGCCGTACGACCTCGGCGGGCTGCGGCCCCGAGTCCACCGTCCGGCCGTGCGCGAACACGCCTTCGAAGACGACCAGTCCGCCCGGCCGCAGCAGCCGCAACGATTCGGCGAGATAGTCGGGGAACTCCTGCCGGTCGCCGTCGCAGAAGACCAGGTCGTACCCCGCGTCCGCGAGCCGCGGCAGGACCTCCAGGGCGCGGCCCGGGATGAAGCGGGCGCGGTTGCTGGCGAAGCCGGCGGCGCGGAACGCCTGCCGGGCGAACTGCTGGAGCTCCGGCTCGGGGTCGACCGTGGTCAGCACCCCGTCCGGGCGCATGCCGTACAGGAGGTGGATGCCGGAGACGCCGGTGCCGGTCCCGATCTCCGCGACCGCCTTCGCGTCCACGGTGGCGGCGAGCAACCGCAGCGCCGCGCCCGCGGCGGGGGTCACCGAGCGCACTCCTGCCTCGCCTGCCCGCTCCCGGGCCCAGCGCAGAGCGTCGTCCTCGGCGACATAGGCGTCGGCGAACGCCCAGCTCGTCTGCCGGTTGCCGGTAATGACCCTCTCCTGTCCCCTGGATGCCTGGGCGTGACTGTATCCGTTGGGGCCGGGAACCCGCAGATGGGACCGGTCGTTTGAAGGGGTGGGGAAGCACCGGGGGACGTGACCGGAGTCCGGACGGGGGGTATGGGATGGAACGGGACGGCGAGCAAGTGCTGACGCGGCCGCATCAGCCGTGGCAGGGCGTGTCAAATTCAAGTAAAACCGCTTATCCGGAGCTAACGGGCGAGGTGGTTATGGTAGAGGCTCCACTGGACACCACCAGAGCCGACAGGGGAGGTGCGGCTTCGCCTGTGGATCGGGGAGGAGTGCTCCGGCGCTTTCTCGGATCGGCGGGCAGGCCGAAATCCGTGAACGACACCGCAGCTGACCGTACCCACGCCGAGGGCACCGCCCCGGCCGCGACCGCGACCTTCTCCAGCGACGCGGACGGGCAGGCGTGGACTCCGCCCACCTGGGAGGAGATCGTCAGCACCCACAGCGGTCGTGTCTACCGCCTGGCCTACCGCCTCACCGGCAACCAGCACGACGCCGAGGACCTCACCCAGGAGGTCTTCGTCCGCGTCTTCCGCTCCCTGTCGACGTACACGCCGGGCACCTTCGAGGGCTGGCTGCACCGCATCACGACCAACCTCTTCCTGGACATGGTCCGCCGCAAGCAGCGCATCCGCTTCGACGCGCTCGGTGACGACGCGGCCGAGCGGCTGGCCAGCAAGGAGCCCACCCCGCAGCAGCTCTTCAACGACGCGCACTTCGACGCCGACGTCCAGCAGGCCCTGGACACGCTGGCGCCCGAGTTCCGCGCCGCGGTCGTCCTGTGCGACATCGAGGGACTGTCCTACGAGGAGATCGCCGCGACCCTCGGCGTCAAGCTCGGCACGGTGCGCTCCCGTATCCACCGCGGCCGTTCGCAGCTGCGCAAGGCCTTGGCGCACCGTTCGCCCGAGGCCCGGCGGGCCGAGCGGCGCCGCTTCGTGCCCCGCGTCGCGGCGCTGGGAGGAGGGGGCGCGACCGCGTGAGTGGTTCCCGATCCAACCCCGCCGCGAGGGGGCTCGCGGAACAGCATCTGGGAGACCGACTCTCCGCCCTGGTGGACGGAGAGCTCGGTCATGAGACGCGCGAGCGCGTCCTGGCGCACGTGGCCACCTGCCCGAAGTGCAAGGCGGAGGTCGACGCACAGCGCCGCCTGAAGAACGTCTTCGCGGAGTCGGCCCCGCCGCCGCCCTCCGAGAGCTTCCTGGCCCGCCTCCAGGGGCTGCCCGGCGGCGACCCCGGCTCCGGCTCACCGCTGGGCGGTGCGGGGTTCCCGGGCGGCTTCCCGGCGTTCCCCGCGGACTCCGGGCACTCCGGGGACACCGGCATGTTCGGCGCCCGGCGCGGCGAGCAGTTCCCGTTCGGGTACGGCCCGGCCGGACCGTATCCGGGCGAGCCCGCGCCGGAGCGGTCGGAAGGCTTCCGGATCCATCACGTCAACCGCCCCGACAACGAGCGGTCGGCCTCGCGCGGGCGCCGGTTCGCGTTCGTCGCCGCCGGTGCGGTGTCGCTGGCCGCGGTCGCCCTCGGCGGTGTCACCACCGGCGCGGCGGGCGACACGGCGGCGGAGACCCGCGGCGGCGCGGGAGCGGGCAGCAATGTCACCCCGGCGCGCCCGGCGGGCACGGGCATCGCCACGGCGTCCGAGGCGTCCCGGCGCCGGAACACGGCCGGGGCCCTGCCCGTGCAGCGCTCGACCGGCACGGCACCACTGGCGCCGACCTCGCTGTCCGCGCCGCTGCTGCCCGGCGTGCCCACGCCGGCCGCCGCACCGGCGGCGGACGCGGCGGCGCGCCCGCTGCCGCCGACACCGGTGGTCGCCGCCGGGGCCGCGCTGATGTCCCCGCTGATACGCCCGCTCGGCACCCGGCCGCTGATCTCCCTGACGTGGTCGGCGGACCCACAGCTCACGACAGCCGGTCTCCTCACCGCGCCCTCCCCCGGCCCGACGCCCGAACCGCCGTCGGCCGCCACCTCCCATCTGGCGCCCTGACCGGCGCCGGCCGGGCACTGCGCGGTGGCCCGTGAACCTGGTTGAATCCAGGAGGGCGCGCCCCTGACATCCGTCGGGGCGCGCAGTCGACGAAGCGCGGCCACCACCGACGAGCCGGGCCGCGGGCACCTGCCGGGGAGCACATGAACGAGGGCAAGCCCACGAGACCCACCCGCCCGAGATGGTGGAGCCGCCCCCGGCCGTCCGCGCCCACGGACGACGCGGTCGCCGCGCCCGTCCAGGACACCACCACGGACGACGAGGGCGACTTCCACCTCGCCCGCCCCGCCCAGCCCCCGGATCCGCAGAGCCTGAGCACGCCAAAGCCCGGGGACCGCCCCGAGGACCGGCCCGGGGGCCACGCGGACGCCGCTGGGCCCGCAGACGCCGCTGTGCCTGCCCCGGTGCCCGCTCCCCGGGACGCCCCCGCCGGTGCTCCCGCGCCCGTGCCCGGCCCCGAGCACGCCGCTGCGTCGTCCGGCGCTGGGGACATGTGCGTGCCCGGTCCCGGGTCTGCGCCGGGAGCCGCGTCCGCTCCCGCTGTCGCCCCTGGTCCCGGGTACGGCTCCCTGTCCGCTCCCGGGCACCTCTCCGCCGACGGTTCGGCGTCCGCCTCCGCCGGGCCCGTGGCGGCGGCGCTCGACGCCGAGCGCAGGCCGGTGCACGCACCCGACCCCTACGGCACCCCGCCCTACGGCCAACCCGGACCCTGGGCCCCCGCGCCCCCGTTCCAGCACCCCGCCGTGGCACCGTCCCCCGCCGACCCGCTCGGCCCCCCGGCAGCGGCACTCGCACCGTCCGCGCCCACGCCCACGGCGTCCGGTGAGCAGCCCATGGCGCCCGGCGGCGCACCGGCCGCAGCCGCCCCGGCACCCCTGGGAGCCCACGGCGGCGGCGCCCCCGCGCCCGGCAGCGAGGACCACTCACCGACCCCGGCCCCGCCATCCCCGGACCTGCCATCCCTGGCCCCGGCGTTCCCGCCGCCGCCCCCGCACGCCCCCGCGCACCTCCCTGACCCCGCCGCCCCCGCGGACCCCTGGCAGCGTTACGACCCCTGGGCCGCGCGGCCGCTCGCCGGGCCGCTCCAGGAGAGCGGGGCCGGGGTCGTCGGCGCGGAGCAGCGGCGCAGGCGGGTCCGGCGGGCGCTGGTCGGCGGGGCCGTGGCGCTGGCGCTCGGGGCCGGCGGGATCGGCGGAGTCGTGGGGGCGTATCTGGAACGCAACGGCGGCATCGGGACCGTGACGCTGCCGCAGGCCGGGAAGGAGCCCGCCGACCGCGCCCCGGACAGCGTCGCCGGGATCGCCGCCCGCGCCCTGCCCAGCGTCGTGACACTGCACGTGTCCGGCTCGGACGAGCAGGGCACCGGCACCGGCTTCGTGCTCGACGGCCGCGGCCACATCCTCACCAACAACCACGTCGTCGGGCCCGCGGCCGCCGGCGGCGACATATCGGTGACCTTCAGCGGCGGCCAGACCGCGCGCGGCACGATCGTCGGCCGCGACACCGGCTACGACCTCGCCGTGGTGCAGGTGCGCGGCGTGCGCGGGCTGACCCCGATGCCGCTGGGCAACTCCGACAACGTGCGGGTGGGCGACCCGGTCGTCGCGATCGGCGCCCCGTTCGACCTGGCCGGCACGGTCACCTCCGGCATCATCAGCGCCAAGGAGCGGCCCATCACGGCCGGCGGCGAGAAGGGCGACGGGAGCGACGTGTCGTACGTCGACGCGCTCCAGACCGACGCGCCCATCAACCCCGGCAACTCCGGCGGCCCGCTGCTGGACTCCCGGGGCCGGGTGGTGGGCATCAATTCGGCCATTCGCTCCGCCGACGCCGGGTCCGATCCGCAGCCGGGCCAGGCCGGATCCATCGGCCTCGGCTTCGCCATACCGGTCAACCAGGCCAAGCGGGTGGCCGAGGAACTGATCAACACCGGCCGGGCCAGCCACCCGGTGATCGGCGTCACGCTGGACATGGCCTACGAGGGCGACGGCGCCAAGGTCGGCGAGCGGGCGAGCGGCGGCGGTTCCCCGGTCACCCCGGGCGGTCCCGGCGCCGCGGCGGGCATCAGGGCCGGTGACGTCGTCACCGCGGTGGACGGCGTGCGCGTCCACTCGGGTGAGGAACTGATCGTCCGCACACGCGCCCACCGCCCCGGCGACCGGCTGGAGCTGACCGTCGAGCGGGGCGGCAAGCAGCGCAGGATCTCCCTGGTGCTCGGCTCCTCGGACAGCGGGTGACGGGCCCTCGCCGGCGGCCCGCACGGCCCGCGCCGCGCCCCCGGAGCGCGCCGCCCGCCGCGCCCGAGGGCGACGCGGACGTTCCAGAAGGCGGACAAGCCGGAAAACTGGCCGTGTACACGGGCCCCGACACCTCGGGGCAGTACCGATCGGACACCTCGGCCGGGTACCGTGGAGCCGGCCCGGACCCCGGATAGACCCGCTCAGACCGGACCACCCGAGGGCCGAGGACCACGGACATCGCAAGGAGCTTCAGGTGTTCAACGACATAGGACTGCCCGAGCTGGCGACGCTCATCGTCCTGGCCATGCTCGTGTGCGGTCCGGACAAGCTCCCGAAGATGATCCAGGACGTGGTGCGCACGATCCGTAAGATCCGGGAGTTCTCGGAGAGCGCCAAGCAGGACATCCGCAAGGAGCTGGGCCCGGAGTTCAAGGACTTCGAGTTCGAGGACCTCAACCCCAAGACGTTCATCCGCAAGCAGCTGGACAACGACGACCTGGGACTCAAGGAGATCCGCAACGGCTTCGACCTGAAGAAGGAGATGGCCGAGGTCACGGACGCGGTGAACGGCCGCGACTCCGAGGACGAGTCGGTCTCCGTACCGGCGGCGTCCCCCTCCGCCCAGTCCTCCGCGGGTGCGTCCGGCGGCCGGATCGACATGACCAAGAAGCCGGAGAGCGCCGAGCGGGACGACCGCCCGCCCTTCGACGCCGACGCCACCTGAGTGCACCGCCGCCCCGCCACGTCCCGCCCCACCGCGTCCCGCCCTGCCGCGTCCCGCCCCGCCGCGTCCGCCGCGCGCGTCACTCCTTCTCAGTGATCCCGTCTGCGCCAGGCGGCCCGATCCCGCCGCCTGCGCGGGCCACGCCCCGGGCGCGTTCCCGGCGCCCCGGTGCGGGGTGGATATGCTGCCGAGTTGTTGTGCGGACCGGACGAGTACGCCCGAAGGGGGGCGGGCCGCGCCGGTCCGACGAGAGCGAGGAGGCGTCCGGGCACATGGAGACGACAAGTAGGGCGGTCGCGCAGGCACCGGCCGCGGAGGGCGGAAGACCACTGCCCTCCGCCCGGCGCACGGTCGACGGCTACCTGCTGGCGCCCTTCCCGTGGTACGGCCTCGACGAGGCCTTCACGGGACAGCGCTGGCTGCTTCAGGTCGGCACCTCGGCCGACGGTTCGGTGGAACACGGTTCCATCGGGCACGGTGACGAACCCTCGGTGCGCAACGAGTTCGTGTCCGGCTCCCCGGACGACCCCAGGGAGAAGTTCGCGGTCGTCGTCACCGTCGCCGCCAGCCCCGAACGGCGTCTCGCCGACGGCACCGGCCAGCTGGAGGCCACCTCCGTCTCCTCGGCGGCCTGGCTCGCCGGGGTCGGCCTGCTGTCGGTCACCTGGCCCATGCAGATGGACCACGCGCTGCGCGACGACTGGCTGGACCAGCAGACCGAGACGGCGTGGGAGCTCGCCGACGACCTGTCCGGGCCGGACTGGTCGGCGCTGTCGCTGCCCGTGGACGGCGTCCCGACCCCGTTCCACTACCGCGAGTCCGAGTTCGGCTGGGTGCTCGCCGGGTCGACCCCGCAGGGCGTGCACGTGGGGGCGTACGGCCGGGGGATGAGCGCCTACGGGCTGGGCTTCTCCGTGGTCCAGGACATCACCGCGTACGCCTGACCGGGCCGCCCGCCGGGCATCCGTGCCAGGTACGCCGGGTACGACGGGTACGACGACGAGGGGCGCCGTCCACGCGGACGGCGCCCCTCATCGTCGTACCCGTCGTACAGGAGTGCGGCGGTGCCTCAGAACTTGTTCTTCGGCGTGATGCCCAGGGAGAGCCCCGACAGGCCCCGCTGGCGGCCGCCGAGCTTGCCCGCGATGGCGCGCAGGGCCGAGCCGGCCGGGGAGTCCGGGTCGGTCAGGACGACCGGCTTGCCCTCGTCGCCGCCCTCGCGCAGCCGGACGTCGATCGGGATGGAGCCGAGCACCGGCACCGTGGCGCCGGTGGTGCGGGTCAGGCCGTCGGCGACGAGCTGGCCGCCGCCGGTGCCGAACACGTCGACCATCTCGCCGCAGTGCGGGCAGGGCAGCCCGGACATGTTCTCGACGACACCGACGATCTTCTGGTGGGTCTGCACGGCGATCGAGCCCGCCCGCTCGGCCACCTCGGCGGCGGCCTGCTGAGGCGTCGTCACCACCAGGATCTCGGCGTTCGGCACGAGCTGGGCGACGGAGATCGCGATGTCGCCGGTGCCGGGCGGCAGGTCGAGCAGCAGCACGTCCAGGTCGCCCCAGTACACGTCCGCCAGGAACTGCTGGAGCGCGCGGTGCAGCATCGGGCCGCGCCAGACGACCGGCGCGTTGCCCGGGGTGAACATGCCGATCGAGATGACCTTCACGCCGTTCGCCGACGGCGGCATGATCATGTTCTCGACCTGGGTGGGACGGCCGTCCGCACCCAGCATGCGCGGCACGCTGTGGCCGTAGATGTCGGCGTCGACCACGCCCACCTTGAGGCCGTCGGCGGCCATCGCCGCCGCCAGGTTCACCGTCACCGAGGACTTGCCGACGCCGCCCTTGCCGGAGGCGACCGCGTAGACCCGGGTCAGATTGCCCGGCCTGGCGAAGGGGACCTCGCGCTCGGTCTGGCCGCCGCGCAGGGCGCTCGCCAGCTCCTTGCGCTGCTCGTCGCTCATCACGTCCAGCGACACGTCGACCCGGGTGACCCCCTCGACCCGTGCGACCGCGTCGGTCACGCGCTGGGTGATCGTCTCGCGCATCGGGCAGCCGGAGACCGTCAGGTACACGGTGACCGCGACCGCGCCGTCCGCGCCGATCTCCACCGATTTGACCATGCCCAGTTCGGTGATGGGTCGGTGGATCTCGGGGTCGTCAACCGTCGCCAGCGCTGCGCGCACCGCGTCTTCCGTAGCCATAAGGACGATGGTACGGCGCCCGGCGGCGGCCCCGGGACCCCTGTCAGCGGTCGTCCACGTCACGTCCGCGCGGGTGATCCGCCGGGAATACCCCGGGCCGTTCCCGCCCGTCCCCGGCGCCACCGCGGTCCGGTTCCCTGACCAGTCTCTCCTCCAGTTCCTTGCCGAGGTCCTGGAGCTCGGAGCGGATCCAGTCGCGGGTCGCCACCTCGCCCAGACCCATCCGCAGCGCGGCGATCTCCCGGGTCAGATACTCGGTGTCGGCGATCGACCGCTCGTTCTGCTTGCGGTCCTGTTCGAGGTTGACCCGGTCCCGGTCGTCCTGCCGGTTCTGCGCCAGCAGGATCAGCGGGGCGGCGTAGGACGCCTGGAGGGACAGCGCCAGCGTCAGGAAGATGAACGGGTACTCGTCGAAGCGCAGCCGGTGCGGCACGGACACGTTCCAGACCACCCAGAGGATGATCACCACCGTCATCCAGACGATGAACCGTCCGGTGCCCAGGAAGCGCGCGATGCGCTCGGACAGGCGGCCGAAGGCGTCCGGGTCCCACTCGGGCAGCAGCCGCCGCCGCAGCGGGCGCGGCTGGTCGAGCCGGGCCCGCGGCCGGCCGGCGGCGGTGGCCCCGGCCGGGTGCCGCTCGCGGGTGCTCTCGCGCTCAGCCGCCATGTCCGCCCGTCCCCTCGCCCGCGCCCTTGTCCGTGCCCCCGGCGGTCCCGGCCGCCGCCCCGGCCCCGTCGTCCAGGTGGAACTCCGTCTCCCGCCAGTCGTCCGGCAGCATGTGGTCCAGCACGTCGTCCACGGTGACCGCGCCCAGCAGCGCCCCCGCCTCGTCCACCACGGGCGCCGCGACCATGTCGTAGGCCGCGAAGAACCCGGCCACCACCGGCAGCTCGGCGTCCGGGGAGAGCGCCTGGAGGTCGTCGTCCAGGATCGAGCTGACGAGCGTGTACGGCGGGTCGCGCAGCAGCCGCTGGAAGTGGACCGTGCCCAGGTACTTGCCGGTCGGCGTCTCGTCGGGCGGCCGGCAGACGTAGACCTGGGCGGCGAGCGCGGGGGACAGGTCCGGGTTGCGGACCCGGGCGAGCGCGTCGGCGACGGTCGCGTCCGGGCGCAGCACGATCGGCTCGGTCGTCATCAGCCCGCCCGCGGTGTGCTCCTCGTACGACATCAGGCGCCGCATCTCGGCGGCGTCGGCCGGCTGCATCAGACCGAGCAGCCGCTCCTGCTCCTCCTCGGGCAGTTCGGCGAGCAGGTCGGCCGCGTCGTCGGGGTCCATCGCCTCCAGCACGTCGGCGGCGCGCTCGCCCTTCAGCTTGCCCAGGATCTCGATCTGGTCGTCCTCCGGAAGCTCCTCCAGGACGTCGGCGAGCCGGTCGTCGTCCAGGGCGGCGGCGACCTCCGCGCGCCGCTTGGGGGACAGGTGGTGCAGCACGTTGGCGAGGTCGGCGGGGCGCAGCTGCTCGAAGGTGGCGAGCAGGTTCTCGGCGCCCTGCCCGTGCTCCTCCAGGGAGAAGCCGGTGACCGCCGACCACTCCACGGTCAGCGTCTCGCCCCTGCTGCGCCGGAAGGCGCCGCCCTTGCGGCCCTTGCGCACGAAGACCCGGTCGATCTCCCAGTCCCGCCGGGCGGGCAGCTGGTGCACCGACAGGTCCAGCACGGTGGCCTCCTCGCCGCTCTCCACGAGCGTGACGCGGCGGTCCAGCAGCTCGCCGAAGACGAGCCGCTCGGTGGGCCGCTGTTCGAAGCGCCGGACGTTGAGCACACCGGTGGTGATGACCTGGCCGGACTCGATGCTGGTGACCCGGGTCATGGGCAGGAAGATGCGGCGCCGGGTGGAGAGTTCGACGACCAGGCCGAGCACCCGGGGCGGCTTGCGGCCGACCCGCAGCATGACGACCAGATCGCGCACCCGCCCCACCTGGTCGCCCGACGGGTCGAAGGCGGCGACACCGGCGAGATGCGACACGAAGATCCGGGGGGCGCCCGCTGCCATGACCGTGCCTCCTTCCTGGCGTCTTCCTGTCGCGCTGTCGCTGCCGTGCCGGGTGTGCCCGGTGTGTCCGGTGTCTTCTCGCCTGCCCGCTCAAGTGGGCTTCAGGCTAGCCCGTCCCGTTCGGATACGCCCTGGTGAGCGGAGCGGACGGACTGGCTCCGCCGGGCCGCGCCGCCCCCGGTACGCTGCCGTACGCCGCTACGGGTTCCCCAGCCCGTGGTGCCGTCCGCGTGCCGCGCCTCCCCTGTACGCCGTCACGCCGCGCGGCGCCCGCGGCCGCACCGCACCCGCCGCTCGCGAGCTGAAAGGCAGTGCCGCCTGTGACTGCGATTCCCCAGGGCCGCCGTACCCGCCGGGCCACGCTGACGAGTGCGCTGTGCGCGCTGGCCGTCGTCACCGGCACGGGCCTGACGGGCTGTTCCGGGGACGATCCGGACGCGGGCACCAACGGCGTCGGCAAGCTGCCGGCCGACCAGGTCCAGGCGCGGACCAAGGCCGCCGCCACGTCCGCCGGGGCCGTGCACCTGGCCGGTGACGTGGTCAGCAACGGCCGTACGTACCGGCTCGACATGCGGCTGAAGTCCGACGGCGGCACGGGCTCGGTCACCTCGCAGGGGGTGACGTTCGGGCTGCTGCGGGTCGGCGCGCAGCTGTATCTGAAGGCGGACGCCCAGTTCTGGAGCAACGCGGACGACGACGGCAAGGGCGGGAAGGGCGGCACGCACGGCACGAACGGAGGGGCGGCGGGCAAGCTCGACGGCAAGTACGTGAAGGTGCCCCAGCGCGACCCCGCGTACAAGCGGTTCAGCGGGTTCACGGACAAGGGCGTGCTCCTCGACAGCCTGCTGACGCTGCACGGCACGCTGGCGGCGGACGGCCACCACGAGCAGTCCGGCGTCCGCACCATCCGCATCACCGGCAGCGGCGGCACCCTGGACGTCTCCCTGGAGGGCACCCCCTATCCGCTGCGGCTGGCCCGCGCGGGCGACGCGGGCACCCTGACCTTCACCGAGTGGGGCAAGGACTTCCCGCTGGCCGAGCCGGACGCGGACGACACCGTCGACTACGGCAGGCAGCTGCCGACGTCCTGACGGGCCGCCCGGCCGCCGCTACCGCCGCCGCTTCTTCCTCAGCAGCAGCCGGGGCAGCCCCGCCGGGACCGGCTGACGGGTCGTCGCGGGAGTGGGCAGCGGCGCCTCGGCCAGCGAGGTGCCGGGCAGCGGCTCCAGGGTGCCGGTCGGCTCCAGGCGCAGCACCCGGCACTCGCGGGCCCACCGCTCGGTCATGGTCTCCGCGTCCGGCGCGTTCAGGCGCTTGCCCTTCAGCTCGGCCACCGCCTCCTGCCACGCCTGCGAGCCGGGCGCGAGTTCCACGACGCGCGCCGCCCAGGTGACCAGACGGCCGCCCTTGTCCTTGCTGCGCACCGTCACCTCGGCGGTGACCCCGTCGGCCAGGCCGGGCAGCGGCTGCTCGCCGGGGCCGTCACCGACCAGGCAGGCCGCGCCCTCGTGCCAGACGTGCCACAGGGGGCGGGCCGGTCCGCCGGGGCCCGCGACCCAGACGAGGCCGGACTTCTTCGTGGCCTCCTCGACGAGGGCCCGGTCGAGCAGTGCGCTTGTCATGACAGCAGCGTAACGAGACCCGGCCGGGCACCGGCGGCGCTCACAGCCAGCCGTTGCGCTTGAGTGTGCGGTGGATGCCGAGGCAGATCGCGGCCGTGACCGCCATGACCACCGGGTAGCCGTACTTCCAGTGGGTCTCGGGCATGTACTTGAAGTTCATGCCGTAGACCCCGCAGACCATCGTCGGTACGGCGATGATCGCGGCCCACGCGGTGATCTTCCGCATGTCCTCGTTCTGCGCGACGGACGCCTGGGCGAGGTTGGCCTGGAGGATGGAGTTGAGCAGTTCGTCGAAGCCGATGACCTGCTCCTGGGCGCGGGCCAGGTGGTCGGCCACGTCGCGGAAGTACTTCTGGATGTCCGGGTCGATCAGCCGCATCGGGCGCTCGCTCAGCAGCTGCATGGGCCGCAGCAGCGGCGACACCGCGCGCTTGAACTCCATGACCTCGCGCTTGAGCTGGTAGATCCGCCCGGCGTCGGTGCCGCGCGGGGTGCGGCCGCGGCCCGGCGAGAACACCTCGGTCTCGACCTCGTCCACGTCGTCCTGGAGGGCGGAGGCGACCGCGATGTAGCCGTCGACCACATGGTCGGCGATGGCGTGCAGCACCGCCGAGGGGCCCTTGACCAGCAGCTCGGGGTCGTCCTGGAGCCGGTGGCGCAGCGCGCGCAGCGAACCCTGGCCGCCGTGCCGGACGGTGATGAAGAAGTCCCGTCCGGTGAAGCACATCACCTCGCCGGTCTCGACGACCTCGCTGTTGGCGGTGAGCTGGTCGTGGTCGACGTAGTGGATCGTCTTGAAGACGGTGAACAGCGAGTCGTCGTAGCGCTCCAGCTTGGGCCGCTGGTGGGCCTGGACCGCGTCCTCCACGGCCAGCGGGTGCAGTCCGAACTCCGAGGCGATGCCCGCGAATTCGGCCTCGGTGGGCTCGTGCAGCCCGATCCACACGAAGCCGCCGTCGCGCCGCACCAGGCGCATCGCCTCCTGCGGGGTGAGCGGGGCGCGGGTCTCGACGCGGGCGCCGTCGCGGTAGACGGCGCAGTCGACGACGGCCGAGGGCGTCGCCGGGTCGCGGGTGGTGTCGTAGGTGCCGTTGTCCTTGCGCTGCGCCGGGCGGGACGGGCGGACCACGGCGCGCAGGTCACGGATCATCGACATGGCGGGACTCCTTCGTGACGAGCGACGAAGAGCGCCTACGGCGGTCGGAACTGCCCGGAATGAGGACGTCCGGCGTGCGGATGTTTCGCACGTCCACAAAGCGGGGAGCACCGCACCGACGCGGTGAGCGGGCTTCGTCACTGATTTCGATCGGTCAGATCGGACGATCAGGCAAACGAAACGAAGTGCTCTTCCGTACGACGCGCACAGGGGCACGAAGGCGAGAGGTGGCGGTCAGCCGGAGCCGGAACAGCTACATCAGCGGCGGGAAGAGCGGGTGCTACTGCACGGTCGACTTCGATCCATGACAGCCCCACCTCCTCCGGCCGGTCCCTCGTAAGGGAGTCCCATCGGCGTCGGGGCTTGATCGCGACGCTTCTGCGTGCTGCCCCGAACCACCGAGTCAGAGTATCAGTCGGCCGACGTGTCAAGGTGCCGCTTTGCCGGGTACTGACGAGTTCTATGCTCGCGACATGGCAGATGTTCTTCCTCTGGTCGAGGCCCGGTTGCGCTCGGCGCTGGGCGAGCCGGACGCGCGCGCGGCGGTCACCTTCCTCGGCACGGACCGGATCGAGGTGCTGCGCTTCCAGGAGGGGGACATCGTCCGCTACGCCACGCTCGGCATGTCGGCCCGGCCCATGGCGGACCCCACGGCGATGGTCGCCGACCCGGTCGCCGGGCCGCGCGCCGAACTGGTCCTCTCGGTGCGCACCGGCCGCGCCGACACCGACAAGGTGCTCCGCCCGCTCGCCGTCCTCGGCGCGTCCCCGCAGGTCGAGGGTGTGGTCGTGGCGCCCGGTGCCTCGCTCGACGTGGGGGAGGCGCTGTGGCCGGGCGCGCCCTTCACCTCGGTCCTGGTGGCCGAGCCGGGCGGCCTGGTGGAGGACCTGGAACTCGACGCGCCGCTGGATCCCGTGCGGTTCCTGCCGCTGCTGCCGATGACGCCGAACGAGGCCGCGTTCAAACGCGTGCACGGCGCGCAGGTGCTCCAGGAGCGCTGGCTGACGCACGGGACGGACCTGCGGGACCCGGCCCGCCGGTCCGTCCCGCTGGAGTGACCACCGCAGTGACCGATCTCACCCAAGCCGCGGATCGTGTACGTCAGTTGGCGAAAACCGTGACGCTGTCCTCGGTCGCGTGGCGCGGTTCCAGCTGCTCGGCCTCGTATGTGAGGGAGCGGCGCCGCACCAGGACCACCAGCGCGCCCAGCAGCGCGGTGGCACCCGCGACCACGAACGGGATGTGGAGGTCGCTCCACTCCTCGATCTTCGGGGCGAGATAAGGGGCCGCGGCGGCGGCGAACCAGCGCACGAAGTTGTAGCCGGCGCTCGCCACCGGGCGCGGCGCGTCCGACACCCCGAGCGCCAACTCGGTGTAGACGGTGTTGTTCACGCCGATGAAGGCGCCGGACAGCACGGTGCAGACGATCGCGGTGGTGTGGTCGCCGTAGCCGAGGACGACCACGTCGGCGGCGAGCAGCACCAGGGAGCCGCCGAGCACCTTCAGCGAGCCGAACCGCGCCTGCATGCGCGGCGCCACCAGCACGGAGAACACGGCGAGCAGCAGGCCCCAGACGAAGAACACCGCGCCCGACTTGTACGGCGTCATGTCCAGCACGAACGGCGTGAAGGCCAGCACGGTGAAGAACGTGTAGTTGTAGAAGAAGGCCGAGACCGCCGCCGAGGCGAGACCGCCGTGGCCCAGCGCCTTGAGCGGGTCGAGCAGTGAGGTCTTGCGGGCGGGCCTCGGCTGTTCCTTCAGGAACGCGGTGATGCACAGGAACCCGACGGCCATCAGGAACGCGGTGCCGAAGAACGGGTAGCGCCAGCTCGCGTTGCCGAGCAGGGCGCCCACCAGCGGGCCGCAGGCCATGCCGAGGCCGAGCGCGGACTCGTAGAGCAGGATGGCCGCCGCGCTGCCGCCCGCCGCCGCGCCGACGATGACCGCGAGCGCGGTGGAGACGAAGAGCGCGTTGCCGAGGCCCCAGCCGGCCCGGAAGCCGACCAGTTGGGCGACGGATCCCGAGGTGCCGGCGAGCCCGGCGAAGACCACCACGAAGGCGAGGCCGAGCAGCAGCGTCTTCTTGCCGCCGATGCGGCTGGAGACGAAGCCGGTGACCAGCATCGCCACGGCGGTGATCAGGAAGTAGGAGGTGAAGAGCAGGGAGACCTGGCTGGCGGTGGCGTCCAGGCCCTTGGCGATGGAGGGCAGGATCGGGTCGACCAGACCGATGCCCATGAAGGCGACGACGGACGCTCCCGCCGTAGCCCAGACGGCCTTCGGCTGCCGCAGGATGCTGCCGGCGCCCGCGTCGAAGGGGTCCGCGGCCATGCGTGCTCCAATCCGGACGGTTGATGCTCGAACGATGGTTGGCTTATGCACATAGTAAGTTAGATCAGCTAATTAATGCAAGGTACATCTATTTGGTCCGAGGTGGAGGGCCTCCCTCCGGACGGGTGATCGTCCTTGACGCGGCGCTGTCCGGGTAGGACCGTGGGGCTCTATGAGGGGCGAACCCAGTTGCCCGAAGTGCGGTGGCCGGGTCAGGGCTCCCGGCCTCTTCAGCGACACCTGGCAGTGCGCTGAGCACGGGACGGTGCATCCGGTGCAGCCCGTGACCCCGCCGAGCGTCGAAGGACTCGGCGTCGTCGTCAGCCGCACCCAGGTGCCCGTGTGGATGCCGTGGCCGCTGCCCGTGGGGTGGCTGTTCACCGGTGTGGCCGCCGCGGGCGACGACCGCAGCGGCGGCCGGGCGACCGCCGTGGCCTGCTCGGGCCCCGGACCGCTCGGCGGCATGGGCGAGCTGATCCTCGTCGCCGAGGAACTGGGCGTCGGCCTCGGCGCCCGCTACGCCGGCATCGAGGGCCCCGACCCCGGCCCCTGTCTGAACGTGGAGAAGCCACCGGACGCGAAGGTGCTGGCCGCGGGCCGCCCGACCCCCCTGTGGCACGTCGGCGGCGCCCCGGTCGACCGCGCCGTCTTCGCGGGCGAGGCCCTCGGGCTGTGGCTGTGGGCGGTGGTCTGGCCCGAGCAGTCCGGCCTGCTGATGTACGACGAACTGGTCCTGGCCGACCTGCGGGACGCGGGCGCCGAGGCCGAGCTGGTGCCGTGCGGGGCGCTGTCCCCGCGGCTGTTGCAGCCGTAGGCCCGCCCGTCCGGGCGTGTTGCGGGTGTGTTGCGGGCGCATGTAGGGGGCGAGGCGGGTGTGCGGGGGTGACAAGGCACCCCTTGTCTCCCGTTATCCTTGAGTGTCCCTTTCCGTCCCGTCACCGTCTGGAGTCCGTGTCGTGCGTATCGACCTGCACACCCACTCCGACGCGTCCGACGGCACGGACACCCCGGCCGAACTGGTGCGGAACGCCGCCGCGGCCGGACTGGACGTCGTCGCGCTGACCGACCACGACACCACCCGCGGCCACGCCGAGGCGATCGCCGCGCTGCCCGAGGGGCTGACCCTCGTCACCGGCGCCGAGCTGTCGTGCCGCGTCGACGGCGTCAGCATGCACATGCTGGCCTACCTCTTCGACCCCGAGGAGCCCGCCCTGCTCGCCGAGCGGGAGCTGGTCCGCGACGACCGGGTGCCCCGGGCCCAGGGCATGGTCGCCCGGCTCAACGCGCTCGGTGTGCCCGTCACCTGGGAACAGGTCGCGCGGATCGCGGGCGACGGCTCGGTCGGCCGCCCGCACGTCGCCTCCGCCCTCGTGGAGCTGGGCGTCGTACCGACCGTGAGCGACGCCTTCACCGACCAGTGGCTGGCCGACGGCGGCCGGGCCTGGGTCGCCAAGCACGAGACCGACCCGTTCGAGGCGATCCGCCTGGTCAAGGGCGCGGGCGGGGTCTGCGTCTTCGCACACCCGGCCGCCGCCAAGCGCGGGCGTACGGTCCCGGAGTCCACGATCGCCGAGCTGGCCGCCGCCGGTCTCGACGGCATCGAGGTCGACCACATGGACCACGACGCGCCGACCCGGGCCCGGCTGCGCGGCCTGGCCGGGGAGCTGGGCCTGCTGGTCACCGGCTCCAGCGACTACCACGGCGACCGCAAGGCCGTCGCCCTGGGCGAGTTCACCACGCACCCCGACGTGTACGGGGAGATCACGCGGCGGGCGACCGGAGCGTTCCCGGTGCCGGGCGCCGGCGGAGACGGCGCGGTCGCGGGCACGGCCTGAGGCCCCTGCCCCTTCCCGCGCGCGCCCGCACCCACCCACCCACCCCCGCCTTCCTTCCCCCCTTCCCTCCGCACGTACGCAAGGCCTGTTCAGACGATGTTCGACGCTGCCGTTTTCGGCTCCCTCTTCCTCACTCTCTTCGTGATCATGGATCCCCCCGGGATCACCCCGATCTTCCTCGCGCTGACCGCCGGACGGCCCGCCAAAATCCAGAAGCGGATGGCCTTCCAGGCCGTCTGCGTGGCGGGCGGCGTGATCGCCGTGTTCGGTGTCCTCGGCCACCAGATCCTCGACTACCTGCATGTCTCGGTCCCCGCGCTGATGATTGCGGGCGGACTGCTCCTGCTGCTGATCGCCCTGGACCTGCTCACCGGCAAGACCGACGAGCCCAAGGCGACCAAGGACGTCAACGTCGCCCTGGTCCCGCTGGGCATGCCGCTGCTGGCCGGACCCGGCGCGATCGTGTCCGTCATCCTGGCCGTGCAGAAGGCCGACAGCGTCGCCACCCAGGTCTCCGTCTGGTCGGCGATCGTCGCGATCC